>JAZNRX010000049.1:0-29069 GCA_045590915.1 Acutalibacteraceae bacterium | reverse complement strand
CGCTTGGCCTCCGACTTTCGCTTTCGTCAAGCTCGGGAAGAAGACCTCTTTTTTTGAGTGTCTTGCCGCCGATTGTGGCAATATCCATAAGTGTCTGAGGACGCTTTGCGGCTTTTTCCTCACCGTAAACCTCAACTCTTGCGGCGAGATAGCGTTCATAAGCCGCCTGAACTGCAGGATCGTCAATGCGGACATTGTCTATATGTGTGGAGAAGGTTGTGTGACGGCAGTGGTCAGACCAGTATGTGTCAACAACGCGGATTTCCGTGATTGTGGGATCTCTTTTTTCAGTATCTCTGAAATAGGCCTGCAGGAACTTAAGGTCATCAAGGTCCATAGCAAGTCCCTTTTCGTCAAGAAGCTCCTTAAGTGCGGCTTCATCCATTGAAATAAAGCCTGTAACAGTGTCAACCTTTTCGGGAGCCGCATAGGTTGCGGTGAGTGTTTCGGGCTTCATAAGCTCGGCTTCACGGCTTTCAACGGCATTTATTACGTGCTTCTTGAAGGCTTCAATATCTGCTTCGGAAAGTGCACCGTAAAGAGCATAAACCTTTGCTGTACGGATGAGAGGACGCTCGCCCTGAGAGATAATCTGAATGCACTGAGCCGCAGAGTCTGCTCTCTGGTCGAACTGTCCGGGGAGTGCTTCAACCGCAAAAATCACAGCATCGGTGATGTCAATATTTTCAGACACATTATCAAGCTGAGGCTCAGAGAAAACAGTTTTTACAGCATAGCTGAAAAGCTCTTCGGTAATGTTTTCTGCATCGTAGCGGTTGAAAAGACGGATATCCTCAAGAGCTTCAATGCCGAGAAGATTTCTGGCTTCAGAGAGAAGTCCCTTGGCTTCATTGTCAAGCCCCGCCTTCTTTTCTACAAATATACGATAAACCATAAATTATTTCCTCCATTATCATTTAGCCTGAAGAGCACGCTGACCGATATCGGATCTGCGGTATGCACCTTCAAACTTAACACCGTCAGCAAGACGGTATGCTTCCTTGACAGCATCTTCAAGCGTATCGGCAACAGCGGTTGTACCCGTAACTCTGCCGCCCCATGTGAGAAGACGGTCATTTTCCTTTTTTGCACCTGCAACATATGTAGCTTCAAGTGCTTCATCCGTAAAGGTGATGGGGAAACCCTTTTCATAGGACGAGGGATAGCCCTTTGAAGCGGTGATTACACAGCAGGCACTTTTTTCCGAGAATTTAACCTCGGTTTCTGAAAGCTTTTCTTCTGTAACCGCTTTCATAACTGTGAGAAGGTCGCTTTCAAGAAGAGGAAGTACAACCTGTGTTTCGGGATCACCGAAGCGGCAGTTGTATTCAATAACCTTGGGACCGTCCTTTGTAATCATAAGACCGAAGTAGAGGCAGCCTTTGAAGGTTCTGCCCTCATCGTTCATTGCATTTATTGTGGGAAGGAAGATTTCCTTCATACAGCGTTCGGCTACATCCTTTGTATAGTAGGGATTTGGAGCTACGGTTCCCATACCGCCTGTGTTGAGTCCCGTATCATTGTCACCTGCACGCTTGTGATCCATAGAGGATACCATAGGCTTTACGGCTTTGCCGTCTGTAAAGGCAAGCACGGAAACCTCGGGGCCCTCAAGGAATTCTTCAATAACGATGTTGTCGCCGCTCTTTCCGAAAGCCTTGTCAAGCATCATGGCTTTAACGGCAGCCTTTGCTTCTTCGAGGGTGAATGCAATAATAACACCCTTGCCCAGAGCCAGACCGTCAGCTTTGATAACAGTGGGGATGGGGGCAGTGTCAAGGTAGGCGAGAGCCTTTTCCATATCACTGAAAACCTCATATTTTGCAGTGGGAATATTGTATTTCTTCATAAGGTTCTTTGAAAAAACCTTACTGCCTTCAATTATTGCCGCATCGGCACGGGGGCCGAAACAGGGGACACCGATTTTTTCCAGCTCGTCAACACATCCGAGAACAAGGGGATCGTCGGGTGCCACAACGGCATAATCAATTTCCGTTTCCTTTGCAAATGAAACGATTTTTTCAATATCTGTGGCACCGATATTCACACAGGTGGCATCCTTTGCGATACCGCCGTTTCCGGGAAGTGCGAAGACTTCGGTGATTTCAGAATTTTCCTTTAATTTTTTGATGATGGCGTGTTCTCTTCCGCCACCGCCTACAACCATTATTTTCATTTTACAAATCTCCGTCAATTAATGGTGGAATAAACGCATACCTGTGAATGCCATTGCCATGCCGTATTTATCTGCACATTCAATAACAAGGTCGTCTCTTATTGAGCCGCCGGGCTGAACAACATATTTGACGCCGCTCTTCTTTGCTCTTTCGATGTTATCGGAGAAGGGGAAGAAGGCATCAGAGCCGAGAGCAACACCGTCACGGGAATCAAGGAAGGCTCTCATTTCTTCTGCAGTGAAGGGCTCGGGCTGAACTGTAAAGTATTTCTGCCAGATGCCGTCTGCACATACATCTTCTTCGTTTTTGTTGATATAGCCGTCGATTACATTGTCACGGTCAGGTCTTCCTATTTCGCTCTTAAAGGGGAGATTTTATACCTTTTCGTGCTGACGAAGGAACCATGTGTCTGCCTTTGTGCCTGCAAGGCGGGTACAGTGAATTCTTGACTGCTGGCCTGCTCCGACACCTATAGCCTGTCCGTCAAATGCATAGCAAACGGAGTTTGACTGTGTGTATTTCAGTGTGATAAGAGAGATAACAAGGTCTCTTGCGGCTTCCTCGGGAATGTCCTTGTTTGCTGTCACTATGTTGTTAAGCAAGGAAGCGTCAATCTTGTAATTATTTCTGCCCTGCTCGAAGGTAATTCCGAAAACGTGCTTTCTTTCAATTTCCTCGGGAACATAGTCGGGATCAATCTTAACAATGTTATAGCTGCCCTTTCTCTTTGATTTGAGAATTTCAAGTGCTTCGGGCTCATAGCCGGGTGCAATAACACCGTCGGAAACCTCTCTCTTGATTAAAAGAGCTGTTGTTACATCACATATATCGGAAAGTGCAACCCAGTCACCGAAGGAGCACATTCTGTCTGTGCCGCGGGCTCTGGCGTATGCACAGGCGAGGGGAGAGTCATCAAGACCTTCAATGTCATCAACGAAGCAAGCCTTCTTGAGTGTATCAGAAAGCGGAATACCCACAGCCGCAGATGTGGGGCTTACGTGCTTGAAGGAGGTTACTGCGGGAAGACCTGTTGCTTCCTTTAATTCCTTAACAAGCTGCCATGAGTTGAAGGCATCAAGGAAATTTATATATGCCGGTCTGCCGCTTAAAATTTCAATGGGAAGGTCATTGCCGTTATCCATAAAAATTTTAGAGGGCTTCTGATTGGGGTTACAGCCGTATTTAAGTTCAAATTCTTTCATAGCTTATCTCCTTACACGTTTTTGTTTACTATTCTTGTGTCTGCTTCGCCTGTTTTCAGGTCAATATATCTTACGAAAAGTGAAACCTTGTTGTCAGCATTCAGGTTTTTCCAGATGATGTCGGTCAGTGTATCAATGTCAACATCGGGAAGCTCAAGAGTTTTGGGCTCACCCTCAAAGCTGGGAAGGGGATTGCCGTCACACTTATATGTATGAATGAATTTTCCCACACCTGCAATGGGGTTTTCGTATGCATAGGTATATCTCTGACAGGAGCTGCCGTCACCGTCTGCCGATTTAAGAATAGACATTGCATAATTCATTTTGCCGTTTTCGTGGTGGATAATACCTGAAATACGGGGGGTGAAGTTGGGTGCATCGTCCTCAAATTCACGGGTGCGAAGAGCCTGCTCAAAGGTCATCTGTTTGTCCATAAGGTCATATATTGTATCTGTCTGGTCACCGTTTGTAACGATGGTCTTGTTGCCGAGAACTCTTACGGGATAGTAGATAATAAGATGGGGATCCGTCATCTTTGATTCGTCAAATGCCTTTGTTCTCATAGCATCACCCTCTGCTACAAAAACTCTGTTGCGGCTGTTGACGCTTCTTCCCATTATAAAATATGCGGTAACTGCTTTTTTACCGTCAGCACTTTTGCCGATAATTATTCCTCTGCCGTGATAGGAGAGTGAATTAAGCTCATTTTCCAGTGACTTTCTTTCCATTCCGGAAATCCTCCGTTCATTTTATGTATGTTTTATTATTTTCAACAGTTATTCTGTCATCGCAGAAAAGCCTCACGGCTTCGGGAAGAATTTTCCATTCAGCCTGCTCCATAATTCTTTTCTGCAGTGTTTCGGGGGTGTCATCCTCCGAAACCTCAACGGCCTTCTGGAGAATTATGGGGCCTGCATCACATTCTGCCGTAACAAAATGCACGGTAGCACCCGATACCTTGACACCCTTCTTCAAGGCTTCCTCGTGAACATGAAGTCCGTAATATCCCTTGCCGCAGAAGGAAGGAATAAGTGCGGGATGCACATTTATCATTTTATACTGAAAAGCATCGCAGACATTTTCGTCGAGGATTGTCATAAAGCCTGCATAAACGATTAAATCTGCTTTTTCCTCAAGAAGCAGATTTCTCATGGCGATGCTGTAGGAAGCAATATCAGCATAATCTTTTCTTATAAGGGTTCTTGTTTTTATTCCGTTGCTTGCGGCACGGGTAAGTGCGAAGGCATCCGCCTTTGAGGAAATTACACAGGTTATTTTGCCGTCACCCAATTCTCCTCTTTTTCCGGCATCAATAAGAGCCTGAAGATTTGTTCCGCCGCCTGAAACCAGAACTGCTATATTTTTACTCATTACAGAATTACCTTCTCGTCGCCTTTTATGATTTCACCGATAACATATGCATCAATGCCGTTTTCCTTAAGAGTTGAAAGAGCGGTTTCAACCTCATTTGCAGGAACAACGATGCTCATACCGACGCCCATATTATATGTGTTATACATATCTCTTTCGGGAATGTTGCCCCATTTTGCAATTACATCGAAAATGGGAAGCACCTTAACTGCGGATTTGTCAATTTTAGCACAAAGTCCGTCGGGAATGCTTCTCGGAATATTCTCATAGAAGCCACCGCCTGTGATGTGAGAAATGCCCTTTACATTTACCTTTTCAATAAGAGCGAGAACAGGCTTTACATAAATTTTTGTGGGAACGAGAAGTGCTTCGGCAATACTTTTTCCGCCAAGCTCCTCTCTTGCAACATAAAGTTCGGGATTGTTGTTGTCTATATCAAATACCTTTCGGCAAAGGCTGAAGCCGTTGGAATGAATGCCTGTTGAGGGAAGAGCAATAACAACATCGCCCTCTTCCATTTTGCTGTTGTCAATCATCTTGGGCTTGTCAACAACACCAACAGCAAAGCCTGCAAGGTCATAATCCTCCTCGGGCATAAGACCGGGATGCTCTGCGGTTTCCC
The DNA here is from genome assembly GCA_045590915.1 of Acutalibacteraceae bacterium. Classification (GTDB taxonomy): domain Bacteria; phylum Bacillota; class Clostridia; order Oscillospirales; family Acutalibacteraceae; genus RUG806. Next base: position 23,697 of record JAZNRX010000049.1, on the reverse strand, counting down.
CGCCTATGAGAGCCGCACCTGACTGAACACAGCCCTCTGCAACACCGCCTACGATTTCGGCAATCTTTTCGGGAACATTTTTGCCGCAGGCAATATAGTCAAGGAAGAATAAGGGCTTTGCACCTACACAGATGATGTCGTTTACACACATTGCAACCGCATCAATACCTATTGTGTCGTGCTTATCCATAAGGATTGCAAGCTTTACCTTTGTACCGCAGCCGTCTGTACCTGATACGGTAACGGGATGCTCCATACCTGCTATGCAGGAAAGGTCGAAGCAGCCGCCGAAGCCGCCAACCTCATCAACACAGCCCTCGTTGCGTGTTCTTGCAACATGCTTTTTCATTAATTCAACCGATTTGTAACCGGCAGTAATGTCTACACCTGCAGCCGCATAGCTTGCAGAAAATGAATTTTTGTGATCCATATTTATTCTCCTTTTGTTATTCTTTACCGGTCCAGCAGTATGTGCATACCTTGTCTGCCGGAAGTCCTATTGCCTCTAAAAGACCTTCAAGTGTCTGGAATTCAAGGGATGCAAAGTGAAGCTTTGCGCTGATTGTATGCCTCAGCTTCTTTCCTCTTTCGGTTGAGGGATTTGCATATTCTTCAATATACTTCATTCCCTCGTCACCCTCTAACTCATATATGGTGCTTCTCGTTATAAGCTCCATATCATTTGTGGCTCTTGAGAAATTGAGATATTTACAGCCGTACATAATGGGTGGGCAAGCTGAACGCATATGCACGGATTTTGCACCGTTGTCATAAAGGAAATCAACGGTTTCGCGAAGCTGAGTGCCGCGTACTATTGAGTCATCCACGAAAAGAAGGTTTTTACCTTCTATAAGGTCATGAACGGGAATCTGCTTCATTTTTGCAATTCTGTTTCTTTCCTTCTGATTGGATGGCGTAAAGCTTCTGGGCCATGTGGGCGTATACTTTATAAACGGTCTTGCAAAGGAGATATGGCTTTTATTGGAATAGCCTATGGCGTGAGGTGTGCCTGAATCGGGAACACCGCCTACATAGTCAATATCCTTGCAAAGTCCGTTTTCTTTGTCACTTCTTGCAAGAATTTCACCGTTTTTATAGCGCATTATTTCAACGTTTATTCCCTCATAGGTAGATGTGGAATAGCCGTAATATGTCCACAGGAACGAGCATATTCTCATTTCCTTTTTCGGTTCCTTGAGAGTTGTTACGCTGTCACAGGTGATTTCAACGATTTCACCGGGGCCAAGCTCCTTATAATCGGAATAGCCCAGCTTTTTATATGCAAAGGATTCGAATGCGGCACAATAGCCGTCCTCGCTTTTTCCGAGAATAACGGGAATTCTGCCCATTTTATCACGGGCGGCAATAATTGCACCGTCCTCCTTGAGTATCAGGATGTTTGCTGTTCCTTCTATGGAGTCCTGTGCAAAGGTGATGCCCTCAACAAAATTGCTCTTCTGGTTTATAAGTGCCGCAATAAGCTCTGTGGAGTTGATTGCTCCGCCTGTCATAGCACCGAAATGACCGCTTGAAAAGGTGAGATATTGTTTTATGAGAGCATCGGCATTATTGATGATGCCTACGATGCATATTGCATATGTTCCGAGGTTTGAACGAATGAGAAGGGGCTGCGGCTCACTGTCATTGATACAGCCTATCGCTGATGAGCCCTCCATCTCGTCAAAAATATCCTCAAACTTTGTTCTGAAGGGAGAGTTTCTTATGTTATGGATAACTCTCTGAAGTCCTATTTTTTTATCGTATGCTGCCATACCTGCACTTTTTGTTCCCAGATGTGAATGATAGTCCGTACCGAAGAACACATCACTCATAGCATCGGTTCTGCAGGCGGCACCGAAAAATCCGCCCATATGTCTTCCTCCTTTTGTGCGTGGGGTTATTTATTAAAGCTGAGAAAGAACGTTTTTGTCCTTTTCGAGAATTACTGCCGCTGCAGCCTTCCTTTTTGCATCAAGCTTTTCTGCCAGCTCCTTGTCCTCTATGGCTATCATCTGAGCGGCAAGAAGAGCGGCATTTGCTCCTCCGTTTATTGCAACCGTTGCAACGGGAATTCCCGGAGGCATCATAACGGTTGATAAAAGTGCATCCATTCCGTCAAGCACGGAGGATTTACAGGGAATGCCGATTACGGGGAGAGTTGTGTTAGCCGCAACCGCACCTGCAAGATGAGCAGCCATACCTGCTGCACAGATTATTGCACCGAAGCCGTTCTCTCTGGCATTAAGAGAAAAATCCCTCGCCTCTTCGGGTGTGCGGTGAGCTGAATATATATGAACATCAAAGGGTATATCAAGCTCTTTTAATGTGTCTGTTGCTTTTTTAATGATAGGAAGGTCTGAGTCGCTTCCCATTACAATTCCGACTTTTTTCATTTGTAACCTCCTTGATATTTGAAAAAATAAAAGGGCACAATTACCTTGCGGTAAATGTGCCCAGACGGTCGGCTGAGGAATATCCTGCTCCTTTGTGGTGCTCCACTTTTTCCGTCAGTCGCAGGTTCCTTTGATACATTGTTTATATTAACATAAATAATGTATTCAGTCAAGGCACAAACCTGAATTGTTTTCAGTTTTTACTGCACTGTCTTTCACAGTAAATGCATCTGTAAACACCGTTTTTGGCGTCTGTAAGACGGAACTTGTGCTGAAGCTCCTGTTCAACTGAAGTAATGCATTTTTTGTTGTCACAGGTAAGTGAGCTGTCAATTACATAGTCTGTGACAGGATGATAAGCACTGTTCTTTTCGGCCTCCTCAAGAAGTTTCAGAATAAGTGCCATTCTTATATATTTTCCGTTGAGTGCCTGTTTGAAATAGCAGGCTCTGGGATCCTTGTCAACTCCTACGCTGATTTCGTTGACACGGGGCAGGGGATGCATAATTGTAAGGCTTTCTTTTGCATGGGAAAGCTTTTCTGTATCAAGGCAATATGAGTCCTTGAGCTTGAGATATTCGTCAAAATCAGAAAATCTTTCCTGCTGAATTCTTGTCATATAAAGAATATCAAGCTCGGGGAGTGCATCCTCAAGGCTCTTTGTTTCAATGAAGCTGTCTTCCTTGAGGTACTTCTTCTTAAGATTTGAGGGAAGACGAAGCTCCACGGGGGAGATGAGAACAACCTTAATGCCTTCATAACGGGAAAGTGCTTCTATGAGTGAATGAACGGTTCTGCCGTAACGGAGGTCTCCGCAGAAGCCTATGGTGAAATCGGTAAATCTGCCTTTCTCACGGTGAATGGTAAGAAGGTCTGTCAAGGTCTGTGTGGGGTGGTTGTGTCCTCCGTCACCTGCGTTGATAACGGGAACATCAGCATTCTCGGCGGCAACAAAGGGGGCACCCTCTTTGGGATGACGCATAGCTATAATATCTGCATAACAGCTTATAACCTTTGCGGTGTCAGCAACGCTTTCACCCTTTGCGGCAGATGAGCTTGTTGCTTCCGAAAAGCCGAGAACACTTCCGCCCAGCTCAAGTATAGCGGCTTCAAAGCTGAGTCTTGTTCTTGTTGACGGTTCATAGAAAAGGGTTGCAAGCTTCTTTCTTTTGCACCTTTCGGCATAATTGTCGGGATTTTCAATTATGTCCTCTGCAGTTTTTATAAGCTGGTCGATTTCGGCTACGGATAAATCAAAAATGCTTATGAGACTTCTCATATCTTTTTGTTTCCTTTCTCTTATGCTTTTGCTCCGTTGATTTCAAGATATGCCTTAATTCTGTCAACGTTTTCCTTGTTTTTGGGATCCTCTTCAAGATATTCAATGATGTCATATACGTCAACTACGGAGTATACGGGGAAGCCGAATTCTTCGCCGACTTCTGCCATAGCGGATTTTTCTGTCTGTCCCTTTTCTTTTCTGTCAACCATAACGAAGCAAGCGGCAACCTTTGTGTCCTTGAGAGAGGAGAGGATTGCCATACTTTCTCTTATAGCTGTTCCTGCTGTAATAACATCCTCGACAATAACGATTTCTTCACCTGCAACGGGCTTATAGCCTACAAATACGCCGCCCTCACCGTGATCCTTTTCTTCCTTTCTGTTGAAGAAGAAGGGAACATCAAGGTTTTCCTTTGAAAGAGCACAGGCAACGGAAACAGCTATCGGAATACCCTTGTATGCGGGGCCGTAAAGAACGGTTTTCTTATTGCCTATTTTTTCAAAATATGCCTTTGCATAGAATTCACCCAGCTTTGAAATCTGGTCGCCTGTCTTGATGTCGCCTGCATTTATGAAATAGGGAATTTTTCTTCCGCTTTTTGCTGTGAAATCACCGAACTTGAGAACGCCTGCACCCTCAAGAAACTTTATAAATTCTCTTTTGTAGCCTTCCATAATAAATCTCCTTATCCTACGAATTCATTAACGCATCTTCTGTATGCCGCAACGGGATCCTCTGCGGCTGTTATAGGTCTTCCCACAACGATATAGTCAGAGCCGATAAGTTTTGCCTGCTCGGGAGTCATAACTCTCTTCTGGTCGCCTATCTCACCGTCTGCAAAACGGACACCGGGAGTAACCGTTACGAAATCCTTGCCGCAGACTGTATGAACCTTCTCTGCCTCAAGGGGAGAGCATACAACACCGTCAAGACCTGCCTTCTTTGCATTTTCGGCATAGTGCATAACGACCTTGTCGATGGGCTCTTTTATAAGAAGGTCATTTTCCATAGCTTCCTGATCTGTGGAGGTGAGCTGTGTAACAGCAATAAGAATGGGGCGTGTGCCGTCTTCTCTTGTCAAGCCCTCAATAGCTGCTTCCATCATTCTCACTGTACCTGCAGCGTGAAGGTTTGTCATATCAACATCAAGTCCTGAAAGAACTGCCATTGATTTTTTTACTGTGTTGGGAATGTCGTGAAGCTTGAGGTCAAGGAAAATTTTGTGTCCTCTTGCTTTGATTTCCTTAACGATTTCGGGACCTGCGCCGTAGAAAAGCTCCATCCCGATTTTTACGAAGGGCTTCTCCTCTGTGAAAAGGTCAAGAAAGCTCATTACCTTTTCCTTGCTCGGAAAGTCACATGCAATAATTACGTCTTTACCCATTATTTTACGCCTCCTATAATTTCTGAAAGTGAATTAATTCCGTATTTATTCATTACGCGGGGAAGGTCATTGATGATGTCTCTTGCACAGTAGGGATCAATAAGATTCTGTGCACCGATTTCAACTGCCGTGGCACCTGCAAGCATCATTTCGATGACATCCTCTGCAGTGGCAACACCGCCCATTCCCACAACGGGAATACTTACCGCGTTTGCAACCTGATAAACCATTCTGACGGCTACGGGGAAGATTGCGCTGCCCGAAAAACCGCCCATTTTGTTTGCAATAACAGGTTTTCTTGTTTTAAGGTCAATCCTCATACCGAGAAGTGTGTTTATAAGGCTAATTCCGTCTGCACCTGCTGCCTCGCAGGCCTTTGCAATGCTTACGATGTCGGTAACATTGGGGGAAAGCTTGATGATGACGGGTTTTGTTGTGACAGCCTTAACGGCTTTTGTGACCTCGGCTGCCGCTTCGGGAGATGTGCCGAAGCTCATACCGCCGCCGTGAACATTGGGACAGCTGACGTTTACCTCAAGCCAGCCGACCTCCTCGCATTTGTCAAGCTTTTCACAGGTGTAGGCATAGTCCACAACGGAAAAGCCGCTGATATTTGCCATTACTTTTTTGTTGAAAACCTTTTTCATTTTCGGAAGCTCTTCTGAAATTACCTTTTCTACACCGGGATTCTGAAGACCTACCGCATTTATCATACCTGATGAGCATTCTGCAATTCTGGGAGTGGGATTTCCGAAACGTGCATCCCTTGTTGTTCCCTTGAAGGAGAATGTGCCGAGAATATTTATGTCGTAAAGCTCTGCAAATTCATAGCCGTAGCCGAAGGTACCGCTTGCGGGGATAACAGGATTGTCAAGGGTTATTCCGCAAAGCTCAACACTCATTTTTCCCATATTATCTCCTCCTTCTTAAGAACGGGGCCGTCCTTGCATATTCTCTTATTGCCGTAAAGTGTTTTACATGAGCAGCCCATACATGCACCGAAGCCGCAGCCCATTCTTTCTTCAAAGCTGAACTGACCTTCTATGGAGGTTGCATTGTAAAGAGCCTTCAGCATAGGCTCGGGACCGCAGGTATAGAAATATGTTGCACCGGGATACTTATCCAGTGCATTTGTGACAAAGCCCTTTACTCCGTGGCTTCCGTCAACGGTTGTAATCGTTACATCACAGCCGAGAGCCCTGAATTCTTCCTCAAAGAAGACCTCGCCTTCGGTGTTGAAGCCTAAAATCACATTGACATTCTTGCCTTCCCCGAGAAGCTTTTTTGCAAGCATATAAAGGGGAGGCACACCAACGCCGCCGCCGACCAAAAGCACGCTTTCGCCTGAAAGGGAGGTGTCATAGCCGTTTCCCAGTCCCGTGAGTATGTCAAGCACGGCACCTTCATTCATTTCCTTCATAGCCTCGGTGCCCTTGCCTACAACCTTGTAAATGATTGTAAGGATATTGCCCTCAACATCGTTTACGGAAATGGGGCGTCTTAAGAAAAATCCGTCCAGCTTTATGTTTACAAACTGTCCCGGTGATGTGATTTCTGAGGTATCCCCCTCAAGACGCATGAGATATACGTCTTTGGTGAGGGGAGTGTTCTCTTTTATTGTGAATAAACTCTGTTTCATTTTTTCTCCTTAAGCATCAATAGTGGAGATGCAAAGTGTTGTTTCTTCAAGAACGTCAAGAAGAACGCTGACAGTGTCAAGTGCAGTAAAGAGGGTGATATTGTTTTCTGTTGCATATCTTCTGATTTCGTGTCCGTCACTGAGAGGTCCAGAGGAGCCTATATCTCTTGTGTTGATTACGTAAGCTATATGTCCCTGACGGATAGCATCAATGATTTCCGTGCTGCCCTCGCTTATCTTCTTGTGAACGTGAGTTCTTATTCCGTGTGACTTGAGGAATTCGGCAGTGCCCTCGGTAGCCTCAATGTTGAAGCCGAGGTTATAGAAGCGGCGGATAAGGGGAAGTGCTTCTTCCTTGTCCTTGTCTGCAATAGTGGCAAATACTGTGCCGTAATTCTGAAGCTTCATGCCTGCTGCCTGAAGTGCCTTATAAACTGCACGGTAAAGCTTGTCATCATAGCCGATTGCTTCGCCTGTGGACTTCATTTCGGGAGAAAGGTATGCATCAAGGCCTGCAATTTTGGAGAATGAGAATACGGGAACCTTTACATACCATCTCTTCTTTTCCTCGGGATAAATTCCGAAGATGCCCTGTTCCTTGAGGGATTTGCCCATAATTACTTCTGTTGCAATATCGGCAAGTGAATAGCCTGTTGCTTTTGAAAGGAAGGGAACTGTTCTTGAGGAACGGGGATTAACCTCGATGATATAAACATCGTCATTATCGTCAACGATGAACTGAATGTTGTAAAGGCCTACAATGCCGATACCGAGTCCCAGTTTCTTTGCATACTGTAAAATCGTGCCCTTTACCTTGTCCGAAACGGAGAAAGTGGGATAAACGCTTATTGAGTCACCTGAATGGATACCTGTTCTTTCGATAAGCTCCATGATGCCGGGTACAAATACGTCAATACCGTCGCAGATGGCGTCAACCTCAACCTCACGGCCCTGAATGTATTTGTCAACAAGAACGGGCTTGTCCTCGTCGATTTCAACGGCTGTCTTGAGGTAGTGGCGCAGCTGCTCCTCGTTTGCAACTATCTGCATGGCACGTCCGCCGAGAACGAAGGAGGGACGAACAAGCACGGGATAGCCTATTTCTGCGGCAGCCGCAATTCCGTCCTCAAGCTTTGTAACAGCCTTACCTTTTGCACGGGGGATGTTAAGCTCGTTAAGAAGATTTTCGAAAGCGTTACGGTCTTCTGCACGGTCGATAGCCTCGCAGTCTGTACCGATAATCTTTACTCCGCGGTCAAAGAGAGGCTGAGCAAGATTGATAGCGGTCTGTCCGCCCAGCGATGCTATAACACCCTCGGGCTTTTCGAATTCGATGATGTTCATAACATCCTCGGGAGTGAGAGGCTCGAAATAGAGCTTGTCCGCAGTTGTATAGTCTGTTGAAACTGTTTCGGGGTTGTTGTTAATGATTATTGCCTCATAGCCTGCATTCTTTATTGTCATAACGGCGTGGACGGTTGAATAGTCGAATTCAACACCCTGACCGATACGGATGGGGCCTGCGCCGAGAACGATAATCTTCTTTCTGTTCGTAAGTCTTGATGCGTTTTCACCTGTATATGAGGAGTAGAAATAGGGGATATATGCATTTGTATGGCAGGTGTCAACCATTTTGAAGACGGGGAAGAGATTGAGCTCCTTTCTCATATTGTAGACATCAAGCTCCGTGCATTTCCAAAGGCGTGCAATATACTTGTCACCGAAGCCCATCTTCTTTGCGGCTGTGAGAATGTCAGCATCCTTGCGTACGCGAAGCTGCTCTTCCATATCAATGATGTTTTTGAATGCCTGAAGGAAGTAGGGTGTTATCATTGTTACTTCGTGAAGCTTTTCGATTGAAACACCGTGATAAAGAAGCTCTGCTATGGCAAAGATATTGTCTGCACGGAATTCCGATACATATTCGAGAAGCTCATCAACACTCATATTGTCGAATTTTGAAAGGTAGATGTGGTTTGCACCGATTTCGAGTGAGCGGATACCCTTGAGAAGTGCTTCCTCGAGATTTGAGCCGATACCCATAATTTCACCGGTAGCCTTCATCTGTGTTCCAAGCTTATTTGTTGCCTGAACAAACTTGTCGAAGGGGAAGCGGGGAAGCTTTGCGATAACATAGTCAAGTCTTGGCTCGAATGCCGCATTTGTGTTTGCAATCTGAATTTCCTCAAGTGCCATGCCTACTGCAATTTTTGCGGTAACGCGTGCAATGGGATAGCCTGATGCCTTTGAAGCAAGTGCGGATGAACGGGAAACTCTGGGGTTTACCTCGATAAGATAATATTCGGAGGAGTTGGGATTGAGTGCAAACTGTACGTTACAGCCGCCTTCAATTTTAAGCTCCTTGATAAGCTTGATAGCTGAATCGTTCAGCATCTTTTCGTCTTCCTTGCTGAGTGTCATGATGGGAGCTACAACACAGGAGTCGCCTGTATGAACACCTACGGGATCAATGTTTTCCATTCCGCAGATTGTGATAGCGTGGTCGTTGGAGTCGCGCATAACCTCAAATTCAATTTGCTTATAGCCCTTGACACTCTTTTCAATGAGAACCTGATGCACGGGAGAAAGCTTGAAGGCATTTGTACCGATAAATTCAAGCTCTTCCTCATTGTAAGCAAAGCCGCCGCCTGTACCGCCGAGAGTAAATGCGGGGCGAAGAACAACGGGATAGCCTATTCTTGCGGCTGCTTCCTTTGCTTCTTCAAGTGAGTATGTGATTTCGGAGGGAATTGTAGGCTCGCCGATGGACTGGCAAAGCTCCTTGAAAAGCTCTCTGTCCTCTGCTCTTTCAATGCTTTCACTGCTTGTGCCTAAAAGCTCAACGCCGCATTCCTTGAGAATGCCCTTCTTTTCAAGCTGCATTGCAAGGTTAAGACCTGTCTGACCGCCGATTCCGGGGAGTATTGCATCAGGTCTTTCAAAACGGAGGATTTTTGCTATGTATTCGAGCGTGAGAGGCTCCATATAAACCTTATCTGCAATAATGGTGTCGGTCATTATTGTTGCAGGGTTTGAGTTGCACAAAACTACCTCATAGCCTTCTTCCTTGAGGGCAAGACAAGCCTGTGTGCCCGCATAGTCGAATTCAGCAGCCTGACCGATAACTATGGGGCCTGAGCCGATAATCATAATCTTTTTGATGTCTGTTCTTTTTGCCATAAATCTCTCTCCTTATATATCACTGTGTTTATAAACTGTTTTGTTGCCGGAAACCGTAAGCATACACACTCCCGTGAGTCTTTCGTCTGTAAAGGGAGTTGCTCTGCCTTTTGAAAGGAAGTCCTCGGGATTTACCGTGAATTCCTCCGTCAGCTTCCACACTGTATAGCCGTCGGGCTTTATCTTAAATCTCTTATGAGGGTTTTCCGACATAAGCTCAATAAGCCTTTCAAGTGTTATGACACCTGTTTTTACAAGATGTGTGTACATTACGGGAAATGCGGTTTCAAGACCTACAATTCCGAATGCACTTTTTTCAAGACCTCTTGACTTTTCTTCCTCTGAGTGAGGTGCATGGTCGGTTGCTATCATATCAATGGTGCCGTCCTTTATGCCCTCTATGAGTGCCAGTCTGTCCGTCTCGTCACGAAGGGGAGGGTTCATCTTAAATCTGCCCTCTTCCTTCAGGTCCTTATCGCTCATCACAAGATAGTGGGGACCTGTTTCGCAGGTTACATCAAGACCTTCCTTTTTTGCCTGACGGATAAGCTCAACGCTTTCCTTTGCTGAAATGTGGCATACGTGGTAAGCACATCCCGTTTCTCTGACAAGCTGCAGGTCTCTTTCAATCTGTTTCCATTCGCTTTCTGAACATATTCCGCGGTGGCCGTGCTTTTCGGCGTATTCACCCTTGTGAATATATCCGCCTTCAAGAAGGTCGTTTACTTCGCAGTGGGCGGCAATTATTTTTCCCAGCTTTTTTGCCTTCAGCATAGCTTCTCTCATCATGTCGTCAGACTGAACGCCCTTGCCGTCATCGGAAAAAGCTATTGCATTTTCACTGAGTCCTTCCATATCCGAAAGCTCCTCGCCTTTTTCTCCGACGGTGATGGCGGCATACGGATAAACATTTATGACTGCGTTCTTTTCTATTGCATCAAGCTGTATTTTCAGATTTTCCTTGCTGTCGGGGACAGGGGAGAGGTTCGGCATTGTGCATACCGAGGTATAGCCTCCGCGTGCGGCTGAAAGGGAGCCGCTTTTTATGTCCTCTTTATAACAAAATCCCGGTTCGCGAAAATGCACATGCACATCACAGAAACCGGGAAAAACAGCATATTCGGAATTGTTGAAAATTTCGTCGATACCAAGAGAAGAGAAAACATCACCTGTACCGGTATTGATACCGGATTGCGCTGACAAACCTATTACCTTTGCCTTGGTTGAAGCGGTCATATTTTTTCCTTTCCCGGCGGCACATATATAATATGTGTCTTATATGCCTGTATAAAAATATTCTTTATTTTTGTCTCCGAATAGTTTAACACGGGAGAGGCTTTTTGTCAACCGGAAAAGTGATTAAATGTCAACTTTCTTAAATTTTACATATTGCATTGTTTTTACAGGGAAAATTTTGTTTAAAAAACAAAAATTCCGAAGCTTTGAGCGGCAATAATTTGTCAGTGTGAAGTTTGTGTAAAAGAGATAAATTTATGTTTTGTGATTTATGCAAAACTCACATATAAAAGTCGCTCGGAAAAAGGCATTTTATCCCACAAAAATTATATCCTCTTCGTTGGAAACGGCAGAGGTCTCGGTGGTGATTTCCTCTGAAACGGCAGTTGTTTCAGAAGTGCCGACTGTTGTGCTTTCACTGAAATCCGATGAGGTGTCGGCTGAGCTTTCAGTTGTCTGCTGTGTTGCCGCAAGGGTGGTTTCGGACTGTTGCGAGGTGGTTTCGGTTACAGGGCCGGTGCAGGATGAAAATGCCGTGCTCAGAAGCACGAGTGAAAGGGAAAGTGCGAAAAATTTTTTCATAAGTATTCCTCCGTAGATTTGGGGTATTTTGTCTGCCGTTAAAGGCAGCCCATAACAGTGTATTGAGTTTCAATGTGAAAATACAACACAAAAATGTCGAAAATCAGGTACATTTTACGGTGTTTGAAAAAATTTTTTATTTTTTATAAAAAAATCGCTCAAACCCCTTGATTTTTAAGGATTTGTATAATATAATAAGGTCACTCGATGGAGTGAATTGGCGTATAAAGGTAGTAAATTGGGTTGCGAAAGGAGGATGAACAATGGCATTTAATTTTCTCGGTGTATCAAAGCATAATCTTGAAAACGGAAACCGTCTTATAGTTCCGCCGAGATTCAGGGAATTTCTCTCTCCCGAATTTGTCCTGTTCAAATCTCCCGACGGCTGTATCTCAATTTATGACAAGGAAAATTTTGACGAGATATTAAGACATGCAAGGCTTCTTGCAAGCACCAAGGAAGGCAGAAAGAAGGCAAGGGTTGTCACAAGAGCCGCAAGACATCTTTCACTTGATAAGCAGGGCAGATTTACTATTCCCTCCGACTATATAGAGTATGCATCCCTCGGAAGCACGGTTTATCTTACCGGTGAGGCAAATCACCTTGAAATATGGGATGCTGATATGTACCGTGAGCTTGGCGGAGAGCAAGAGGTCGAGCCCGATAACTTCCCCGATCTTCCCTATTGATAAGGAGACAGTTGCATGCAGTTTGAACATATACCTGTTCTGTTTTATGAAACAGTCGATTCGCTTGATATAAATCCTGACGGTATTTATGCGGACTGTACCGCAGGCGGCGGAGGTCATTCAAAGGAAATTGCGGACAGGCTTTCCGAAAATGGAAGACTGATTGCCTTTGACAGAGATCCCGATGCCATAAAAAATCTCAGAGAGAAATTTGCTTCATATAAGAATGTGACAATAGTCAACAGAAATTTCAGTGAAATAAAGGCGGTTGCCTCGGAGCTGGGAATTGAGGGCTTTGACGGAATTATTGCAGACCTCGGAGTCAGCTCCTTTCAGCTTGATACACCCGAAAGAGGTTTTTCCTTCAGAAGCGACGCTCCCCTTGATATGAGAATGAGTAAAGAGGGAATGAGTGCAAGGGATGTCATTAATAACTATTCCGAAAAGGAGCTTATGCGGATTTTTAGTTGTTACGGTGAGGAAAAATTCGCAAAAAGCATTGCAAGAATAATTGTTTCGAGAAGAGAAAAAGAACCCTTTGAAACAACCTTTCAGCTGGTTGAAGCAATAAAGGACGGAATTCCCGCAAGGGCAAGAAGAGAAGGCGGGCATCCCGCCAAAAGAGTTTTTCAGGCAGTGAGAATTGAGGTAAACGGTGAAAGCCGCGACCTTGCTCCTTCCGTTGAAACGATGTTTGAAATGCTTAAAACAGGCGGAATTCTCAGTATAATCACATTCCATTCCCTTGAGGACAGAACGGTTAAAAATCTGTTCAGAGGCTTTTCGGAGGGCTACACCTGTCCCAAGGATTTTCCTGTATGTGTGTGCGGTAACACTCCGAGAGGAAGGCTTCCTTTCAAGTCAATGGCTCCCTCGAAAGAGGAGCTTGAAAGAAATCCCAGAAGCCACAGTGCAAGGCTTCGCAGTATTCAGAAGCTGAGATAAGTTCCGAAAAAGGATTAATAAACAAGGAGACAAAAGGATATGGATAAGACATATGCCGTTAAATATGATTTTGACAGCTTTGTAAACGAGGGCAATGCCGCTCCTCAGAGAAAGCCGAAGGAAGAAAAACGCGGAGATATAAAAAGAGTTGAGCCCCGCAGTGCAGAAGAAATAAAAATACAGGAGAAGACAGGTCTTCGGAAGACAGCGGCTCTGGTTATCTTTGCATGTGTTATATTTTCATTTATAACAATGCAGATTGCCGCCGGTGCAAAAAATTATGAGCTTGCCCGCGAAATTCACACACTTGAACCGGAGCTTGAAATCAAAAAGTCCGAGAATATCCGCCTTAATGCCGCTCTCAACGGAATTACGGGCATTGCCTTTATTGATAACTATGCAACCGAGGTGCTCGGTATGACAAGAGTTGAAAATTATCAGATCGAGTGCATTGACCTTTCCGAAGGGGACAGTGTTATCTATTCATCGGGCGGTCTTATAAAAAGATAAAATATGCATACTTATGACGGACTGATGCATATATAAAATTGAGGTATTAACCGTGTTTTTTTATTTTACCGAGGTCCGTCCTGATATTGATTAAAAAACAGGGGCGAAATATTTTCGCCCTTGTCGGTGTTTAAGTCGGCATAAAAAACAGGAGAGAAATACATTTTTATCCTGTAAATTACGGCTTGAACGTACTTAATATAAGCTTGTCGGAAGGGGAAGTCCTGTTTAATGATTAAAAAAAGCGATATGAAAAGAAATTCCGTAAGTGCCAAAAGAGCCGTAATCGGATTATATGTTGTATTTTTTATATTTCTTGTTGTTCTGACCTCAAGGCTCGGTTATCTGACAATACTGAAGGGTGAGGAATACAGAAGGCTTGCCGAAAGCCAGCAGTATGACGATTCGGTAATCCCCTCATCAAGAGGTACGATTTATGATTCCGATATGAATGTAATAGCACAGAGTGCAAAGGTATGGCTCATCAAGGCGGTTCCTTATAATATTGATAAGGAGGACGGCGGTGAGGAGAAGGAGCTTGTCATAAAGGGACTCAGTGAAATTCTCCATCTTGATGAGGAAAAGGTCAGAGCTAAAATCGAAAATAACATAAATGCCAATTATGTTATGATAAAAAGCGAGGTTGAATATGCGGAAAAGTCCGCTATGATGAAATATGTCAGCGAAAACAAGCTGGGTAATATCATAAATGCGGATCCCGATACCAAAAGATATTATCCCGACGGCACATTGGCTTCAACTGTAATCGGCTTTACCGGAACTGACGGAAACGGTCTTTACGGACTTGAAAATTATTATGACGGAAAGCTTACCGGTGTTGACGGAAAGATATTTACCCTTGAGGATGCCCGTTCAAATGAGCTGGACAGTAATAATAAGGTTATATATGATGAGAAAAACGGTGAAAACTTTGTTCTTTCACTGAATAATGAGGTTCAGACCGTGCTTCGTACAGCACTTCTCGGAGCATATGAGGAGCATAATGCCGACAATGTTTACGGAATTGTAATGGACACGAAAACAGGAGCTATTCTTGGTATGAGTAATGTTCCCGATTACGATTCCAACAGTCCCTTCGACATATATGACGAAAAGACAAGACAGGATATAGAAGAAACCGAGGATGACGAAGAAAAGAGCAAGAAAAAAGAAAACGCCCGTCTCAATCAGTGGAAGAACAAGGCAATAGCTGACTTCTATTATTCAGGTTCCGTTTACAAGGTATTTCTTGTTGCAGGTGCTCTTGAAGAGGGTGTTATTGATGAAAACACATCCTATAACTGTCACGGCACAATAACTGTAGGGGACAGAACGGTCAAGGACTATAACCCCATTGGTCACGGAGTTGAAACTCCCATGACGCTTCTTGTAAATTCCTGTAACACCTTCTCTGTTTATGTAGGTCAGAAATTAGGCGTTGATTTGTTCTATAAATATTTTGATGCTTTCGGCTTTACGGAAAAAACAGGAATTGACCTCCCCGGTGAGGGCTCTCCCGTTGCAGGCGTTACATATCACTCTCCCGAAATATCATTCACAAATTCAAACCTTGTCAGTGTATCCTTCGGACAGTCAAATCAGGTTACTCCCATTCAGGTTGCGGCGGCAATAAGTGCAGTAGGTAACGGCGGAAAGCTTATGAAGCCTTATATAGTGCAGAAAACCGTTGATGATTCGGGAAATACCATTTCCGAAACAGTTCCCACGGTAAAAAGACAGGTTATTTCTCAGTCCACTGCCGATACGGTAAAATCCTATATGGAAGAGGTCGTAAAAAGAGGTACGGGCTCAAACGCTTATGTAGCCGGCTATCATGTTGCGGGAAAAACCGGCACCAGTGAAAAAACAGGTATTGAAGAGGTTGCATATATCGCATCCTTTGCAGGCTTCGCTCCTGCGGATGATCCCCGTATTACCGTGGTTATTGTTATAGACAATCCCAAGGGAGCAAGATATTCGGGCGGTGATATTGCCGCTCCCGTTGCAGGCGAGGTGTTCTCAAAGGTTCTTCCTTATCTCGGAGTTGAGCCTTCATATACCGAGCAGGAGCTTGCAAAGCTTTCGGAGCCCACACCCGATATGGTGGGTAAAACCGTTCAGCAGGCAAAATCAGAGCTTGCATATACCGAGCATAATGTGAGGGTTATCGGAAACGGTGATACTGTTATTTCTCAGTCACCCGAGGCAGGACGTTCAACTCCCGCAAACGGTGTAATCGTTCTTTATACAACCGAAACGGATAAGAAAGAAACCGCTATGGTTCCCGATTTCTCAGGGCTCACCGTTTCTCAGGCAAATCAGGTTGCGGTAAACCGCGGATTTAATATAAGAATTTCAGGAAGCTCCTTCTCAAGCGATTCGGTTGTTGCCTATAAGCAGGAATATGTTGAAGGAACCGAGCTGGAGCTTGGCAGTATCATTACTGTATATTTCAAGACCAGCGGTATTTCAGACTAAAATACAGGAAGAAAACTGAACCAAAATATTCTGAGGTGTTTTTCTGAAGCTTTTTTCCTTGCTGACAGATGCCGGAATAAAAAAAGATGGCATTGAGGATGTTGAGATTACAGGTATCACACAGGTGATTGAAAGAGTCAGAAAAGGAAATATTTTCGTCGCCGTCTGCGGTAATAATGTTGACGGTAACTGCTTTGCGGATGAGGCTCTGAAAAAAGGTGCCGTTGCCGTAATATCCGACAAAAATGAGTGCAGTCCTTTTGTAATAAGAGTAAAGGATGCATCGGAGTCTCTCGGAAGGCTTGTCAGTGCTTTTTACTGCCATCCCGAAAGAAAGCTTATTCTTACGGGAGTTACGGGGACAAACGGAAAAACAACGGTTTCGCACTATCTCAGGCACCTTATTGAAAATTGCTCGGAGCGTTGTGCGGTTATCGGCACTCTCGGAAGCATTTATGACGGATCGGATGTATCATTCCCGTATACAACACCCTTGTGTGAGGATTTCTTTTATGAACTGGATAAAATAAGAAAAAAGGGTATCGGATATTGTGTTTGCGAGGTCTCGTCACAGGCTCTTGTGCAGAAACGGATATTCCCCGCACGGTTTTCTTTGGGAATTCTCACAAATATAGGGCACGATCATCTTGATTATCACAAAAACAGGGAAAATTATATAAATGCGAAGAAAACGCTTTTTGGTTTCTGTAAAAATGCCTTGATAAATATGGACACTCCCGACTATGAAAAATTTCTCGGAATAAGTGATAACACCCGTTTATTTTCGGCAAAATCCCCCTTTGCAGACTACTGTGTAAATGATGTAATAATAAATAAGGCTGCTGTAATCTGCAGTTTTTGTGCTGACGGCAAAAGCACAACTGTTGAAACGGAAGGCTTCGGTGAAATAACCCTTTATAATGCCATGATGGCTTTAAGCGGAGCTCATATGCTGGGTTTTCCTTCGGAAAAGCTTATTCCCGCATTAAAAACGCTTCCGTCGGTTAAGGGTAGACTTCAGAGGCTCTCTGACGGTAAAAGGGATGTGTATGTTGATTTTGCTCACACTCCCCAAGCACTTGAAGCGGTGTTAAAGGAGCTTCACCGTATGAAAAAAGGAAGGCTCATCTGTGTTTTCGGCTGCGGAGGCAACCGTGATGCAGAAAAAAGAGGAATAATGGGTAAAATTTCATCCGAGTATTGTGATTTTACCGTTGTTACGGATGATAATCCGAGAAATGAAGTGCCCTATGCCATCGCACAGGATATTATTAATGGTATAAATAATATAAATAGTACAATTTATATCGGTGACAGGGAAGCGGCAATAAAATATGCTCTTGACCTTTGTTACAAAGGTGATATTGTTCTTGTTGCAGGTAAGGGGCATGAGCAGTATCAGCTTACCGGTAATAAAAAAATATATTTCAGTGATGAAGAAATAATAAAAAAATACTTGAATTAATCTGAAAGGAAAGATGAAAAATGGAATTGTGGGTAGCATTGCTTTTGTGTGCGGGTGTCGGCTTTGCCGTTTCATATCTGCTTGGTTTTGCCGTTGTTCCGTGGCTTCATAAGCTTAAATTCGGTCAGGAAATTCTTGACATCGGCCCGTCATGGCATAAAAAGAAGCAGGGAACACCCACCATGGGCGGTATTCTCATTATTTCAGGCTTTATTGCAGCCGTCGCATTGGTGCTTATTACAGACAGACTGCTTGGGGGCAATCTTCTTCTTTCAGGAAACTCCCGTCCCGAAAATGTGGTATATATTAAAATTGCCGCAGGTATAATGATGGCACTTGCTTTTTCCTTTATAGGCTTCATTGACGACTATATAAAGGTCGTGAAAAAGAGAAACCTCGGTCTGACGGAGCTTCAGAAAACAGGTCTTCAGGTGCTTGTAATAGCAGTATATCTTTTCACCTTGCACAGATGCGGTGTGAATTACATCTTTATTCCCTATCTCGGCATATGGGAAAATACGGTAATATTCTGGACTCTCGGCTTTATTGCAATATATTGCACTGTAAATGCAGTAAACTTTACGGACGGTGTTGACGGCTTATGCTCATCCGTTACGGCGGTTGCGTGTATTGCGTTTTCAGTGTGTGCCGTAATTATGAGCTTTTCAGGGCTTTCTGTAATCGCTACCGCACTTTTCGGAGCCCTTATAGGCTTTCTTATGTGGAACTGGAATCCCTCAAAGGTCATTATGGGAGATTTAGGTGCACTTTTCCTTGGCGGTATGGTTTCAATGCTTGCCTTCTCCCTTGACTCTCCTTGGCTTATAGTTCTTATCGGATGCATATATGTTGCTGAATTTGCTTCCGATATTATACAGATATTCTATGTTAAAACCCATAACGGCAAGAGACTTTTCAAAATGGCTCCTCTTCATCATCATTATGAAATGAGTGAGTGGAGTGAAAAAAAGATTTGTAAAGTGTTTACACTTGTCACAATTATCGGCTCTGCCGCGGCGGTTGCTTTATGCTGGTTCGGCAGACTTCAGTAAAGCTTAAAACTTTACACTGTTAAAATCAAGGTATAATATTTATGCTCCCGTGCTTGTCTCGGGGAAGGGTGGTTTCTGATGTTCGGAAAAATCAGTAAGAAATGGCACGGCAGTGCTCTGGGCAGTTATGTGGACTCACAGGGCGGTCTTTTTGCACAGGGTGCCTTTGATACACGCTTGTTCGCGTTGTTATTCATAACACTTGTAACAGGCCTTGTTATGCTTTATTCCGCAAGTTATCCCAATGCATATTCCAAGGGAAATGCTCCCGATACTTACTTTACCGCACAGCTTCTCGGTGCGGTTGTAGGTCTTCTTCTGATGGTCTTTGTAGCAAAAATCAATTACCGTCTTTTTATGGTTCCGGGTGCATATCTTGGCAGTGCATTTTCACTGATAACGCTGTTTCTCGTTCTTTTTATCGGAGACTCGGGTGAAGAGGAGGACGGCATAAAGCGTTGGATAAGTCTCGGAGGCTTCAGCTTTCAGCCCTCTGACGTTGCAAAGCTTGCTCTTATACTGACGCTTGCGTACATTCTTCATAATGACCACGACAAAATGGTAAGCAAAAAGAATTTCAAGGCACGTTTCAGGGCAGGTCAGGTTGCAAAGGAGTTTATAAATCAGCTGACGGGAAAAACGGTTATCAATGAATCCTTTATTCCTGTTGCAAAATGCGTTGTTATTATTCTCGCTTATGTAGGTCTTGTTCTTGTAGGTTCACATCTTTCGGGTGCAATAATTCTGGGACTTGTGGCGGCGGTAATGCTTTTTGTGGGTGAAATACGCTGGACATGGATAGGTGTTTTTGTGGTAGCCGTAATTCTTCTCATCCCCATAGCCTTTGCAACGGGACTTATAAAGGAATATATGCTTGCACGAATAACTACCTTTTTTGATCCAAATCCCGATATCACGGGTGCAGACTGGCAGACCACACAGGCACTTTATGCTATAGGCTCAGGCGGATTTTTCGGAAAAGGCCTCGGTCAGTCCGTTCAGAAATACAACTATGTTCCCGAGCCTCAGAACGATATGATTTTCTCAATCGTTGTTGAGGAGCTGGGCTTTATCGGCGGTGTCGCCATTATAATTCTTTTTGCACTTATGATATGGAGAGGTATCGTAATCGGAGTCAACTCTCCCACAAGATACGGGGCTTTGGTTTCCTTCGGAATTTCCTTCAAGCTTGCAATTCAGGTATTTCTCAATATAGGTGTTGCAACGGACCTTATCCCCAATACAGGTATTACATTGCCGTTTTTCAGCTACGGCAGAACGGCACTTATTGTAAATCTTGTTGAAATCGGAATACTGCTGAGCATTTCACGAAGCTCAAGAACAAGAAAAGTCTGACCTTAAGGAGACAAAATATGAAAGTTGTAATTGCCGCAGGCGGTACGGGCGGACACATAAACCCCGCACTGTCTCTCGCACAGGAAATAAAGAAGCAGCATCCCGAAGCGGATATTCTTTTTATAGGTACAAAGGACAGACTTGAGGCAACTCTTGTTCCGAAATCGGGCTTCGGCTTTGCCACTATTGATATAAGCGGCTTTGAACGCTCTTTTTCTCCGAGTGCCGTCATAAATAATCTGGGAACTCTCAGAAAGCTTCTCTTTGTAACAGGACAGTGTAAGAAGCTGTTAAGGGAGTTCAGTCCCGATGTTGCAGTGGGCTTCGGCGGATATGTCAGTGGGCCGGTTATAAGAACTGCTCATAAAATGGGCATAAAAACTGCAATACACGAGCAGAATGCTTTCCCCGGCAAAACAAATATCGCTCTTGCAAAATATGTTGATGCGGTAATGCTCACAGATGCAGATGCGGGGAAATATCTTAAAAGCAAAAATCCCGTCACAGTGACGGGGCTTCCCGTGAGAAAAGAAATTCTCACAGCCGAAAAGAGTGAAGCCAGAAAAAAACTGGGCATTGCACAGGACAAATGTGTTATTCTTGCCACGGGAGGAAGTCTCGGTGCTGCGGCAATCAATGACGCTATGTGCGATGTTATAAAGGAATTCTGCCGTAAGGATATAGAAATAATCCACGGCTACGGACAAAACGGAAGAGAAATACCCGAAAAGCTTAAGAATGCGGGTATTGATACGGAAAAATATCCCAATCTTCATATATCGGAATATATCTACGATATGGCAACATATATGGCGGCGGCAGACCTTGTTATCAGCCGTGCGGGTGCATCCTCGCTTGCTGAAATACAGGTGCTCGGTAAGGCATCATATCTTATTCCGTACCCCTATGCCACTGAAAACCACCAGTACTATAATGCACTGTCACTTGTGAATAACGGTGCGGCTATGGTATGCGAACAGAAGGACTTTAATTCTCGCAGACTCATTGATGTTATAAACGAGCTTCTTCTCGACAGAGAAAAGTTTATCCGTATGGGACAGTGTGCGAGAAATATGGCAATAACCGATGCACAGAAAAAAATCTATAACAATGTTTATTCTCTGATAAAATAAGCCCTTTTGCCGTGGGGTAACAAGGACAAATTCACCCTCATAAAATAAAACTGAAGTTTTTATGACGGAAGGGTGAAGAAATGAGTGAGTATGTAATAGAGGGCGGAAGAAGGCTTTCGGGTGAAATTACGGTGCAGGGTGCAAAAAACAGTGCACTTCCCATTCTTGCCGCCACGCTTTTATGCGAAACAAAAAGCACAATAAAAAACTGTCCGCGGCTTCTTGATATTGATGCTACAATGAAAATACTTGAGCATCTTGGCTGTCAGACACAAAGGGACGGTCATTTTGTAACGGTAGATCCCGTAAATTCCGACGGCTTTGAAATTCCCGAACAGCTTATGCGGGAAATGAGATCCTCCGTAATATTTTTAGGTGCAATTCTTGCCAGAAATAAGAAAGTAAGGCTTTCCACTCCCGGCGGATGCGAAATAGGACTTCGTCCCATAGATTTGCATCTTGATGCTATGAAAAAACTGGGTGCTACGGTTTCGGAGGAATTCGGCCATGTGGAATGTCTTGCTCCCGACGGACTTCACGGAGCTACGGTGACACTGTCCTTCCCAAGCGTCGGGGCTACGGAAAATGTTATGATAGCCGCAAGCGTTGCCAAAGGAACCACAACAATAATCAATGCGGCAAGAGAGCCTGAAATCAGTGATCTTGCGGATTTTCTCAATTCCTGCGGTGCAAGAATATCGGGTGCAGGACAGGGAACCGTAGTGATAGAGGGAGTGAAAAAGCTCAACGGAGCAACGCACACCGTCATAACGGACAGAATTGCCGCGGCAACCTATATGGCGGCTGCTGCAATAACAGGCGGTGAAATTAAGCTTAACGGAATAATCCCTGCGCATCTTTGTCCTATGATAGATCTGTTTGAGGACACGGGATGCCTTGTGAGAACAGACTGTAAAAGCATATATCTCAAGTCACCGCCAAGACTTAAAAGCGTAAAGCTTATAAGAACGATGCCCTATCCCGGCTTTCCTACGGACATACAGGCACCCGTTGCGGCAATGCTGACAAAAGCAAACGGCACTTCGGTTATCATAGAAACGATATTTGAAAACAGATTCAAGTACATAGGTGAGCTTGTCCGCCTCGGCGCAAGGCTTCGTGTTGACGGAAGAATGGCTGTAATTGAAGGTGTTGACGGGCTTCACGGTGCAAAGGTCAGAACTACGGACCTTCGTGGCGGTGCGGCTCTGATTATAGCGGGACTTGCCGCTGAAGGTGTAACAGTTATATCGGAAATAAAGCATATCGAGAGAGGATATGAATGTCCCGAAAGGGTTCTCGGAATGCTTAATGCAAATATAAAAAAGACAGATATGGGAGAAAACTCTGATGAGTAGGAATGACAATGATATTCTCAGAACGAAAGACAGCCGTTTTTCCGATGAGGACCGTGCAAGAATTGCACAGGAAAATGCCGGTGCCAGACTTCAGGCACGGCGTCTCAGGGAAGAGAATGCACAACAGGAAGTAAAACGGCAGAAAGCCGAAAAAGAAATTTCCTCTGACGATACAAAAAAAGAAGCTGTCCGTGCCGGAAAAAGAGCTGAAAAGCTGACGGCTAAAGCGGTGCCGTCCCAAAATAAGAGCGGCGGCAAAAAAAAGACAGCCGCGAATGAAAAACGCGGCAGCCGTAATGACAGAATAAAGGACAGTCAGCAGGAAAGAAAAAAGAGCCGCAAGCGTAACAACAATCTTATTATTTTTATGGTTTTTGTTGTTGCTGTCGCCGTAATAGGAATATTTGCGGCGTTTGCCCTCAAAGTGAATGTGACAGAGGTTACGGGCAGTGACAGATATTCCGATGCCTCTGTTCTTGAAGCGGCAGGACTTGATGCTACCGACAGTATGCTTCTTATCAATACCGAGGTTATGGAACATAAGATAGAAACCCTTCTGCCGTTTATTGAAACGGCTGAAATAAAAAGAGTGTGGCCCGATAAAATAATGGTAGAGCTGACAGATGCCGTTCCCGCACTTGCCGTAGATACGGGTGAGGGCTTCGTTCTTCTCAATTCCTCGTGTAAGGTGCTTGATGACGATGCCGTAACAATAGGTACCGATGCCGCATATCTCAAGGGTGTAAAAATTAAGTCTGCCGTGCCCGGAAAAACCGTTGAATTCACGGGTGACATCAGCACGGAGGATTTTTCATCACTTGTGGAAGAGCTTAACGCAAACGGAATTACAGGCATCTCGGAATATGATTTATCCGTAATTTCAGACATCAGCGTTATAATTGACCACAGGGTAGAGGTAAAATTCGGTACTCTTGCGGGGGCAGTTGAGAAATTCCGCTTCGGAAAGCAGGTTATTGATAAAACAATAGCCGAGGACTCAAAGCATACGATGATT
>JAZNRX010000048.1:0-15592 GCA_045590915.1 Acutalibacteraceae bacterium | reverse complement strand
AACTATTTTGATGCCTGTGATTTCGTCTGTGTTTTCGTTGCTTTCAAGAAGTGCGGCAACTGCGGGGATAGCGTTGAGAAGAGCAACACCGCCGCCTGCAACATAGCCTTCTTCAACGGCTGCCTTTGTTGCGGCAAGAGCATCCTCGATGCGAAGCTTCATTTCCTTCATTTCAACCTCTGTTGCGGCACCGACATGGATAACTGCAACACCGCCTGCAAGCTTTGCAAGTCTTTCCTGAAGCTTTTCCTTGTCAAATTCAGAGGTGGTTGTTTCAATCTGTGACTTAATCTGATTTACGCGTGCGGCAATTTCTGTCTTTTCCCCTGCACCGTCAACGATTATTGTATTTTCCTTTGTAACCTTAACCTGCTTTGCACGGCCCAGCATTGCCACTGTTGTGTCCTTAAGCTCAAGTCCGAGGTCAGCGGTTACTACTTGACCGCCTGTGAGAATTGCAATATCCTGAAGCATTTCCTTTCTTCTGTCGCCAAAGCCGGGAGCCTTAACGCATACACAGGTGAATGTGCCGCGAAGACGGTTTACAAGAATAGTTGCAAGTGCTTCACCCTCAACATCCTCTGCAACGATAACAAGCTTCTTGCCTGCCTGAAGAATTTGTTCAAGAAGGGGAAGAATTTCCTGAATGTTTGTGATTTTCTTGTCGGTAATAAGAATGAAAGCATCGTCAATAACAGCTTCCATCTTGTCTGTATCTGTTACCATGTAAGGAGAAATATATCCGCGGTCAAACTGCATACCCTCAACAACGTCACAGGAGGTTTCAGCAGTCTTGGACTCCTCAACGGTGATAACACCGTCAGCGGAAACCTTTTCCATAGCCTCGGCAATAAGTGCACCTACATTTTCATCACCTGATGAAACGGTTGCAATTCTTGCGATGTCAGAGGAGCTCTGAACGGGCTTTGCATCTGCCTTAAGAGCCTTGACAGCGGCATCAACAGCCTTCTGAATGCCCTTCTTGACAGTCATGGGGTTTGCACCTGCCGCAACATTCTTCATTCCCTCGTTTACGAGAGCCTGTGCTAAAAGGGTAGCGGTGGTTGTACCGTCACCTGCTATGTCATTTGTTTTTGTGGAAACCTCTTTAACAAGCTGAGCACCCATGTTTTCAAATGCATCCTCAAGCTCAATTTCCTTTGCAATGGTAACACCGTCATTTGTAATGAGGGGAGCACCGTATTTCTTATCAAGAACAACATTTCTGCCCTTGGGGCCGAGTGTTATTTTAACTGTATTGCTGAGCTTATCTATACCTGCCTGAAGAGCCTTTCTTGCATCTTCACCGTAAAGTAACTGTTTTGCCATAATAAAAGTATCCTCCCGAAAAAATTATTCTACAACAGCGAGAATGTCACTCTGCTTTGCGACTGTATATTCGTCGCTTCCCAGCTTAACTTCTGTGCCTGAGTATTTGCTTAAGATTACCTTATCGCCGATTTTAACCTGCATAACGACTTCCTTGCCGTCAACAATACCGCCGGGGCCCACTGCGATTACTTCTGCGATCTGGGGCTTTTCCTGTGCGGATGCGGCAAGAATGATGCCGCCCTTTGAGGTTTCTTCTGCTTCTGTGAATTTAAGAACTACTCTGTCACCTAAAGGCTTAAGTGTCATAATAAAATCCCTCCTGAGATTAGTATATACATAATTTTTTTGATATTTAGCACTCTTATTCTATGAGTGCTAAATAATATTTTAATCATATTTATAAAAAATGCAATACCTTTTTGAAAAATTTTCCTTATTATTTAATAATATATGTTGTTTTTAATTATATTAATCATATAACAGAATATCTTTTTAGCTTAATTCGGCTTTTTTGTTTAAAAACAGATAAGCTGTGGATTTTGTTATTAATATAATGTATAATCATATGGTCGGATGAGAGAAAGGACAGGAAAGTATATGGAAAAAAGAACATATAAATATGAGCTTCATTGTCACACCTCGGATGTGAGCCTTTGTGCCGCTTCCTCGGCTGTTGAGGCTGTTGAATTTTATAAAAGTGCAGGCTATGACGGAATTGTAATTACAGACCACTATTCTCCCCAGACCTTTCTTTTTCATAAATCCCTTTTTCCTCATAAATATATTGATAGGTATACTAAGGGCTACCGCCGTGCCAAAGAGGCGGCAGGAGAGAATTTTACAGTGCTTTTAGGCTGTGAGGTGAGATTTTTTTGCACCATAGACGATTTTCTCATTTACGGTGTAACGGAAGATTTTCTTAAAAAAAGCGGAAATCTTATGAAGCTTTATCTTAAACGGCTCTTTAAGCTCTGCGATGAAAACGGACTGCTTCTTCTTGAAGCACATCCCTTCAGGGAGCTTCGTTTCAGGCATAATCCGAAATATCTTCACGGCTGTGAGGTTTTTAACGGCAAGGATAAGGGAAGGCCTGCAAACGATAAAGCAAGAATATGGGCTGAAAGCTGCGGCTTTGCCGTTACCACCTCGGGCGGTGATTTTCATAATAAAAAGGACGCTGTCCCCGGCGGAATAATAACCGAGGAGCCCATAAAAACCAACGAAGACCTGTTGAGAATATTAAGAAGCGGAAGCTTCACTCTGATAGAATAGGGGCATATTTCGATTATGTCAACACCTGTGTCAGCATCGGTGTCAGCATTTATGTTGACACAAGTGTTGACACTTTTTCTTTTTATAAAATACCTTGAAGCCTTGATATACAAGGCATTGAGGGCAAGGCTCAAGCCTTTGTTTGCCGACATTTCTGTCAACACCGATGTCAGCATAAGAGTCGTCACCATTGTAAACACCTATGGCAACCGACCATACAATTATATATAAGAAAGAAATAAGAAGGTTATAAGAAGGATATAAGAATGTTTATATAGGTGCCTTTGGGCATCAAAAATAAAAGTACAAAAACGGATAGAATTATGCATTTGTATATTATGCACAAAAAGCTCTCAAAAAAAGTCCGATATTTTGTTTTCAACATAGGCGTTTTGAGGGAGAAATATTTTTTTTAATATGCTATAATATGCCCGAAACAAACGAACAAATGTTCGAAATTGAGAGGAGCAAGCCAAATGGAGAAAGGCTTTGTTAAAATTCCCAGAGCAGTTTTCGGCAAGGACGAAATCAGAGATCCCGTATTTACCAAGGCATATGTCACGCTGATGTTTGCCGCCAGATATGCCCAAACCGAGATTGACGGCATAAGGGTGATGCCGGGACAGCTTCTCATATCTAAAAGTGAGTTTGCAAAGCTTCTTGACCTTCCCTTGTCAAGAACACGCTCCATACTTAAGAGATTTGAGGATATGGGGGGAATAAGGACAGAGAATATAAAAAACAAATACACGCTTATAACTCTGCAGAAATATTTTCTCACAGGAGAAAGAGATGAAATTTCTGCTCCTAAGAAAACAAGGAGTGTGAAAAAATCCGCCGTGTCGGAAGATAAATCCGAAGATGTGATTTGTGAGCCTTGCGGGAGTAAAAATGATGAGATAAAAGAAAAAACGGATATTTCCCCCGAAGTGCAAGAAATATCCGAAGTAAATGAAAATAAAACCGCATACGGAAAATTCAGAAATGTATATCTGACACTCACTGAATATGAGGAGCTTAAAAATCTGACTCCTATGTGGGAAATACTTGTTGACACTCTTTCCGCAAGGCTTGTCAATTCAAAGGGCAAGGTCTATGACAGCCACTATGCATTGCTTATAAACAATTATAATGTGGAAAAAATGAGAAAGCCGAATTTTGATGAGAGAATTAAGGAAAAAGCAGATTACAGCTATGAAAAATACGGCTACCGCAACAAAAACGAAGACCTTACACCCGATCCCACCGCATCATATGACATAATGCTGGCAGAAGAAATGGCAAGAACCACCGTCCCGACGGTAAAGAAACGACCAAGAAGATAAATTATGATTTACTTTTGTATATTGCCAAGGCACAGGCGAGGAGGGCTGTTCCTCCTGCGGCGGCTATGGCGGCGAGGCGTTTCACCTGCTCCATGCTTGTGGGGATGTGGGTGAGTATGAATTCCTGCAGGGGCTTGGAGAGCTTTTCGTCTGTCAGCTCGGCGTAGGTTATTGTGTGGGTTTCAAATGTGCTAAGGTCGTTTTTATCGAGAGTGAATATTCTCATTCCTCTTTTAAGTCCGGGGCCGTAAACATTGAAGCCTGTGCCCTGTGTGTATATAAGCTTCATATTTTTATAGGGGGCAACGAAGGAATTTATGTGGTCGTGGCCTACTGCAAGGGCGAGAATATTGCCTTTTTCGGAAAGCACATCAAATTCTCCCGAATTTCTGTCGGGAACGGCGGGGCTTTCTCCCATAAAGCCGCCCTCTTTTATCAGCTCATCGGGAAGCACGAAGAATTTGCCCTTCATTGTGCGGAAGGCTTCAACGGCTCCTCTTGTTCCGAATTTTACCCTTTTCAGAACATCGAAGAATTCGGGAACGGGTATATGCTGGAAAACAATGCCCTTTGTATATTCACCGTTTTCCTTTGCCTTTTCTCTTTCTTCCTTAAACCACTGAAGCTGTTTTTCGCTTACGGGGAGATATTCTCCCGAAAGTGTCTGACCGTTGGAGTCAATAAGAAAAACATCGAAAATATGCTCGTCGCCGTCATATACGGGAAGACGGAAGGTGCCCTTGTCGTCCTCGGCTGCATATTCTCCGTGAATGCAATAATCGGACTGATTGTAAATGTCAGCCTGTTCGGCATTGGTGAGGCCCACCTGACAGTCGTGATTTCCGTATGTCACCGCAAAGGGAATTTTCCTTTCCTCTATGGGCTTGATTATTTCCTTTATTGTGTTTTTTGCACTGTTTATTTTGTCACCCTTGTAAAAAGAGGGATGAATGCCGTAAATCTGATCTCCCGTGAAAACGATAAGGTCGGGCTTTTCCTTTTCTGTTGCAAGTGCCATAAGCCGAAGTGTATCGGGAGAAACACTTGCTCCCTCCTGCACATCCGCAATCTGCATAATCTTAAATTTTCCGTCACTGCCGAACTGAAGCTTTTTTGTGTACATAGTTTTCTTTTACCTGTTTTTTTATTTTCTTTTATTATATAACATATCCCTTGAAAAGAAAAGCAAAAAATAACCCGAAAGCTGTATTCGGGTTATTTATTGAAAATATTATTGAAAATTATTCGCTTTTTTCTGTGATTGAAAGTCCAAGAAGCTTGAGCTGTTCGTCGTCAACTCTTGAGGGACAGGCTGTCATAGCTTCCGTTGCATCCTTGAGCTTGGGATATGCAATAACATCACGAAGGCTCTCTGCACCCAGCATCTGCATAACAAGTCTGTCAAGACCGATACCCATACCGCCGTGAGGGGGAGGTCCGAAGCGGAATGCATCAAGAAGATAGCCGAACTTGTTGTGTGCTTCCTCGTCGGAAAGACCTAAAAGCTCAAATATCTTGCCCTGAAGCTCGGGATTTGTAATTCTTATGGAGCCTGATGAAAGCTCAATTCCGTTGAGAACAAGGTCATATGCCTTTGCTCTTACATTGCCCTTGTCTGTGTCAAGATAGGGAATACATTCATCAAGAGGAGATGTGAAGGGATGGTGCATTGCAACCCACCCGCCTGCTTCCTCGTCCCAATCGAAGAAGGGGAATTCAACAATCCAAAGGAAGTTATAGCCCTCGGGGATGATGTCAAGCTTCTTTGCTGCTTCGTTTCTTAAAGCACCGAGAATTGAAAGAACAAGGTTCTTCTTTGTGTCACCCACGATGAATACAACGTCACCCTTTTCGGCACCTGCTGTTTCGAGAATTGCATTCATCTTTTCTTCGCTGATGAACTTGCCGAAGGAGGAGGAAATTCCGTCATCGGTATATCTTATCCATGCAAGGCCCTTTGCTCCGATGCCCTTTGCAAATTCTGTAAGCTTGTCGATTTCTTTTCTTGTATATACGGAAACTGCATTTTTTGCAGTGATACCTCTGACGGTTCCGCCGGCAGAAACTGCACCCTCAAATACGCTGAAGCCGCAATCCTTTACGATGTCGGAAAGGTCGAAAAGCTCCATTCCGAAGCGTGTGTCGGGCTTGTCGGAGCCATAGCGGTCCATAGCATCCTTGTATTTGAGTCTGGGAAGGGGAGTGGGAATTTCAACATCAATAGCTTCCTTGAAGAGCTTTACTATATAGCCTTCAATCATATTGAGCACGTCATCAACATCAACGAAGGACATTTCAAGGTCAATCTGTGTGAATTCGGGCTGTCTGTCTGCTCGGAGGTCTTCATCACGGAAGCAACGTGCAATCTGCATATATCTGTCAAAGCCTGCAACCATTGAAAGCTGCTTGTAAAGCTGGGGAGACTGGGGAAGTGCATAGAACTCACCGTTATGAAGACGTGAGGGAACGAGGAAGTCTCTTGCTCCCTCGGGAGTGGACTTCATAAGAATGGGAGTTTCTATTTCAATGAAGCCGTTGTCATAGAAATAGTCTCTTGTGATTTTTGTGACCTTGTTACGAAGAAGAATGTTGCTCTGAAGGTCGGGACGGCGAAGGTCAAGATAACGGTATTTAAGTCTTGTTGTTTCTGCTGTCTGACAGTTGGGGACAATTTCAAAGGGAGTGGTTTCACTCTTTGCGAGAATACGAAGCTCTGTTACGAAGACCTCAATGTCGCCTGTTGCGATTTTATCTGTCTTTGCGCTTCTTTCTCTGACAATACCCTTTGCGGCAAGAACATATTCGCTCTTTGCCTGTGCGGCTTTTTCAAAAACAGCCTTATCGGTTGTTTCGTCAAAGCTTAACTGAATAAGACCTGTTCTGTCACGAAGGTCAATAAATATAAGTGAGCCGAGATTTCTTGTTCTCTGAACCCAGCCGAATACGGTGATTTCTTTTCCTGCGTCTTCAATTCTGAAATTACCGCAATAGTCTGTTCTTTTCATGCCTGTTACAAATTCCATTTTGTATATCCTCCGTTAGTTGTCTTCAGCCGTGAAGGCGAGGTCTGAAAAAGCATCGTTTATTGAAAGGCTTGTGAATTCCTCTGTGAATGAGGCAATATTGAGAGAGGTGATGCTTCCCGTATCCATATTCTTCACATTTACCTTACCGTCTTTTATTTCGTCCTCTCCGAGAACGGCGGTGTATAAAGCACCAAGCTTGTTTGCATATTTCATCTGTGCCTTGAGGGAGCGTTCCGAAAGGTCTGTGAGAGCAGTGATGCCGTCATATCTCAGGTCATTTACTATTCTCATAGCCTCATATGAGCAGTCCTCGGATGCGGGAGCTATGTAAATAAGGGGGCGTTCTTCCTTGGGAAGTGACTTGTTCTGTGCATTTATAAGCATAATAAGTCTTTCAATGCCCATACCGAAGCCGCATGCGGGAAGAGGATTTCCCCCAAGCTGTTCAATAAGTCCGTCATATCTTCCGCCGCCGCATACCGTACCCTGTGCACCGATGGATGAGGAAACGAACTCGAACACCGTTTTTGTGTAATAGTCAAGGCCTCTTACAATGCGGGGATTTACCGTGTAGGGAATGTCCATATTATCAAGATACTTCTGCACCTTCCTGAAATGTGTGTCACATTCTTCGCAGAGGAAATCAAGAACCACGGGTGCATCCTTTGCAATAGCGGAGCATACGGGAGATTTGCAGTCAAGAATTCTCATGGGATTTCTTTCAAGTCTTGAAAGACAGGTTTCGCAAAGCTCACCGCTTTTTTTCTTGAAATAGGAAAGAAGTGCCGCATGGTAGTTCTTTCTGCAGTGGGGACAGCCTATGGAGTTGATTTCAAGGCTTATGTCATCAAGCTCAAAGAAATCAAAAATCTGTCTGCCCAGAGCAATAATTTCTGCATCTGCCTGAGGGGAGCCTGCACCCAGATTTTCAACGCCAAACTGATGGAATTCTCTGAGTCTGCCCGCCTGAGGCTTTTCATATCTGTAGCAGGAGGTGAGATAGAAAAGCTTCTGAGGAAGAGGCTCGTTGAAAAGCCCGTGCTCAAGAAAAGCTCTGACTGTTCCTGCAGTGCCTTCGGGACGAAGAGAGATACTGCGGTTTCCGTTGTCGTTGAAGGTATACATTTCCTTCTGCACAACGTCGGTTGTGTCGCCAACACCTCGCATAAAAAGCTCTGTGTGCTCAAAAACGGGAGTTCTTATTTCCTTAAATCCGAAATGTGCCGCGATTTCGCTTAATATTGTCTCAAGACCTCTGAGACCATAGCTCTCAGGAGGAAGTGCATCGGCTGTGCCTCTCGGAGCCTTTGTTAAAAGTGCCATAAAAATATCATCCTTAAGTTATATGTGTGTACTGTTATTTTACAAGATTACGCCAGTCAAGGTCGCCTCTTTCAAGACCTCTGACCAGAGACTCTGCCGTTGCAATATTTGTTGCCACGGGAATGTTGTGAACATCACAAAGACGGAGAAGATCGTGATCGTCAGGCTCATAAGGCTTTCTGTTGAGGGGATCGCGGAACAGAAGAAGAAGGTCGATTTCGTTACAGGAAACAAGAGAACCTATCTGCTGAGCACCGCCCTGAGAGCCTGCAAGGAATTTCTTGATGGGAATTCCCGTTGCATCTTCAATGAGCTTTCCTGTTGTTGATGTTGCACATAATGAATGATGACTTAATATTCCGCAGTATGCTATGCAAAACTGTGTCATAAGTTCCTTCTTTGAGTCGTGTGCTATGAGTGCGATATTCATAAATCCACCATCCTTGATAAAAATTTATATTAAATAACATTAATAATACGATATTGTAACACAAAAATATCTGTATTTCAATATTTATTTCAGAAGTGAGAGTGTCAGTTCGACATTTTCACCGAGAATTCTTTTGGCAATTCTGGAAAAAGCCTCTGTGCTTTTCTTCGTTTTAAGTCTCTTTTCACTGACAGTCTGATAAGGGATGTTCTTGTCCTCGGGAATTATACCGATGAGCTGAACAAGAGTCTTGTCAATTATTTCATCAACAGTCAGAAGTCTTCCTTTTTTTGCCGCCTTAAGATTATATCTGTTTATTATGAGCCTTGACTGTGTGATGCCCTCTGAGATGAGAAGCTCGTTTACCTTTCCTGCATCCTTTACGGAGATTTCATCCGCAGTTGCAACAATAAGAGCATTGTCTGCTGCTTTTGCCGCCCTTAAGAGACCGCGTCCCAGACCTGCGGGAGCATCGAATATAATTATGTCATACAGTTCTTCGAGAGAGTGTATCATTTCCTTGAATTCATCGAAAAGGTCCTCTGTGAGCATTGCTCTCGGAGAGGGAAGAAGCCACAGATTATCGTCGGTTTCGAGAATTGCATCGGGTATGTCACAGCTTTCTCTTATTATGTCATACCAAGTGAAATTTACCTCTTTTGCAGCATCAAGCATAACATCAAGGGATGAAAGACCTGCATCACAGTCAATGAGAAGGGTTTTCTTGCCCTCCTTTGCAAGCTGAAGTGCCAGTCCCGTGCATATTGTGGATTTTCCCACACCGCCCTTGCCTGAGGCTGTAATAATCTTCAATGCCATAGTAAACCGCCTTTTTATGTTTATTTACCAGATGACAGTGTTATCCTTCTGGATTTCGGGGGAAGCATCAAGTGTGCTGAAATAATACTGGAATATATCTGCGGCAACCTGAGCGGTTGAGGAACCGCTTCCCGCATTTTCAATTACAACGGTAATTGCAATTTCAGGCTCCTCGTAAGGCCCGAAGGCAATAAGGAAGCCGTCGGTTCCTTCAACAATTCTGTCGTCAACCACAAGTGTTTTTTCCGCAGTACCTGTTTTACAGGCAACCTTATATTTCAGTGAGCCGAGATACTGCTCGCAGGAGCCGTTATTTGCAACGAGATACATACCTCTTTTTACCGTTTCTATGGTTTCAGAGGAAACGTTGGTTTCAACTGCAATTTCGGGTGAATGCTCAAAGCTTATCCGGTTATAATCGGAGGAAACCACCTTTTCAATGAGATATGGAACATATCTTGTGCCGCCGTTTGCAATGGTAGCACAGTAGTTATTAAGCTGTAAGGGTGAAAAGGAGTTGTCCGACTGACCGATTGCGGCAAGAAGGGTTTCACCCGCCTTCCAGCCAAGTCCCAGCGAATCACGGTACTGAAGACCTGCAAGAATACCTGCACTTTCGGAGATTTCAATGCCTGTTTTCTGACCGAGTCCGAAAAGTGATGAGTAGGTATTCATTTTATCAATACCAAGCTGTCTTGCCAGCTCAAAGAAGAATATGTTGCAGGAGTGCTGAAGTGCCTGTTCTACGGTTATAAGTCCGTGAGCGTTTTTATTGAAGCAGGCAAACACCTGATCGATATATTCATACTGTCCCGTGCAGTAGACCGTTGAGGAGGCATCAATAATTCCTTCCTCAAGTGCCGCTATGGCAATAACCGGCTTCATTGTGGATCCGGGAGAATAGGTGCTTTGCATCGCACGGTTCCATAAGGGCTTGCCCGCATCTGCAGCCAACAGGTCATAGTCATCATAATACGTTGAAAGGGAATAGTTGGGGAATGAGGACACTGCAAGCACGGCACCTGTATTTACATCCTGCACCACCACCGCACCTGCAGGGGTGAGACCGCTTGCAAGGGCTTCCTCTTCAGTAACCGCCATAATCTGATTTTTCAGAGATTTATCCGCAATTTCCTGAAGGTCAAGGTCAATGGTCAGAAACACCGTATCGCCTGAGGACGGAAAAAGGGAATAATCCTCAATGATGTCATTTCCTGTTGTGACGGAAAGGGTTTTCGTGCCAGATGTGCCGCGAAGATAGCTCTCCATTGCACTTTCAATTCCGCTTTTACCTATTTTATCGTTTATATGATAAGCCTTGTTTTCAAGGGTGAGTTTATATTCATCCGTAATCTCGGGGCTTTTCAGTGCAGCCTCTGTTTTTTGCTTCTGCTCGGAATATTCCTGTGCACTGATGGCTCCCACCACACCTAAAATGTGTGCCGCCGCAGTGCCGTCTCCCGTGTATTTTCTCTCAGAGGATACACCTGCATCAACTCCGGGGAAAAGGTCTGAATTTTCCTTGATTGTCGCGACAGTTGTAACGGAAACATTCTCGGCAAAGGTGTAGGGGTAGGAAACGCTGAAATAGGATTTGAACATATTGTAACGGACTGATGCGATATTCCGTGCATCTGTCAGTGAATAGTCCTCAAGCTTATATTTTTCTATCAGAACATCAAGGCAGTTTTTTGCGGTGGCATAGGAGTTTACCGCACACATATCCTTTGATTTCAGATAGCTTATTTCCGACTCAGCCTTTTCCTTGAACTGAACGGCACCGGTTTCATCAAAAACAACAGGGAGAATATCAATCCATTCCTCACCGTTTTCATTAAGCTTTTTTATAAGCGTGTGGATTACTTCGTTGATTGCCCCGTCTTCGTCGGGGAAGGAAAGTGAGTTGAAGCTGATTGTCAGAATCTGCTCGTTGTATACCATTGCATTGCCGTTTTTATCAAGTATTTCACCTCTTGGGGCATCCACGTTTACCTTGTATGTGGAAACAGCGGCATCGGTGCGGTATTCGTCGGCATTCTTTATTTGTATGAAGTACAGCTGAAGTGCAAAGCATATCAGAAATACTCCGAAAAAGAGAAAGAGCGTCAGCACTCTCTTGTTGATTTTTTCGTTCATTATTAACCTCTTTTTTCAGGTTCAGATGTTTATTTCCTTTTGTAAAACGGGAGCATACGGCTTTTCGCGGTGTTTTGTTGTAAGGTCTGTCAGCATAACGATAAAGTGAACCGGAAGTGCAATTATCAGTGTGAATATTATGGGAATTATGAAATGCTCTTTTATTATCTGCGGCAGTAATTCAAAGGATACCGTTTCAATGAAATGAAATTCAAGTATAACCGAATAGACTGCTGTTGCCGCGGCATTGAGAAGAAGTGCGGTGAGAATGGTATTTCTCAGAAGATAGCGGGCGAAAAGTCCCGTGAGAAAGCCTATTGTACAGAAGGTGAGAGCAAGAAAACCGTCGGTGACGGGAGATGCAAGATCCCATAATGCACCTGCAAAAAGTCCTGTGAGCATTCCCGTGAATTCCTTTTCCGCTAAAGCTACGGATATTGTAAGGGGAATGAGGAGATAGAGGGGAAGTGTGATATTCATTTTCGGGAAAACCGTAAACTGCAGAATAAATGCCAGCAGAATAAGAAGGCAGTATATCAGCTTTCTGAGGGCTCCCGCAAGAAGCTTTTTGTTTTTCATCCTTTATTCAGTCTTTCCTTCAAAATCAGTGATAATAAATACATCGGTCAGAAGTGAATAGTCAACACCGGGTACAATAAGGGCTGTGGCACCAAGTCCCATTTCGTCGGTTTTTATCTCCGATATGGTTCCGATTATAAGGTCCTTCGGATAAATTCCGCCGATGCCCGAGGTGCAGACAATTCCTCCTGATACAACGGGAGTATTTTTCTTCAGTCCCGAAAGACCTATCACACCCTGCTGTGACATAGCATTATTCGTTTCGGTATAGCAGTTTTCTCTTGTTCTTATATCATATGCACTGACGCTTACGGACGGGTGCATAAGTGTTCTCACAAGGCAGTTGTTCTGATTGACGGATTTTACCACACCGATAAGGACATCGGAGCATATTACGGGATCGTTTACTGATATTCCGTCATCGGCTCCCTTGTTGAGTGTGAAGGAGCCGTATATGTCAGAGCTGTCACGCATAATTATCTGTGCAGGGGTAAAGGAGAAGTCGGGGTTGTCTTCCTTTACCTCAAGAAAATCCTCATACGCTTCAAGCTTGTATTTGCATTTTTCATAGTCAACGAGCTGTGAACGAAGCTCGTTTATTTCGTTTCTGAGGGATTCGTTTTCCTCTTTATAGCTTTGTGCCGACACAAAATGACCGCCAAGCTCACCCATCATATCAGCCGCAGCTGCTGCCGCATTCTGTATGGGGGTGGTGATATAGCTTATTACGGATGACAAGGGAGATGAGCCGCTTTCGGAAACAGCGGCAAAGAATACTCCCAGAAACAGTGCGGCAAAAATGAATGCCGCTATTTTAAATCCGGTGCCCGTAAAAAATTTTTTCATTGTTGTTCTCCGCAGCTTCGTCAGTTTTTATAGATGTTTAGTGTGTCCTTCTGAAGACAGATTGCAATTCCCGTAACAACACAGTCAATGGGATTTTCGGCAACCTTTACCTTCATACCTGTTTCTTTTGCTATAAGTGTGTCAAGTCCGCGAAGCTGTGCGGCACCGCCTGTGAGGGTAATTCCCGAGGAAATTATATCTCCCGAAAGCTCGGGCGGTGTCTTTTCAAGTGTTGTTTTTATAGCCTCAATAATACGGCTCAGCGGCTCCGAAAGAGCCTGTCTTACATCCGCAGAGGTGATTTCTGCAGTGGCGGGAAGTCCGTCGGTGAGACTTCTTCCCTTGACGATGATTGCACCCTCGCCGCTATAGGAGGCGGCAGAGCCGATGCTTATTTTTATATCCTCGGCGGTTCTTTCGCCGATGAGAAGATTGTGTGTTTTTCTTATGTATTGAACTATTGCGTTGTCGAAGGCATCGCCTGCTGTTTTTACCGCTCTGGCGGCAACAATATCTCCCAAGGAAATTACGGCAACCTCTGCAGTGCCCGAGCCGATGTCAACAACCATGGTGCCCGCGGCCTCAGTTACGGGAAGTCCCGCACCGATAGCTGCCGCCATGGGTGCTTCAATAAGGCTTACATATCTTGCACCTGCCGCCTTTGCCGCATCGTGAACCGCTTTTCTTTCAACCTCGGTAACACAGGAGGGAATGCATATAAGAATTCTTGCTCTTGCAAAAAGAGAGCCTGCTATGGCTTTTCTCAGATAGGTTTTAAGCATATCGGCAGTAACATCATAGTCTGCAATAACAGAGTCCTTAAGGGGCTTCACGGCAATTATTGAGCCGGGAGTTCTGCCCATCATCTGCTTTGCTTCTTCACCCACAGCAACAACCTTTGCGGGTGAGGTGCGGACATCCACGGCAACGACAGATGGCTCTCTGAAAATAATGCCCTTGTTTTTTGCACATACGAGAGTGTTTCCCGTGCCGAGATCAATTCCGATATCCTGAGAAAATAACATAGTTTGTTTCGTCCTTTCAAGCGGTGAGGCAAAGAAGCTCCTGAGAGCCTCTTTGCCGTAAAATTATTTTTTTTCGAAAAACATCATTTGAAAATCAGAATGTGGATGACATATCATCCTCAACCTTTTCAACGACGGTTTCCTTTGCTTTTGATGTTTCTATCTTTTTCTTGAGCATTTCATAATAAAGGTCTTCATCAAGGGGAAGTGTGACTGTTTCGTCAAGCCATGATGAAAGGAAGGCTGCATTGGAAATCGTAAGTCCGTTGATGCCCTCTGCACCCTCTGCAACAAGAGGCTCACCTCTTAAAATGTGAGCGGCAAAGGCATTCATAACACCGACATGCTGTTCATTGAGACCGTCTGTTTCTACGGTTACCCATTCACCCTCAATTCTGCCGAAGCCCTTGTCAGAATTCATTGTAAATTCGGATGTGGGCATATTGAGCTTATACATTCTGATCTGATCGTTTTCGCAGATGATCTTAGCACTGTCGAGAGTGATTTCAAGACGGTTTGTGCCGGGACAGTCGCCTGTTGTTGTGATGAATGTACCTGTTGCTCCGTTGGGATATTCAACATAAATGGAAACGTCGTCCTCAACCTCAATGTCGTGCCATTTGCCTTCGTGGCAGATTGCCTTTACCTTTGCGGGCATTCCGCATATCCACTGCCACAGGTCTAACTGATGAGGACACTGGTTAAGCATAACGCCGCCGCCTTCTCCTGCCCAGGTTGCTCTCCATCCGCCTGAATTATAATAGGACTGTGTACGGTACCAGTCTGTGATTATCCAACTGACTCTCTTAAGCGCACCGTATTCGCCGCTTTCAACAATTTCCTTTACCTTGCGGTAAATGCAGTTTGTTCTCTGATTGAACATAATTGCATATGTAGCATCGCAGTTTTTGGAAACCTCAATGATTTCATTTACCTGCTTTGTGTATACGCCTGCAGGCTTTTCGCTCATAACGTGAATTCCTGCCTTGAGGGCTTCAATTCCTATTGTGGGGTGGTCATAGTGGGGAGTTGCAATGATAACAGCATCGCAAAGACCTGAATTTATAAGGTCTGTTGCATTGTTGAAGC
Organism: Acutalibacteraceae bacterium; assembly: GCA_045590915.1. GTDB lineage: Bacteria > Bacillota > Clostridia > Oscillospirales > Acutalibacteraceae > RUG806. Next base: position 390 of record JAZNRX010000048.1, on the reverse strand, counting down.
AGGTTACACCGGGAATTTTTTCCTTTGCTTTCTCAAATTTCTTTTCATCAATATCCGCAATACAGGTAAAATCTGTTTCAGGCATTCTGCCCTCAACAAAATTATTAATATGGCTCATACCCATATTACCGATACCGATAACGCCGACTCTGACTTTCTGTGACATAAGGACATCTCCTTTATTTAAAATATAACACAATAAGTATAAATTAAAGTTAAAAAAAATGCAACAGAAAAAGAAAAAATAATTGTAAAACAAAGTGCTTTGGAAATTCGGAATTCGGAATTCGGAGAAAACTCAACAGAAATGTAATCAAGCTTCAGCAATGTGCCGAAGGCACGAGCGTTCAGCTCGAAGCGGAGCAAGACACGAAGTGTCTTCCGATGCTA
>JAZNRX010000047.1:0-8585 GCA_045590915.1 Acutalibacteraceae bacterium | reverse complement strand
GAAGAAGATTTAACGGAGGTAACTAAGAATGGCACGTATTAAAGGCGCATTAATGACTCGTAAGAGAAGAAATAAGGTTCTCAAGCTCGCTAAGGGCTATTATGGCTCAAAGAGCAAGCTCTTCAAGACTGCTAAGCAGGCTGTTATGAAGAGCGGCAACTATGCTTATGTCGGCAGAAAGCAGAAGAAGAGAGATTTCAGAAGACTCTGGATTGCAAGAATTTCCGCAGGCTGCAAGGCAAACGGCATGAACTACTCAACATTCATGAACGGTCTCAAGAAGGCAGGCATCACTCTCAACAGAAAGATGCTCTCAGAAATTGCAATCGCAGACCCCGCAGCATTCACTGCTCTCACAGAACAGGCAAAGGCTGCTCTCAAATAAGAGAAACCAAATCGGGAGGAACACCGCGTTCCCCCCGATATTTTTTATCTTAACAATCAACCAACTTTTTCAAGAGACTTTTGGCTTTCTGACAAAAAACACTCCTTTTTGACCAATATTGGTTGCAATCAAGAGTATTTCATGGTAAAATCCAAGAAAAAATTGTCCTCAATATTGGTCATATATTGACAAAAAGAAAAAAATGCATATAATTCTATTATAAAGGCAATGATCAAGAGAAGTAGTCAGATATGGCGGTTACAGAGAGTGTGCGGCGGTGGAAGGCACATACAAGGCGGTCTGATGAATAACACTTGGGAGCTGCTTGCCCGAAAGGAAATATTCTTATTAGGGCTGCCGTATTCGTGCGTTAAACGATAAGCTTTTAATATGAAAGCGTAAGGGGCTCTTTATGAGCAAGATAGGTGGTACCGCGGGTTACAGTTGCTCGTCCTATACGGGACGGACAACTGTTATTTTTTATATGAAAGGAAAATTTTTATGAAACACATTGACATCAAGGAAATTTTCAACAATGCTGAATTTATCGGCACAAGTGTTACTGTCTGCGGCTGGGTAAGAACCGCAAGAGACTCAAAGAATGTCGGCTTTCTGGCACTCAATGACGGCACCACACTCAATCATTTGCAGATAGTTATTGATAAGACTTCGGGAATTGAGGTTGACGCAGAGGCTACAAAGCTCGGTGCATCCGTTAAGGTTATCGGTACTGTTGTTAAGAATGAAAACAACGGTACAGTTGAAGTAAATGCATCTGAAATCGTGCTTTTGGGCAAGTGCCCCCCCGATTATCCTCTTCAGAAAAAGTTCCAGAAGCTTGAAACCTTAAGAGAAAATCCCCACATCCGAGTAAGAACCAACACATTCAACGCTGTTTTCAGAGTACGCTCCGTTATGGCTGCGGCTATTCACAGATATTTTCAGGACAGAGGCTATGTCTATGTTCACACTCCCCTTATCACAGGAAGTGACTGTGAGGGTGCAGGCGAAATGTTCAAGGTAACCACAATCGGCTATTCCGAGGACTATAAGAATGCAGAGGAATATTATGCAGACGATTTCTTCGGCAAGAAGGCAGGACTGAGCGTTTCAGGTCAGCTTGAGGGTGAGGTTGCAGCTATGGCTATGGGGAAAATCTATACCTTCGGCCCCTCATTCAGAGCAGAAAAGAGCAATACTCTCCGTCACGTTGCAGAGTTCTGGCATGTTGAGCCCGAAATTGCCTTTGCAGAGCTTCCCGACCTTATTGAAATTGCAGAGGATATGATAAAATATATCATCCGTGACTATATGGAAAAGTGTCCCGATGAATTGAAGTTCTTTGAGGAACGCTTTGAAAAGGGACTGACAGAAAAGCTTCTCAATGTTGTAAACAACGATTTTGCGGTTGTTGACTATACGGATGCCATTGAAATTCTCAAGAAGGCAGATGTGAAGTTTGAATTCCCTGTAGAATGGGGCTGTGATTTACAGAGTGAGCACGAAAGATATATCACTGAGCAGGTTTACAACAAGCCCGTATTCCTCATTAACTATCCCAAGGAAATCAAGTCCTTCTATATGAAGCAGAACGCAGACGGCAAGACTGTTGCCGCAACAGACCTTCTCGTTCCCGGCATCGGTGAAATCATCGGCGGCAGTGAAAGAGAGGCTGACCTTGATAAGCTCCTTGCCGCTATGGAAGCAAAGGGCATGGGTACAGAGGAATATTCCGACTATCTCGACCTTCGTAAATACGGCACAGTTCCCCATTCAGGCTTCGGTCTGGGCTTTGAAAGAGTAATTATGTACTGCACCGGCATGGCAAACATCCGTGACGTAATTTTCTATCCCAGAACCGTAGGCAACATCAGATAAGGTGATATTATGGCTAAAAGATTGGTTTTCCCCCAAGGGTACTGCTCGTCCCTGACACAAAAGGATACCCAGAGGGCAATTAAAATAATCAAGGATACATTTCAGGTAAAGCTGGCAGCAGCACTGAACCTTGACAGAGTTACTGCTCCTCTCATTGTCACAAAGGCATCGGGCATAAACGATGATCTCAGTGGCATTGAAAGAAAGGTTCACTTCACAATGAAGGAGATTGAAGGCACCGCAGAGGTTGTTCAGTCTCTGGCAAAGTGGAAAAGAAGAGCTCTTTACCGCTATGGCTATACTGTTGGCGAGGGCATTTATACGGATATGAATGCCATCCGCCGTGACGACGACTGTGACAATACACATTCTCTTTTCGTTGACCAGTGGGACTGGGAAAAGGTTATAACCCGTGAAGAGAGATCTGTTGAGTTCCTTCAGGATACCGTCAGGGCAATCGTTAAAGCACTTGCCGAAACAAACGCTGTTCTCAAGGAAAAATATCCCATGCTTTCCACCGATGTCAATGAGGATGTTTTCTTTATCACCTCACAGGAGCTTGAGGATATGTATCCCGACAAATCGGGCAAGGAAAGAGAAAACCTCATAACAAAAGAGCACGGCACCGTGTTTATTATGGGAATAGGAGCCCGTCTTAAAAGCGGTCACCGCCACGACAGCCGTGCCCCCGACTATGACGACTGGAGCCTTAACGGTGATATACTGGTGTGGGACAAGGAGCTTGATGCCGCACTTGAAATTTCATCAATGGGCATCCGTGTTGATGCCGAAAGCCTGAAAGCCCAGCTTGAAATCGCAGGTGCAACAGAAAGAAGCGCATTCCCCTATCATCAGGGAGTTCTGACAGACACCTATCCCCTTACAATAGGCGGCGGTCTCGGTCAGTCGAGAATATGTATGTTCCTCTTAGGAAAAGCCCATGTAGGCGAAGTACAAGTATCAATCTGGCCCGACGATATGCGTGAAAAGTGTGCAGAACACGGAATAATACTTCTATAAGAAAAAATCTTACGATTTATCAACCCCCTACCCCCAATCTTGGGGGCTGTAGGTGTTTCTTGTTATATGCAAATTGCTCACATCGCGAGCAATTTCCTATATAATAAAAATTTTCTCCCGATTTTTTCGGGAGATTTTTTGTATAAATAAGCCCTTTTCGCATATAGATAATAAAAAACGAAAGGGATAATTTTATGAAAAAAGAGACAAAAAGCACCGTTCTGACTTTTATAATCGCAATTATTATACCCCTTGCAATAGGCGGAATATCTGCATTTCTCACAAAGGACAATATGAACATATACGGAGAAATTAACACTCCCCCGTTGTCCCCGCCCGCCTTTCTTTTCCCTGTTGTGTGGACAATTCTTTATACTCTTATGGGAATAAGCTCGGCTTTTATATGGCTTCAGAGAGAAAACAACAAGGTGCAGGCAGACAATGCACTTCTTATATATGCCGCAAGTCTCGTTTTCAACTTCATATGGAGCCTTATTTTCTTTAATTTCAGAATGTATCTTTTCGCTTTTATATGGCTTGCTGTTCTTCTGATGCTGATAATCCTTACAATCGTCAGATACCGGAAAATATCTCCCCTTGCGGCATATCTGCAAATTCCCTATGCTTTGTGGGTTGCCTTTGCAGGCTATCTCAATTTCGGGATTTATATTCTCAACGGATAATTGCGGTTGACTTTTTCCCTGTTTCATAATACTATTTCCGTATAAAGATAAAAGGAGAAGCCTTATGACACAGTATGAAAAATTACATTCGGGGGAAATTTACAATCCTGCTGATGACTCCATAATGGAAATGCAGTTAAAGTGCCTTGATAAGCTTTATGCCTTCAATATGACAAGACCTGCACAGCTTTCTGAAAGAGAAGAAATGCTCAAGGGTATGTTTGCCGAAATCGGCGAAAACTGCTACATTGAGCCGCCATTACACTCAAACTGGGGCGGAAAGCACGTGCATTTCGGGAATAATGTCTATGCAAATTTCGGACTGACCTTGGTTGACGATACCCACATATATGTGGGAGACGGCACCATGATAGGTCCCAACTGTGTTATTGCAACAGCGGGACACCCCATTCTACCGGAGCTTCGCGAAAAACAGTATCAGTTCAATATGCCTGTTCACATCGGAAAAAACTGCTGGCTCGGTGCGGGAGTTCTTGTAATGCCCGGTGTCACCATAGGAGATAACAGTGTTATCGGTGCAGGAAGCGTTGTCACCAAGGATATTCCCGAAAATGTGATTGCAGTGGGAAATCCCTGCAAGATACTCCGCGAAATAAATGAACACGACAAAATTTATTATTTCAAGGACAAAAAAATAGATTATTCCGCCCTTTGAGAGCTTTTCCCGTTTCATATCGAAGCGGGATTTTTTCTTTCGGGAATTATTTATTGACTAATAATTATTTTTTGTGTTAAAATAAAATTACAAATGTATCATCGGAGGATAAATATGGATATTTTTGCACAGATAATTATGTATCTTCTCTCAATTTTCCAGATATTCAATTTCCTGTTCCCGTCGGCACCCGAGGAGCCCCTTCCCGAAGAGCCCACAAGTGTTATTGTTCAGGAAACAACCACCGAAGCTCCAGACGAGCCCACCACCCTTCCCCCTGTTACCCAGTGTAACCACAAGGGCGGCACCGCAACCTGTAAAGAACAGGCAAAGTGTATTCTTTGCGGAAAAAGCTACGGTGAGCTTGGCTCTCACAGCTATAATTCATTCACACAAAAGCCCACCTGTGAAAAGGACGGAGCAACATATTTCACCTGCAAGGACTGCGGCCACTCATATTCTGAAAGCATAGCGGCAACCGGCCACAATTATACCTTCGTTGAAACTCCCGCATCCTGTGAGACAGGCGGATATATAACCTACACCTGCGGTAACTGCTCTGACACTTATGTTGAAAACACCGCTTCGGCAACAGGTCACAATTATATCCCTGTTGTGACGGTTCCCGACTGTGAAAACGGCGGTTATACCACATACACCTGTGACAAATGCTCTGACAGCTATACCGATGATGAAACAGCGAAAAAGGGGCACAGCTTTACTGACTATATCTCCAACAACGACTTCACCTGCCAGAAGAACGGCACCGAAACTGCCCTTTGTGACAACGGCTGCGGAAAATCTGACACAAGAACAGACGAAAGCTCAAAGCTTCCCCATGTTGATAACAACAAGGATACCTACTGTGACAACGGCGGAGAAAAGCTTCATATTGAATTCACTCACCTTCAGTATCCCGAACAGATCACGGCGGTTAACGACCTCTCTGCATATATTTCAAGAGCAGACCAGAATGATGCTCTTTACACCGCAACACAGGGCCATGACGACAACGGCGTTATTGTTTCTCCCTATTATATAGCTTTCGTTGACGGCAAAGAAATTCCCGTTTACGGAACTGTTACCTTCTCAGGCACGACACAGAAGGGTACACTTCACTCCTATTCCGAAATTTATGTGGAAAAGGGTGAATACTGCACCTTTGAGATTAAAATCACATCAGGCACACTGAACATTCAGAATGCTGTGGTTCTCCCCGAGTCCTACGGTGAAACAGTATCCGTTGCAAACGGCACCGCAACGGCAGTCCTTTCAGGCTTTGGTGCACACACCTTCCTTTTCAACGGCAACGAAAGCGACTATGCATACACTGTCTTCGTCCGTGAAGAGGTTGACGAGGATGCGGAAATTGCCGCACTTAAGGCAGAATACGGTGAAAGCAATGTTACTGTTGTTGAGGGCTATTTACCCGAGGTAGAATATGTAATGTTCTATAGTCGGCCCAATCAGGTTATTTATTTCAAAAAGGGTGCTTATGTCACAGCAAAGCATTTATATGACATAAACAGCGATGATGACAATTCATCCAAAACCGAAACAGTTGAAGGCAATCCCGCATCTACATACAACGGCATAGGCCTTACACGTACTCCCTTTATAAATGTTCACAACGGTTCAAACAACGTAAAAATTCTCGGCTACGGCACCATAGACCTTACTCACCTTGACAGAGGTGAAAGACGCGGTATGGTATTCTCCTTTACCGACAATGTTGAAATCAGAGGTGTGAAGATGATCAACGCACCCGAATGGACCGTAATCACATACCGCTGTGATACTGTCAATATCAAGAATGTTGACATTTTCGGCTACCGTCAGAACTCCGACGGCTTTGCAATCAGCAACTCAAAGAATGTTACTATAGACGGCTGCTTCGTCAAGACAGGCGACGATGCCTTCTGCATCAAAACACTGGGAGCCGAAGAAAAAGCAGTGGCAGAAAATATTACGGTTCAGAACTGCTATGCATGGGCAACCAAGGCAAGAGCCTTCGGTATCTTCGGTGAAACACACAAGAATATGTCCGACATCACCTTCAAAGACAGCTTCGTTCTTATGCACGATGCAACATGGGATGAAACAAAAATTCCCGCAATCGGTATTGTTGCGGAATCCTGTGACGGCGAAGCCTCTGTAGCACACACCATCAGCAATATAACCTTTGATAATATTGAAATTTCAAGAAACAAGGCAGCCGCAATAAATGTTATTGTCTTCAGTCAGATATATAACCTTACGGTCAAGGATGTTTATTTCAATAACATCACCTACAAGGATGCAACAATTAAAAACCATGTTGTAAATTACGGCAACTCCTGTTCGATTTCAAATGTTTCATTTGATAAGGTCTACTGCAACGGAACCTTACTTGCAGACAGCAACAAAACAGTATACTTCAAGGAAGAATCCTATCACGGAAACTATATCACAATAAAATAATTATCAAAACATCGTTCCTTTCCCGAGGGACGATGTTTTTTGTTTGACTTGAGACGCTTTTTATACTAAAATAGAAACATAAATTTCTGTCGGAGGTTTTTATGAAATACACTGTTATTGATTTTTTCAGAAGCGTAATTGCAACCCTTACCGCATTTTTCCTTTCGGTTACGGGATTTTTCGGAGGCACAGCCAATGAGCCCCTTGAGCCCACACCCGAAAACACCGTTTTTTCCTACAGTGAGGAAGCGGCTGATTATTCACTTTCAATTAATCCCGAAAATGAGATACACGATATAAGCGAGCTTCTTTTCGGTATTTTCTTTGAGGACATAAACTTTGCAGCAGACGGCGGTCTTTATGCGGAAAAGGTGGTAAACCGTTCCTTTGAATATACGGAGCTTGCCGAAAACGATGAGCTTTACGGCTGGAAGAGCGTAGGTGAGGCAGAAAATACCGTTATCAAAAATGACAAGGAAAACTATCTCAACGAAAACAATGTAAACTATCTTGTTATGAAAAATCCGTCTGAAGAAAAAGCAGGTATTGAAAACAGGGGCTTCCTTGACGGAATGAGCATCTCAGAAAATGAGAATTATAATGTCTCCTTCTATGCAAAAGCCGACGGCTACAGCGGTAAATTTACGGTACGCCTTGCCGTAAACGGTGAAGTTCAGGCAGAAAAAATTCTTATTGATGAAATTTCAAGCGAATGGAATAAATACACTCTGACAATCACATCCCCCGTAACAGCCAATGCGGGTGTGACACTTCAGCTTCTTATTGATAAGGGTGAGGTGTGCTTTGATATGATTTCCATGTTCCCCGAAAACACCTTCAAGGGCAGAGAAAACGGTATGCGAAATGACCTTGCCGTAATGCTTGAGGAATTGGAGCCCAAGTTCCTGCGTTTCCCCGGCGGATGCATAATTGAGGGCTATGATGCGGAAAATGCATACGATTGGAAGGACTCCATCGGCGTTGATGAAAACCGACAGCCTCTCCTTTTCAACGGTACCTACGGTGATGTTGCCGCAAGAAAGCAGAGCACAAATCTTTGGACCAACCTTGCCGCCACCGATGATCCTCTCCCTTCATTTATGACCTACGGTCTCGGCTTTTATGAGTATTTCCTTCTTTGCGAGGACATCGGAGCTATAGGTGTTCCCGTTCTTAACTGCGGTCTTTACTGTCAGATGCGTGGCCGTGGCCCCGTTGAAATGTATACACCCGAATTCCAGAGCTATATCGACGATATGCTCCACCTTGTTGAATTCTGCCGCGGCGACGAAAGCACCGTATGGGGCAGGGTGAGAATTGAAATGGGACACGAAGAGCCCTTTGAGCTTAAGTATATCTGCATCGGCAACGAAAACGAGGGTGAGGTATATTTTGAAAGATATTCCGCCTTCCTTGATTCCTTCAATGAGGCAAAAGCGGAAAATCCCGCACTTTATGAGGGACTTGAGCTTATCTATTCCGC
>JAZNRX010000046.1:0-14742 GCA_045590915.1 Acutalibacteraceae bacterium | reverse complement strand
AGGGCATCCTCTCTTAAATAAAATGTATATTTAAGCCCGTCCGGAGAAACCTTATAGTCTTTTGCAACACCGTTAATTATTTCACCGTTTTCATCTTTTCTTAAAAGTCCTTCAAAGCAGTTACGGACCACTACGGATGCTGTAGTGTCGGACACAATCTGCGGATCAAAGGAGCCCGCACTTTTCTCAACCGCAAAAAAAAGAACAATCGGTTCATCTGAAGAACAGGAAGTAAAAATTCCCATTATACTTATTATAACAAGAAGTAAAGAAAACGCTCTTTTCATACTTTATCCTTTAATTACTTTTATTTCTTTTATATTTTAACAGAAAAAATTTAATTTTTCTACTATTTAAATAAATTTTTCAATTTATCTTTGGCTTTATTTTTGTGTCGGTGTGTGATAAAATAAATTTACCCTGCAGACAGACAAAAAAGAAGGATATATATGGATATTTTAATTATTATATTATTAGCTGTTGTAATTATACTGCTGATTGCGGTGCTTGTGAAGCAGTTTACGGCAAAGGGAAACTCGGAAGCTCCCGTAACCGATGAAAAAATTGAAAATTTAAGAAAAATGACAGCGGAAAGCTTTTCGGCATTAAGACAGGACACCGCACAGTCAAATCAGGCTATCCGAAGTGAGCTTTCACTTTCCATTGAGAAGCTTGGAAACAAAACGGAAATTCTTTCAGAGAAGATTTCAGACTCCTCACTTAACACAGTGAGAACCCTTTCCGATATGAAGGAAAAAATTGACGGTGCAACAAAGGAGCAGACAATAGCACTGACAACTGCGGTGGAAAAGCTTCAGAGCTCTAATGAGGTGAAGCTTGAACAGATGCGGCAGACCGTTGACGAAAAGCTGACGGCAACACTCACAACAAGGTTGGATTCTTCCTTCAAATCCGTTTCAGAGCAGCTTTCAAATGTATACAAGTCTCTGGGTGAAATGAAAGAGCTTTCGGGAGGCATAAATGCCCTCAACCGTGTTTTCACCAATGTAAAAACAAGAGGAAACTGGGCTGAAACACAGCTTGAAGGTATACTCGACAGTATAATTCCCGGAATGTACATAAAAAATTTCCGCCCCTTAGAAAACCGTGATGTTGTTGAATTTGCCGTTATTATCCCCGATGCAGACAGCGACAAAAAAACCTATCTCCCCATTGACTCAAAATTCCCCATGGAAGACTATTTAAGGCTTCTTGATGCGGCAGACGAGGGAGACGCTGAAAAGGTACGGGCATACCGCCATATGCTTGAAATGAAGGTTATTTCCGAAGCGAGAACCATTACAAAATACATATGCCCTCCTGTTACAACACCCTTTGCGGTTATGTATCTTGCAACGGATTCTCTTTATGCTGAGGTGCTTTCCTCAAAGGAAAATATTGCAGACCGCCTTCACAATGAATTCGGAATTCTTCTTGCGGGGCCCTCAACCATCACTGCACTTCTATCATCTCTTTCAATGGGCTTCCGCACGGTAGCACTCAACCGCAAGGCAAACGAGGTTATGGAAATTCTTTCTGCGGCAAAAATGCAATATGATAAATTCGGAGTTGCCCTCGAAAAAGCAAAAAGAAAGCTTGATGAAGCATCACAGAGTATTGATGAGGCTCAAAAGCGTAACACTATTATTTCAAAAAAATTAAAAGGTGTTGAAAGCATTGATTCTGCCTCGGCAGACGGTCTTTTAGGCACCGATGAATAAAGGAGAATATATATGATCAAATTAGGTCTTGCTGGTGCATGGCACGTTCATTTCGGCGGCTATGTGAGAGAATTCCTTTCCCGCGGCGATGTAGAAATCACAGCTATGTGGGATCCCGATGCCGATTGTGCAAAGGCAAAGGGTGAGGAGCTTGGCTGTGCCTATACCGACAACATCGACGAATTCTATGCTATGGATTTCGATGCTGTTATGGTTTGTGCCGCAACCAACATCCACAAGGAAGTTCTTATCAAGGCTGCAAATGCAAAGAAGCATATCTTCACCGAAAAGGTTCTTACCGCAAAATATGAGGATGCTCTTGAGGTTAAGGATGCCGTCCAAAAGGCAGGGATTAAATTCTGCATATCTTTCCCCTGGAGAACACGCTCTGACTTCTTATGGGTAAAGGAAGCTCTTAAAAATGAGCTTATCGGACAGGTAACATATATGAGAATGAGAAATGCCCACGACGGTGTGAGCCGCGGCTGGCTTCCTCCCTCATTCCTTGATCCCGTTCCCACCTGCGGCGGTGCCATGATGGACCTCGGTGCTCACGGAATGTATCTTCTCAACTGGCTTATGGGCGAGCCCAAGAAATGTACAAGCGTGTTTACAAACACCCTGTGCAACAGCGTTGAAGATAACTGCGTATCTGTTTTCAGCTATGAAAACGGTGCTATCGGCGTCAGCGAAACAGGCTTTGTTACAGGCAGAAATCCCTTTGAACTTGAAATTGCCGGCACAAAGGGCACCATCCTTGCAGGCGGCATATTCGACAAATTAGCCTACAATAACGGTGACGGCTGGATGTTCCCCGCATTAGGACAGGGCAGCAAATCTGCAATCAACTCCTTCTGCGATGCCATAAACGGAGACGGCGAGCCTTTATTCTGCATTGAGGATGCAGTTGCACTCACAAAAACTATGGCAATGGCATACGAAAACATAATTTAACAGAATTCGGATTTCGAAAAAAAACTGACTTCGGCTTTTGCTGAAGAATTGTAATCCCCCCAACAAAAAGCTTTCCCAAGCGGTGAATTTTCCGCTTGGGAGTTTTTTTAATGTAAAGTACAAAATACAAAATGCAAAATTTCGGAAGACACTCCGTGCCTTATTCTGCTTCGCTCTATGACGCTCGTATCTTCGTCACATCGCTGAAATTTGATTGTACCGGTGTCGAGCCATCTCCGACTTCCCGACCTTAATGGCTTTCTCCGAAATCCGAATTTGCAACAAAAAAAGGCTGTTTTCACAGCCTTTTTTGGTCATTGTTTATCCGAACAGATTTCTGAAGAATTCTACAATGCTTCTGAAGAAATCCTTGAGCTTATCGAAGAATGTGGGGCTCTTTACGGGAGCGTCGGGCTCTTCCTCAAAGCCGAGGTCTGCTCTCTCAACTGAAACTACAGAGTAGTTTCTGTCAAGGTTCTTAATTCTGAACACACCGTCAACATCTCTTTCGAACTGATGTCCGTTGAGAGTTACGAAGTGGGGTTCAGTGAGAACAAACTCAACTGTTGAGCCTTCGGGATAGATAATGTTGATACTTTCGTAGGTTGTTCCTGCAATAACATAGGCAGATGTTGACTTAAGGAACATAACTGTATATGTCTTGACCTTATCCTCAACCTCGGCGCTTTCCTTTGTTACGGTAACCTCGATTGTGCCGACACCGTAGCCGTCTGCAACTGCAGTGATTGTGGTTGTTCCCACCTTTTCACCGAAGGTTACAAGACCGTTGGCATCAACCATGGCAACAGCAGTATCCTTGGAGGACCACTTGATGTTCTTGTTTGTTACATTGTCGGGTTCAACTGTTGCATAAAGCTGAATTGAATTTCCGGGAAGCTGTGTTGTTGAAACACCGTTAGCGGAAACAGCAACTCTCGTTGAAACAATGGGAGCTACATTTATGAAGCAATATGCCTTGAAGCTTCCGTCCTTTGACTGAACACGGACAAGTGCTTCACCTGAGCCTGTTGCCTTAAGCTTGCCGTTACCGTCAACTGTTACAACATTATTATCGGATGAGAACCAGTCAACATCCTGAACAGTTGCGGTTGAGGGCGAAAGGATTGCGGCAAGAACTGCTTCTTCATCGGGAGCAATAAACACTGCAGACTTATCAAGACGGAGTCCCTGAAGCTTTGTAAAGGGATCAAATACTGCATAGTATGTTATATCACCTGTTACGGGAGCAATTTCGGGAGACCAGCCGATGAATGTGAAGTCAAATTCTGCAGTTGAAGGTCTTGTGGGAACAGGAAGGGGATTTTCCTGACGCTTTGTGGGATCCTCGGGAATAACATTGTAATTAAGGTATGCTTCCTCAATAACATTGCCGTCTACCGACCACTTAACCACATACTTTCTTGCTTCCTTGTTGAACAGTGCGGTATATGTAATATCCTCTGTTACGGTCACAATAGCCTTATCCCAGCCTGCGAAAACATATGAATACTGACCGTCAGGAGACTTATAGGGAGTGCCGTCATATGAGGGAACTGCACCGTGATACCACTTGGTAACTCTTGTAACATCACCGGCTACCCAAGTAACTGTATGAAGCTCAATTTCCCATACTGCAGTGAATGTCATATTGCCGTAGAAGCCGTTGAGAGAAGCACCGCCCTTATAGATTGTGTCCTTATCCCAGTTACCTGTACCTGCAGAAACCTTCCAGCCCTTGAATGTGGCACCCTCTCTTGAGGAAACGGGAAGTGTTCCTGTTGAGGTTATGTCATAGTAGAAGTTTTCAACTGCACTGCCGCCTGAGGTGTTAAATCTCAGATAATACTGAATGGGAACGTAAACTGCATTGAAGGTAAGGTCTTCAGCGGGCATAACCGCGGGAACCTGAGCATCCCACTGTGCAGTATAGCCTGCCTTTGCAATGGGAGGATATGTTATAACGGGAGCACCGTATCTGAATTCAACGGTCTGTGTTGTATCTTCGCTTACCCAGTTGATTTTATAAAGTCTTGCGGTCCAGATGGGATGAAGTGTAACATTTCCGTACATACCGGTGAGCACCTTATCCGCTGAAATGCTGTCACCTGCAACCCAGTTGCCTTCTGCGGAAACTACCATCCAGCCTGTGAGCACATAACCGTCCTGTGTGAGTGCGGGAAGGGCATCCGTGCTTTCAATGTTGTATGTGTAATCTGTGGTTGTTCCGTCTGTATTTTCTACAGTGATGGTATATACTGCGGGAGCATAGGTTGCAACGAATGAAACGTTACCCCAGAAGCCGCTGTATGTAATACTTGTGAGAAGTACATTCTTAGCCCATGTACCGTCGGTTTCAACAACCTCCCAGCCTGTGAAGGTATAGCCTGCCTTTGAGGGCTGAGGCATATTGAGTGTAACTGTCTTATTATAGGTGTAGGTTGTTACTCCTGCATATGAACCGCCGTTAAGGTCAAACTCAGCGGTATAGCCCTGAGGAGCCTCTGTAAATACTGCAGTGTATTCGTAATTTGTATTTGCCTGAACTTCAACGATTGCAGGAGTCCAATGTGAGAAGGTATATTTCATACCGTCCTTGTCGGGCTTCACGGGAGTGCCGACATAGGAAGGTGTTTCACCCTCTGTCCACTTTGTTTCATAGCGTACACCCTCAATTATCCATGCAACCGTTACGGGTGCGGAAATTTCCTTGAACTGTGCTGTGTATGTAACATCACCTGTTACCGAAGCCACTGCGGGTGTCCAACCGACAAATCTGTAATATTTACCGCTGACAGAGGTCTTTTCGGGGTTCACACCGTTGTTGAATACGGGAGTTTCACCGTACTTGTAGGTTACCGTATCAGTCTTTACAGTGCCGTTGTCATCGGTTTCATATACCCATGTTACAGTATAGGAATTTACGGTTTTATTGAATTTTGCCTTATAGGTTGCAGGACCTGTTACTGTTGTCAGTGCGGGCTCCCAGCCTGCGAAGGTATATGTGTACTGTGCAGTGGGTGCCTTTGATGCATCCGCGTGAGAGGGCATTGTGCCGTATTCAACTTCTGTTACATCAATAACAACACCGTTATCATCAGTCCATGTAATCAGATATTTTTCGGGAGTCCAGTCTGCAGTAAGGGTTACATCACCGTACATACCCTGAACGGTTGTTCCGCCTGCATAAAGCTTGTTTTCTTCCCAGTTGCCTGTTACTGCGGTTGCCTTCCAGCCGTTGAAAACATAACCTGTCTTAACAGGATCTGCGGGAAGTGTATCTGTTGATTCGATTGTGTAGGAAAGATTTGCATAGGGAGTACCGCCGTCGGGAATGAAGGTTACGGTATATTCCGTTGCAGCGAGAACGGGCTCAAGAACAACATTACCGTAGCGTTCACGGATGAAGCTTGTTCCCTGCTCATATACACCGCTCCAGCCTGCACCGTTTTCAAGAGAGGTAACTTTCCAGCCGCCGAAGGTATAACCTGAGAAATCGAAGCCCAACTCGGCATCATCAAAGTTCTTGATGGTAACCTGAGTGTTCATATTGTAGGTGAAGGTCTTTTCAGCATCACCGAACTTATATATGATTGTATAGTCAACTGGAGTAAATCTTGCGGTAAGTGTTACATTACCGTATTTATTGTAAATGGGTGTGCCTGCTTCAAATGTTTCGCCTATTGTCCAGTTGCTTTCATTCTGGTCGATTGAGGTAACCTCCCAGTGACTGAAGCTATAGCCTGAATATACTGAAGCTGCAAGAGTAAGGCTCGTAGTGTCAATGTAATATGTTGTATCTCCGGGAACGGAGCCATCGGAAAGATAGTGAATTGTATAGGGCTTGTGCTCCCACTGTGCAGTAAGGGTTACATTACCGTATTTACCGATGGGAAGCTTAACTTCATTGTTTGAAATCTTATACTCTTCGTCCATAACCCAGTTGGAATCCGCATCAAAGGCTGTAACAGTCCATCCCTTGAAGGTATAGCCTAATCTTGTGGGGATGGGAAGTGTTACGCTCTTTTCGGTTGTGAAGCCTACGGTTGAATCAGGAGTCTCGCCGTCCGCATACTTAAGAGTTGCGGCAAACTGTGCAATTTCCCATTCTGCTGTGAGTGTTGCATCACCGTATACACCTGTAAGTGCAGCACCGCCGGAGATAAGAGAATTTGCAAAGGCTTCTGCCTTGATGCTCCAATTTCCTTCATCTGTTGTGACAGACCATCCCTTGAGGGTGTAGCCCTTCTTTGTTGTTACGGGAAGGTTTATTGTCTGCTCAATGTTAAACTCGAAGGGCTCACAGCCTACACCGCCGTTGGAAATAAATGAAACGGTGTATGTTGTGGGAGTGAATACGGGAGCGAGAGTTACATTACCCACCTTGTTTGCGGGGATAACAACAAAGCTCTCAAATTCGTCATTTGCATTCTTTTCAGGTTTGAATTCGTCTCCCTTCTTCCAGCTTTCGCCCTGTGCGGGTGTGCTTGTTACAACCCAGTGAGAGAAATCATAGCCTGTCTTTGTGGGATTTGTAATTGTAAGAGGTGTTGAATATGCATATTCATATTCTGTTTTACCGCCCGAAACATTTACAGTGGCATCCACATCAAGTGTGAGCTTATAGGTTGAGCTTTCCCACTGTGCCTCAAAGGTAACATTTCCGTGATTATCTTTAAAGGATGTTCCTGCGGGATATGTAATTGTTGCATCCCATGTACCCGAGGATGTCACGGGCTTCCAGCCTACAAATGTATAGCCTGTTCTTGTAATTTCGGGAAGTGTATGCGTGCTTTCGATGTTATATGTCTTCAGTGCGGGATCATCAACGGAGGAGCCCAGCATTGAGTCATATGTAACAGTATACTGAACGGGTGTATACTGTGCAATAAAGGTAACATTACCGTAATTGCCTGTTACCGATGCATCGCCTGCGGCATAAAGGGTTTCATTCTTTGCCCATGAGCCGCCTGCAGTTTTTACCTTATAGCAATTGTCAAAGGTGTAATGGGGCTTTTCAAGATATTCGGGGAAGGTGAATGCCGTGTTGATTGTATACTGCTTACTGTCAGAGGTTGAGGTGGGAGAGCCTGTATAGTAGCCTTTGTCAAAATCAAAGCTTGCAGTATATTTGTCCTCTGACCAGAGTGCCTTTATTGTTATATGTCCGTTTGCACCCTTAAGCTTTGCGTTAAATGAATGAGTGTCACCTATTTTCCAGCGTCTGCCCAAGGAGGAGGAATTTACTGTGTCCGTATCAGGATATGTAACCGCCATAATTTCCCAGCCGTTGAAGGTATAACCGGGACGGACAGGCTCACCGAGAGTCACATTTTCACTTATTGAATCAATGGTATATGTGGAAGGACAGCTATCTTTAGAAGCCGAGGTAACATTTCCGAGACCTGTAGTACCGAGAGTATTTGTCTCCCTGCCGTAATCCTCATCATTCCAGATGTGAGTGATGTTATAGACTGTTTCTTCCCACAAGGGAACAAGGAAAAGTGAACCGCCTCCTGTTATGACTGCTGTTTCAGGTGTATAGCAGTCTACACTATAGGCTGAACCGGGATGAGTTTTACCAGCCCAGTTTTTCTGAGTATAACCATTGAGGAGATACTTAGTTGAGCCGACCTGCTTGTTAGCATCACCGTTTGTTGTCATTACGGAATCACCGTAATAAACATCTTTTGCTGTGGAAGTATATGCGGCAAGATACTCACGGAAGCTGTTATAGGAGAACATATCAATACCGTTTTCCGCATGCATATCGGTCTTGATGATATTGTTTGAAGAATCCTTAACTACACCGTTATTTCCGATGAATACGGTATATGTGGCTATAGAACCGGTACCGGTTTCACCTGTTCCGGGATTGGTTGCACCGTAATCCGAGCCGGAAGCTGATGAAGGATTGATTGTACCGTTTGAAGCCAGTTTATAAGCTCCTCTTACGATGTAACCATAGTTTTCTGCTGTGGAACTATTGTCACCTCTATATGCGGAATAACTCAAATCGGCACCGTAAACATAAGGAGCATTTGCTGCATCTGTCGTGTAAATACAGCTTGTATAGAGGTCATTATCCTTGGAGGAGTCTTTTCCGCACTGTGTCTGAACGGCACATTTTACCTTGAAGATATAAAGGTAGGGAGAAGCACATCTGATTGCAGAAATTCTTGCTGTTGCCCCCTCACTTGCTTTTCCTGTTGCCTGTGAAATGCCGTTGTTGTTATCAACAGGACACTTGGGAATGCTGACTTCACCACCGTAAATTTCTGCAGAATAACAATCATTTACATTCAGAGCAAAGCAAAGAACATCGGAATACGAACCTCTTCTTGCTCTGGCAACGCCCGTCGCCTGAATTTTACCGCCGTACATCTTGAATCTGGCAGAAGAATTATTTATGGTTACCGTGCTGACATTTACAGTCGCACTCTTTCTATAATACAATGCAGTATTACCGGTATGAGTGTTTCGACAAGAAGAATGGGCATAAAGGTTAAAATCATTATATTGAGAATTCTCATCACCAATAATCAAGGTACCTTCACAATATATGAGAGAGGCAGATGTTTTATTATCTAATGACTTTTCCTGTACCCAGTTATATTCACCTTCTGCATCATCCACAAAATCAGTATAAACCTGCATTGTACAGATGTTACCGGGCTTTGTGTTGATTATCTGTAAAGTTGAACCTGCATTGACAATAAACATACCTGTTGTCAGAGTATCTACACCGTTAAAGGATTTGTTTGCATTTTCTGAAGGCAACTGTATATCGGAACGTCCGGAAGTAGCTCTTCCTTCAGAATGAGTATAGTTAACCTTCAGTGAATAACCGTTAAAATCAAACAGGACATTGGCTGTTCTGAGTGCTGTAAAGGATGCCAAAGTGCCGTTATATGTAATATCTCCGGTAAGCTTGATTTCTGTTACAACACCTGTACCGTTGGTGTTTGCGGTTGCGATTGCGGAGTTAAGGGTGGCAACCGAATTGGCTTCAAGTGCCTTAGCCTCAATTTTTGCATCGGGCACGATGATGCCGACCGATATTGTTGTGAACAACAGAACAACGGTCAGAAGCATTGAAAGTGCCTTTGTTGTCATTTTAGTCTTTTTCATAGTGTTTTCTCCTTTTCCTGCTCCCGAAGTCTGAAAAATCGGGGTGCAAAGACAGAATTATACTTATACATCATTAATTTTAGCACAAGAGAATTAAAATTTCAATTAATATATAAAAAACGCATATAAAATTATTAATAAACTTTTTAGTAAAAATCACAAAAAGCTCCTGCCTCAACGACAATCAAAAAAACCGCTTTCCCGAAAAAAGAAAGCGATTTTCTGTTATTTCTATCCTGTCCCGTCGGACTATCTCCGACCTTGCAGAAGCACCACTCCTCCGCCCTCCGACATCCGAATTCCGAACTTGCGAAGCATCCGCCCTCCGAATTCCGAACTTTCCTCAGTACATTCCGTTGGCGGACATATAGTCATAGATAATTTTTCCGTGTGTCTGCTCGTCCTTCTGAATATGGTTGAGATAGTCTCTCACATTCTTGTCACGAAACTCAAAGGTTGCCGTATCATACATATGGGATACCTGTTTTTCACCTGAAAGAAGGTCGTTGCACAGATACATATCGGCACTCTTTTCGGGACAGAGCATTGCCTTATATTTTGCCGTAAAGGAAGGCAAGGGCTTCTCGGCGGCATTGATGGGAGGCACCGTACCCGAGCTTATCTGTTCCAGAGAAGAAAGATGCTCGCTCTCCTCCTGAGAAAGTCCCTGAAACAGACTTTTAAGCTGTTCATCGTTGGCACACTCGGAGTGTCTTTTATACTTCTCGACACAGAGCTTTTCGTGAGTTTTCAGTTCCTCCAGCAAATTTCGTTCTTTTTCGGTAAAATCCATTATTTTGTGCTCCTTTCAAAATTAGTTCAATATATATTGTGTACCACTTTCAGCATTTTATACAAATTAATTGCACCGTAAAAAGAAAATCTGTGGGACTTTTCCGACTTTTTAAATAACACGAAAATTGTAACCTTTTGTAACGAAAAAGGGGTAGACAAATGTAATTTTTTGTAGTATTATGCATTGAGCTTAAAAGTCAAACCGCACAAATCCATTCGTTTGTTTTTGTGCAGAACATATACACAGGAGATATATATGAAACGCTTTATCGCATCAAACAGATGGGAAATAATTTCCGCCGCACTTATATCGGGCGTGTTCACCGCATCTGTAATAGTGGCAATGACAATCTCAGCGATATAAAGAGATAAACGGAAAATCGGAGGGTTTTCCGTTTTTTTCTTTGTCGGTGCAGGTCCTGTCAGGATAATTTTCCCCAATCAGCCTTATGTCCTAAATTATGGTTTGACTTTATTAGTATTGTTTGTTATTATTATAGTGAAAAAATTTGATTTCAACGGGGTGTGATTATGAATACTATTTCAGTATCCGGCAAAAGACTTGTTGACGAATTCGGAAGAGAAAGAATTTTTAACGGACTTAACTTCGTTTATAAGGATGTTATCGCAGATGATGACGGAGTTATAAGATACAAAACAGACATCACCGAGGGGCTGCTCATTGCCCTTAAAGCCAAGGGTATGAACATCATAAGACTCGGTCTTACATGGGCGGGCATAGAGCCTGAAATGGAAAAATATAACACTGAATACCTTGACGGCTTCAAAAAGGTGCTTAAAATGTGCGACAAGCACGAAATGTATGTTTTTGTGGACTGGCATCAGGACCTTTTCAGCAAATTCTGCTCAACCCCCGGTGACGGTGCTCCCAAGTGGGCTTGCCGACACACAAAAAAGACAAGCGATCCTCTTTTTATTTGGGCAGAGGGCTATTTCTTCCACAGGGATGTGCATAAATCCTTTGATGATTTCTGGGAAAATGCAGATTTCGACGGAAAAGGTCTCCGCGACCGCTTCTGTGATATGCTGACCTTTACGGTGGATTATCTCAAGGACTGCAAATGCATCATCGGTTATGACGTTTTCAACGAGCCCTTCCCCGGCACTCCCGGCGGAAAGCTTTTCCGCGACCTTATTAAAAACGGCGTGGGCACAATCCTTTTCAACAAGCGTGTAAACAGGAAAAAGCTTGTTAAGGATGCACTTTCAAAGGAAGTTATGGAAATGCTCTCTGTTGCAGACGATCCTAAGGTTTACAGAGGTATTCTCGGCAAGACAAAGGAAATGATGTTTGAATTTGACACAAAGAGATACTATCCCTTCCTTGTTGCCGCCGCCGAAGCCATAAGAAAGGTTGACAAAACGGGCATTATCTTCTCCGAGAACTGCTATTATTCAAATCTCGGTATTCCCTGCAGTGTTCCGAGAATTGTATATAAGGACGGCACAAGAGAAGAAAATCACCTTTTCTCCCCTCACGGCTATGATATAACTGTTGACACACCTCTCACAAACAACGCAAGTCCTCACAGAGTTGACTTTATTTTTGACGAGCACAAAAGAACACAGGAAAGAATGGATGTCCCCGTGCTTGTAGGCGAATGGGGCGGAATGGTGCCCGGAAGCGACAGCTATCCCGCACTGGAGCATCTCATTGCCAAATTTGACAGAAATATGTGGAGCCAGACCTACTGGCACTATTATCAGGATTTCGAAAACAGCAAAATTATGGAGGTTATTTCAAGACCTCTCCCCATTGCTGTTGCAGGAACAATCAAAAAATATTCATTTGACAGAAAAGAAAAGCTTTTCACTCTTTCATACTCGGGCTCCTCAACAATAAAAGCCCCCACACTTATATATTTACCCTCGGAACCCAAAAAGGTATATTCCACAAAGGGCTATAAGTATAAGGACAACATTCTTTCCGTATATGCGGGCAAGGGCGAATGTATCGTTAAGGTTGAGTTATGACAGAATATGCAGGAATTTATTTACTCATAATATCCGTAACGGCAGTTATTGTTACGGTTTATGATAAAATTGCCGCAAAGCTTCTTCCGAGAAACCGCGTTCCCGAAAGGGTGCTTCTGGGGACAGGAATTATAGGCGGTGCAACGGCGGAATATCTCACAATGCAGCTTATCCGCCACAAGACAAAGCATAAAAAATTTATGACAGGTCTTCCGCTTATTATGGTTATGCATATTGTAATTGTTGCGGCATTACTATTTTTCAATTAGGAGACACAGATGTTAGAAGTCAAAAATATCGGATTTACCGTGCAGAATGAAAACGGAAACGGAAATCTTGAAATAATTGAGGATGTTTCTTTCACCCTTGAGGACGGAAAATTCCTCGTAATAACAGGTCCCAACGGAGGGGGAAAATCAACACTTGCCCGTCTCATTATGGGAATTGAAAAACCCACAAAGGGACAGATTTTATATAACGGAACGGATATTACAAATCTTTCAATTACAGAGAGAGCAAAGCTCGGCATAGGCTATGCCTTCCAGCAGCCGCCTCGCTTCAAGGGACTGACAGTAAGAAAGCTCTTGTCCCTTGCACACGGAAGTCCTCTTCCCGAAAACGAATGCTGCTCATATCTCACCAAGGTTGGACTTTGCTCAATGGACTATCTCAACCGTGAGGTTGACGCCTCTCTTTCAGGCGGTGAAGTGAAAAGAATTGAGATTGCAACCCTTATGGCAAGAGACCTCGGACTTGCAATTTACGACGAGCCCGAGGCAGGCATTGACCTGTGGAGCTTCTCAATGCTTGTTCAGTCCTTCAGGGATATTGCGGCAGACAGAAACGAAAGTGTTATGATAATTTCCCATCAGGAAAGAATTATGCAGCTCGCCGATGACATTCTTGTTATTGCCGACGGAAAAATCCGTTCATTCGGCACAAAAGAGGAAATTCTCCCCACACTTCTTGGAGAATTTGACAGCAAATGCACATTAAGAGGTGAAAACAATGCTTAATATCACGGATAAAAATCTTCTTAATACAATATCGGATTTTTCTTCAATTCCCGTAGGTGCTTCCTACAACATCAGAAAAAACGGTGTGGGAATTGAAAGAAGCACCAATGAAAAGGTGCAGATAATAAACAAAACCGACAAGCCCGGAATTGATATAATTATCAAGCCTGACACAAAGGGCGAGCAGGTTTACATCCCCGTAATCATTACAGAGGAAGGCGTTTCCGACAAGGTTTACAATGATTTTTATATCGGTGAAAATGCTGATGTTACAATAGTTGCAGGCTGCGGAATTCACAATTCAGGCTGTAACGAAAGCCGTCACGAAGGCATACACCGCTTCTTTATCGGTAAAAATGCAAAGGTGAAATACATTGAAAAGCACTACGGTGAGGGCGAGGGCACGGGCGAAAAGGTGCTTAACCCCGAAACTGCCGTATATATGGAGGAAAATTCCCTTTGCGAAATGGAAAGCGTGCAGATAAAGGGTGTTGACTCCACAAAGAGAAACACCGTAGCAGTTTTGGGCAAGAATGCAAAATTCATTGTAACGGAAAGACTTATGACACACGGCAATCAGGTTGCCGACTCCGATATGACCATCGAATTAAACGGTGAGGGTGCCTCGGCACAGATAATTTCCCGTTCCGTTGCAAAGGATGACTCAAAGCAGGTATTCTATCCCAAGGCTGTAGGCAATGCTCCCTGCTCGGCACACGTACAGTGCGATTCCATTATTATGGATAATGCAGGCATCCGTTCAATCCCCGAAATTGCCGCAAACCACGCAGAGGCAGCAATAATCCACGAGGCAGCAATAGGAAGAATCAACAATGAACAGCTCCTTAAGCTTATGACCTTCGGTATGACACCCGAGCAAGCAGAGGAAATCATAATTCAGGGCTTCCTGAATTAAATTTACGGCACCCTCAAAAAAAGGGTGCCGATGTAATAAATAAGTAAATTTTACCTATAATAAAGGAGAAAAGCATGAGACTTGACAAATATCTCAAGGTTTCCCGTCTTGTAAAAAGAAGAACCGTTGCAAATGAGCTCTGCGATGCAAAGCATGTTGAAGTAAACGGCAAAACAGCACGGGCATCCTATGAAATTAAGGTGGGCGACATCATCGA
>JAZNRX010000045.1:0-5986 GCA_045590915.1 Acutalibacteraceae bacterium | reverse complement strand
ATCTCATCGGGCGGTGTCTTCCCGATTCCGCCCATACCGAGTCCGAGCACACTGAATTTTTCATTTTCATTTCCGTGAGGAAGTTGTCTGTATTCCATATTGCACCTCTATAAATCGGAATTTGTCAGTTTACCCTACCTATCTTATCAAGAGGGATTTCTTTAAAATCGGGAGCGACTTTTCTGATTTCATCAATGTCTTTGATATTATAATCTCCGTTATCAATATCCACAAATATTTCATCGCATTTGCCTACATTATATATTGCATTTTCGCTTATATCGCTGAATTTCCAAACGGAGCTGTAAACATCACCGTAGCCCATATTTTTATTAATAATAATATTACTTTTGAAGGTGCTTGCAGGGTTGGGAATATAATTGGGTGAATCGGATTTTGAAATATCATCTGTGCAGTTCTTGTATTCAGGGAATGCATTTTGCCAGGTTTCACTCTGCCAGGGTGAATTATACAGTGCTTCCCACATATCACCACTGCCGATGTAAGCGTGAGTGAACCAACCGTTTTCAAGAGCACCTTCTCTTGCTCTGTCATCAAATCTCAGTGCATTGTTGCCGGGATTTACAATGATATTATTGGTTATGACGTTATCTCTGCCGCCACCGACGTGAATTGAATTGCTCGGAATATTGATAAGAAGATTGCCGTAAATCTGATGACCTGAAACCGCATCATCAAGATAAATACCATCGGGGTTGTGGTTTTTTGAACCGACGTTATAAATACAATTGTATCTTACAATATTGCCGTACCACACCCAGCTTCTTCCCGAATAAATTGCACCTGCATCATCCGAAAGAAGGCATACATCGTGGATAAGATTATATTCAATAATGTGATTGTTACCTTTGTAAGTAATTGCTTCGTGAGGAGAGTTCGCCATTTCGTTGTGAGAACAAATATTTCCCGCGCCTTCAAGAGTAACAGCCGGCTGATAGGTCTGGTAAATTTCCGACCAATCGTGGATGTAATTGTTGTCAGCCTTGCTGTTGCCGGGAGTAAGAGTTTCTGTATCGCCGCCGGAAATAATAATTCCACCCTTTCCGGTACGAGTGATTTCGTTGTTATATGCAAGATTGTTGCTTCCGTTCATAACAAGAGCATTGCCTGCAACATTTTTGATAAGACAATTCTGAACGGTATTGTTATTGCCTGTTATAACTACGCCGTCACTTCGTGTTCCTTTTATGGTTAATCCGTCAAAGGTGATGTAATCAGCCTCGGAATTTATTACGGGATTGAGTGAGAGTGAAAGAATAATTTCTGCATTATCCTTGTTTTCAGGTTTCCACATACAAAGTAATCCGTTTTCTCTGTCGAGATACCATTCTTTAGGTGCAGAAAGTTCTTCAAGAACGTTGAAAAAATAGTACGGTGCATCGGTTTTTGTCCCGTAAAGACTAACGAATCTGGGAGAAAGTTCACGAGTATCTTTATCAAAATTTCCTATTGGAGTTGAAGCATCTGCCCAATCATATTTCCAATACCCAAACATCCACACATCATCAAGATTTTTCCAACCTGAAATTCTCTTTGCAAGTTCAGGATTCACTTTGTAAATATCCGGTTCGGGATTACGGATTTCATACCAATCTTTAACCTCTGTAAGCGCACCGTCAGATTCCTTGCCTAAGCCTGTTTTTACAACCTCTTCGGTATAAAGATATTCATTATCAGGATATCTTGCAATAGTCTGTCTTATGTCATCCACGAAAAGCTCGCAATAAAGAGGACCTGTATAATCGCCATCATAGTTATCTGCTGTATGGTAAGAGCCGATTGCATAAATCTTACCCCAATCATCGCTTGTGAGCGAATACGGTGCTTTTGTCAGGTCAACAACCATAACATTTTCCTGAGCATCGGCAGAAAGTCTTTCTGCAATTTCGGGATAACCTTTTACATTTTTAAAATCGGCGGTATTAAGTGTTATACCACCATTGATAATAACCTCACCGTTATAAGAACAGTATGTTACGGGGCATTCCTCTGTGCCTGAATCCTCATTGGTAAGTTCGAGAGAAGACACACGGTATTCACCACCTTCTATACAAACAGTAACTCCGTTTTTGCCTGCTTTATCTGTATTTCTTACAGCTTCAACCGCTTTTTCAATTGTCAGAAACGGTGAATCTTTTGCACCGCTGTTTTTGTCATTGCCATTTGTGCTTACATAAAAATCTCCGACAATCATTTTATCATCATCCTTTTCTTGCGATAGTGCAGTGAAAACAGGTGCAGGTGCTACGTAATCTTCGTAAATCAAATCATAGATATGTGATTTGACATAGGTATGACTTCCAAAGAAAAATCCGATAACAATAAGTACGGAGAGAATCGCTTTTAAAACCTTGTTGTTAAATATCCTGAACACACAAAGCAGAGCCATAATAGATGTGATAATGAATGTGAGGTACACAGGAATAACCATTGCCGCCAACTCAAGCTCGCCGCTGCCAATTACGGCATTTATCAAAAACATAAGTCCGATAAGGACAACCGCAAAGACCAAAGCCGTTAAAACTGCATTCAATGCTGTTTTCTTTTTATCCGCTTTTTTGCTCAGCGGTATCGAAAGAAATGCTCCACCAAGGCAAACAACAAAGCCGAGAATAAACTGAAGGGGTGTATATTCAAAACAGAGATATTGCATGTGATAGTAATACAAACCGACAATTGCAAAAGCTATGCCCAAAACAAGACAAATTGTTTCGGATATTTTTGTTTTTAGGGCTTTCTTCATAAAAATAAATCCTCCTGAATTCTAATTCGTTGAAATAATTATAGCACAATGAAGCCTTTTTTCAATCGCAAGCAATAAAGTAGCTATAATAAATACGATTTTCAAAACAGTTTTTTTCATAATCTTACCTCCATAAATGGAAATTCAATTAATATTTATATTCTTATAATTTTTCTTATTTCTTTTGCATCAATATCATTCAGACTGCGGTTTTGTGAAACGGATATGTACGCAGCAACACCTGCCGCTTCGCCGATTCCTACACAGATAGGCATTACTCTAAAATTTGAATGTGCCATATGTGTACCCGAAATATTTCTTCCACAAAGCAAAAGATTTTCTTTAACTTCAGGAAGAAGGCAACGATAGGGGATAGTGTAACCTTTTTCTTGACTAAATTGTTTTTGTACGCCTGTTTTGTCAAGCCCTGCTCCCGTAATATTATGTACATCAAAATTGAAGTAAGCATCTTTTACAACGTAATCGACAAAGACTTTAGCTTCTAAAATATCCTGCTCATTCAAGGTGTATTTACCTTTGAAATGTCTTGTTTCACGAATGCCCATAAGAGAGGCAGAGCTTAAAACAAAACAATTTTCATACCCCGGCACAAATTCACGAAGATATTTAACTATATCATCCATCTGTCTGCGACATATAAGCGTAGCACGTGTCAGGTCATCTGCGTTTGTGCCGTCAATATCAATTGCATTTGTCATATTGCAGGTTACAACACCGGGGCGAGTTGATTCATAAGTGAGAATATGCCCTGCAGGATAAGGTATATGTTCTTTTGCAAGGGCCTGAAGTTCACCGTTCGGCGTTTCATAGGTTGATTCAAATGAGCCTAAAAATACTGCTTTGTTGTAGTCAACACCGCCGATTTTGAACATAAGTGTCGCAGGTTGCATTTTGTTATCGCTTTCTCTGCCGAGAACAAATTCTGCTCCAGCTCGTGCGGCAATATCACCGTCACCCGTGGCATCAATAGTAATTTTGGCATAAATATCTGTTTTGCCTGATTTATTGATAACGGTTGCACCGAGAATTTTATCACCGTCACAGATTGCATCTTCAGCAAAAGTATAAAGCATAACTTTACAACCAACCTCACAAAGCATTTCAAGATAGAGTGTTTTCAGCTTTTCAGGGTCTATAAGATTAGTAATTTTGTTTTTAAATACACCTTCGTTATTTTGTGCGGTTCTTTTCAGAATTTCATAATACAAAGGACTACCACAACTACCAGTCCAGTGGCTCATAAGTCCTGAAGTTGAAATTCCACCCACATCTCCGTTTTGCTCGACAAGTATTACCTTCGCACCATTTTTTGCAGCACTATAAGCCGCCGCAAATCCTGAAGGTCCGCTTCCGAGAACAAGAACATCGGTATGTATTTCAAAGTTTTCAATCATATTAACACCCCTGCAAAATCAAGTTTGTCGAGTTGATTATACCACACAATACGAATTGCTACAATAAAAATATATCTGATTCAAGGATTTTTAAAAGTACAAAATTTACAGCACATCAGGGTGAAAAGTGGTACGGATTAAAAGGCAGGAATAAGAAAAGTCTTTGCTGGATGATGTAAGGAATCTTCCTATAACAAAGGAATCCGTTTAACAGACTTTTCTGTTAAACGGATTTTTTACAACTACATTTTTTCATTCATCAACGTTATTACTGTATTTTCTTTTAATTTTCTTTATCAAATAATTGACAAAGTCCATTTCCCATACTATAACTGAAAAATATACTAAACCTCTACTTCTTATAGCATCTAACCAATCAGGGATTGAGTAATAGAAAATGCCATCGCCACTTGGGTCAACATATTGATTCAGTTCATCATATAACTCAGTGTTGTCTTTCGCCTTATATACAGCAAACTCTCTTTTTATACTATTAGTCTGACGTTTATCCGTAGATCTTACTATATACACGGAGCCATCATACACATAAAACCATAATTGTGAGATTGGTTCTTTAATGCTTTCAAATATTTCGTCAGATTTATCACTATCAGGAATTACAAAATATAAAGCAAAGTTTTTTTCATTTAAAAGATATAGCAGTTTATAACTTTCTTTTTTTGAAAGTTTAGTTGCAGAATTATCTTTGAATAAACTTTCTATACGTTTTACATCGTCATCATCAATACAAAAATTGGTATCCTTATACAAATACTTTATGCCATTCTCGTTTTCTCCTGCAATCATATAGTAGATGATTTCTTCGTCCGTTGCATTTTCCCAATACGATATTTGAAAGAAATTCACTATAGATAAAATCAAAAAATTTGCAACTAATACAATTACAAAGGATATTGCAATCCGTTTAGCTTCTTTCTTATTCATAATACCACCCATCACTTGTAAGGTTCTTTACATTTGTAATATATCACAGTAAAAAATTATTTGCAACACAAATCAGAGATTCGAGCCACCTGTTTGAATTTATTTTAAGACATTTCCCAGAGCTTGTTTAAGCATCTTTCTCAATTGGTTTTTGAAGAGGATTTTAAGCACAAAATTCGCCCTGAAAAATAGAAAGAAAAATATGAGGGGAGTGGTGATGTTTTTCGCTATGCTCAAAGTGATGTTGTGCTAAAGCACAGTGATGTTTTACACCTACGGCGTAAAGTGATGTTAAGTTTGCCATTCACTGCACCGACAGGTGCAACATCATTGTGACACAACTTATCTACGAAGTAACTTCACTTGCCGAAGGCAAACTTAGTTGGACCAAACAGGACGCAAGATGCAGATGATAAATAGTGCTTTCTGTCCACAAAAATTTCCATATAGAGCGTTTTAGTCCATATATTCCACATAGTCCACGTCCAGATGTGCCTGGCATGTGGTCGTTGAATTAAAACTACATAATAGGTTGCTCATTATGTATTTAAACCGCATACATGATATTGAGATTTCTGATTTCAGGATCGTGTATTTTATCATTTACCGAGTATGCATGAGTCTCAAGATTACAAGAAGATGATTTTGTAAGGTTTTGATTTTTCAATTCGTCGATTATCGATGCAGAAATTTTCTCGATAATTTCTTCTTTAAGTTTTGGTTCCTTTTCGATATTTGAACTTGAAATAAGATATTCGAGTTCATAATAAAATTGAGATAATTGGGGTAGGTCATTTAATGCATGGAAACTCCATTTGTAATAAGGGATATATCTTTTATTTAATAAAAAAATTACTTTTAA
>JAZNRX010000044.1:0-8090 GCA_045590915.1 Acutalibacteraceae bacterium | reverse complement strand
GACGGCTATTGGAAGGATGTAGGAACAATAGACAGCCTCTGGGAAGCAAATCTTGACCTTCTCAATCCCAAGGTAAACATTGACCTCAGTGATACTTCATGGCCCATCTATTGTAAAAATTCCGCACTTGCTCCTCATTTTGCATCAAAGACATCCGAAATCCAGAATTCAATGGTATCGGGTGGCTGTATTATTGACGGCAAGGTTGACTATTCTGTCCTGTTCTCCAATGTCACTGTGGAAAAGGGTGCAAATGTTGAATATTCAATAATTATGCCAGGTGCAGTAATTAAATCCGGTGCCACCGTAAAATATGCAATGGTTGCAGAAAATGCGGTTATTGAAGAAAATGCAGTTGTAGGTGAAGATCCCGAGCAGGTAAAGGACCTTGAAAAATGGGGCGTTACCGTTATCGGTGCAGATGTCACAATAGGCAAAAAAGCAAAAATCGGTGCAAATCTTATGATTGATGAAAATGTTAAGGAGGGTGAAACAAAATGAACGGAAAAGATGTACTCGGCTTAGTATTCGCCAATACCGATGATGATGTTATAAGTGAGATAACGGGTGTTCGTTCAATGGCCTCCGTTCCTTTCGGCGGTGCATACCGTCTTGTTGACTTCACTCTTTCAAATATGGTCAATGCAGGCATAACAAAGGTGGGTGTTGTTACCAATAACAACTACCAGTCCCTTATGGACCATATAGGCTCGGGAAAATACTGGGATCTCTCAAGAAAGAAGGAGGGTATTTATTTCCTTCCTCCCTTCAATGCAGAGGCAGTTGAAAATTATAACGCTTCAAGAATAGGTGCACTTAAAAACATAATGCATTTCCTTGAGAAATCACACAAGGATTATGTATTTATGACCGACTGCTCATATGTTGCAAATCTTGACCTTGAGGAAGTTTTCGACAGTCATGAAAAGAACGGCTCGGATATGACAATTCTCTATATGCACGGCAAAACTCCCGCTATAAAGGACATTCCCGTGCTTGAAAAAATTGAAGACGGCAGAGTAACAAAAATGGCTCTCGGTGCCGTAGAAGGCAAGAAGACAGATTATTCACTCAAGGCAGTTCTTATTAAGAAGGCTCTTCTTGAAAGACTTGTTGCAGAATCCTATGCAAAGGGCCTTGTTTCCTTTGAAAAGGATATTATTCTCAAAAATCTCAAGAAGCTCAATGTGGGTGCCTTTGAGGTAAAGGGCTTTTGTAAGGTTATTGATTCCGTTCAGGGTTATTTTGAGGCAAACTTCTCACTGCTTGAGCCTGAAAATTATAAGGCACTGTTCTTAACGGGAAGACCTGTATATACCAAAATTTATGATGATATGCCCACAGTTTACGGACTGGGAAGCGATGTCGAAAATTCACTTGTTGCAGACGGCTGTATAATAGAGGGCGAGGTTGAAAACTGTATTCTCTTCAGAGACTGCAGAGTTGAAAAAGGTGCTGTTGTCAAAAATTCAATTCTTATGCCTCACGGCTTTATAGCACAGGATGCTGCAGTGAACTACTGTATTCTCGATAAGGCAGTAACTGTCAGAAGCGGAAAAACTCTTTCAGGTGCCGATTCTTATCCCGTATATATCGGAAAGAATATTCACATCTGATAACAGGAGGAAAATATGAAAGTATTATATGCAGTAAGCGAAGCCAAGCCCTTTATAGCATCGGGCGGCCTCGGTGATGTTGCGGGAAGCCTTCCCGTAGCCTTAAGAAAAAGACTTATCGGCTGCAGAGTTGTTATGCCTTTATATGAGGGCATTCCCGAAAAATTCAAGGCTGATATGAAATTTATTACTCATATCACAGTTCCTGTTGCATGGAGAAGACAGTACTGCGGTATATTTGAAGCAAAATATAACGGTGTTATTTATTATTTCCTTGACAATCAGTATTATTTCAAGCGACAGGGCATCTACGGACACTATGACGATGCGGAAAGATTTGCATTCTTCTCCCGTGCAGTGCTTGAAATGATTCCTTATATTGATTTTAAGCCGGATGTAATCAACTGTAATGACTGGCAGACCGCTCTTGTTCCTGTTTATTATTCTCTTTTCTACGGCAACCGTCCCGGCTTTGAGAATATTAAAACTGCATTCACAATCCATAATATTCAGTATCAGGGACAGTTCGGAGAGGAAATTCTTGAGGATGTTGTGGGTATTCCCAAGGAATATGCATCTCTTCTTCACAATGATGACTGTATCAACTTTATGAAGGGTGCCATTGAGTGTGCAAATGCCGTAACAACTGTCAGCCCCTCATATGCAAAGGAAATTCTCGATCCCTACTATTCTCACGGACTTGATAACATTCTTCGTATGAGAAGCTGGAAAATCCACGGAATTCTTAACGGTATTGATACTGTTTCAAATGATCCCGGCGGTGACAAAAATCTTATCAGAAACTTCTCCGTTGAGGATGTTAGCGGTAAGGCGGATTGCAAGGAAGACCTGCAGAAGACTATGGGGCTTCCCGTAAGAGCCGATGTTCCCCTTATCGGTATGGTAACAAGACTTGTATCCCATAAGGGGCTTGACCTTGTGCAGTGTGTTCTTGAGGAGCTTCTTGCAACAAGCGATGTTCAGGTTGTAGTGCTGGGCTCAGGTGACTGGCAGTATGAAACCTTCTTCAATGATATGTCCCGTAAATATCCTGAAAAGCTTGCTGTTAAAATCGGCTTTGTGCCTACACTTGCAAGTAAGATTTACGGCGGAAGCGACATCTTCCTTATGCCCTCACAGAGTGAGCCCTGCGGACTTTCACAGATGTTTGCTCTTCGATACGGTTCAATTCCCATTGTCCGTGCAACAGGCGGTCTTCGTGATTCCGTTAAGGATTCGGGCGACAATGAAGGCAACGGCTTCGTATTTGAGGATTATAATGCTCACGATATGCTCCATACAATAAGACGTGCCCTTGAAGGCTATAAGGACAGTGAGGGCTGGGCAATTTTAAGAAAGCGTGCCATGGAATGTGATTACAGCTGGGGCAGAAGTGCAAATGAATACATTAAGCTCTATAAGGCACTTATAAAAGGAGAAAACTGATGGCAGAATTTATTTTTTCCGCCTTTGCAGATGAAGCAGGCGGAGGACTCTTAGCACAGATCGATGCCCTCAAGGCAAACGGCATCACTCATATTGAGCCCAGAGGACTTGATGCAGGCAATATTTCCAATTTCACCGCCGAGCAGGTTAAGGAAGTAAAAAAAATCCTTGATGAACACGGAATAGGTGTTTCCTCTGTGGGCTCCCATTTCGGTAAAATCAATATAAAGGATGCCTTTGACGCACACTTTGATTCCTTCAAGCAGTGTGTTGAAAATGCAAGCATTCTCGGAACGGAAAATATCAGAATGTTCAGCTTCTATATTGATGAAAATGAAGATTATGATTCATACCGCGATGAAGTTTTTGAAAGACTTGAAAAAATGGCAGACTATGCAAGAAGCGGCAACATCTGGTGCTGTCACGAAAACGAAAAGGGAATTTTCGGCGACAATGATGTAAGATGCCTTGATATTCTCACCACCTTTGAGGGTAAGATAAAGGGAATTTTCGATCCCGCAAACTTCATTCAGTGCAAGGTTGAAATCCTTCCCGCATTCGAAAAGCTTAAGAATTATATTGAGTATATGCACGTAAAAGACTGCAGAATGAGTGACGGCTTTGTTGTTCCCTGCGGTAAGGGTGACGGTAATATTGAAGAGCTTATCCGCCGTTTTAACAAAATGGAGGGCAAGCACTTCCTCACACTCGAGCCTCACCTTAAGGTGTTTGACGGACTTAAGGACCTTGAGCTCACGGGCGGAGCCGACTCCGTTAAAGAGGAGTTTGAATATCCCACAAACCGTGATGCATTCGATGCCGCCTGTAAGGCATTTCACGAGGTTTATGCCCGTGCAATGAATTGAGAGGACGAAGAATGAAAAAGATTTTTTCAGCCTTAATGACGGCAGTGTTAATTGTTTCAATGCTCGCTGTCCCCGTTTTTGCCGTAAATACCCCCACTGAAGCGGAAATAAAGGATATATTCAAGGATATGGGAATTTCCACGTGGGGCAGCGGATATTTCGGCTGTCATATGATGAATCCCGAGGGTGATCCTGCGCCCGACGGAGTTGTTCATCAGTATATTCAGTCCGCAGGTCTTCTCAAGGGCTATGAATATGAAAGAATGGTCACCGATGAATACGGTACATATCCCGAATACGGCTATGAGCTTCCCTATAAGACTTATATGGAAATCATAGACGGTGCTTTCGTCAATCACAGCGATATGAAGTCATACCTCAACAATGAGTGGTCTCAGATGTATAACGATAATACAGGAATTGTCAGCTGGCGTACGGGAGGCTTCGGCGGTCCTACCGATTGGGTTGTTCAGGACATCTGCTATTATTCGGATGATCTTATTTATGTCAACGGTGTTATGGTCGAGTTTGCTTATGATGCCTCGGATTTTATCGGCAAGGAAGAGTATTTTGATTATATTACCGTAAACGCTTCCTTCGGAACAGATACCGGAATGCTTGAATCACCCATTCTTCTCACTCTTCAGAAAAAGGACGGCAAGTGGAAAATCCTCGAATACCGTGAAAATTCATGGTATGTAGCCGGCGGTATTCTTTATGAGACAGAAGAAAGAGTAAAGATGTATCCCTTGGAAAAGGAAGCCGGAGGTGCTCTTGTTGAAGCAGATGATAACAGCTCGGATTTTACTACAGGCTTCTACGGACACAGCACTTCATGGTATAATGAAAATGCACAGCTTTCATACAGAATAACCGCAAAGGCAGGTTATACACTTGACGGCGTAACTCTTAAGGATGATAAGGGTACAAGAAAGATAGAGGCTGTTGACGGAGTGTATGTGATTGCTCCCGAGGGTAAAGCTGTTCTTTGTGTAAGCACCGTAAGAGCTCCCGTGGATATTGAAATTTCCAAAGAGCAGGAAAACAAAACCCTTAAGCTGTCCTCTGACAATGCCGATATTTTTGCTGTTGCCAATCAGTCTGTCAGTCAGCTTTCATCTTCTGTAAACGAAAATGTTGAAGTTCTTAAGGCAGACGGAACAAAGGCTGAAAATACGGATAAAATCGCAAGCGGAATGATGATTATCGTAAAAGATGATAACGGCAACGAAATTGATTTCAAGACTGTTGTTGTTCCCGGTGATGTTGACGGAGATGCCGAAATCAAGGCTTCTGATGCAAGACTTGCTCTTCGTGCATCCGTAAACCTTGAGGAACTTTCCTCTTGGAGCAGTGCTGCCGCTGATGTTGACGGCGCCAATGAAATCAAGGCAGCCGATGCAAGAAAAATTCTACGTGCATCCGTCTCCCTTGAAAACTCAGCAGATTGGTTACCCGCTCTCTCATAATAAAGCTTCAGGGCTGTATCAATAACATCTGTTTATGATGTATTGATACAGCCCATTTTGTCGGGTTTTTATGAAAATACGGAAAAAAGATTTCAATTATCTGATTTTTTGTGATAATGTCTGTTTTTTTTATGCTCTTACAAGAGAGCATCTGACGGCTATTCTCTGTGCACCGCCGTAGGTACAGGTATAAAGAATTAACTCATCGTCTTGATCTTTAACCTTTTCTACATCTGTAGGTTGGAGGATTTCAACAGATGTGACTGTGTAAACAGATTTTTCACCCTCCATATCGGTAAAAGCAATAACTTCATCAATCTGCAGATTCCCGAGATAGCCAAAATGGCTTTTGTAGTTATGAGCAGCAATCACCAGATTATCTGTTTTTGTTGAGCCATAATATCTGCAAGGGGAAATTTTCAGCTTTGCATAGTCCCAGTCTGACATAACAGGGAGATAAAGATTAAGGGCGGGAATTTCAATGTAACCGATATATTCATTGCCGTCAATGATTTCAGTTTTCATTTCTTTGTCAAAGGGATCCTTAACTTCATCGGGCGGAGCCTGATTTACTATGTCAATTATTGAATGTACCAATAATTCTGAGGCTTGAGCAGCCTTCCTGTTTTCTGCGGTATTAAATATAAGCAGCACAGCGGAAGACAGAAGAAGCAATAAGCCTGTAGCCATAAATGAAACTGCAATTCTTTTTTTCATTAATATGCACCTGAATAATTATGTCGTTTCTTTTTTTCCGAAATTGAGTATAGCCCAACCGATACTGAACAATATGAGACCTGCAATAGAGAAAACGGGGATGGGCCAGTTGAGCTGTCCTGTGTCAATCAGTTCATCGGGCTTTGTTGTGGGTTCATCATTTGGCTCGGTTGTGGTTTCTTCGGCTGAGGAAGTTGTTTGTTCTGTGTCGGAAGTTGTTGTTTCTTCCGGTTCAGCCGCAGGTATCTTGTTGTTGGTGATTGTTACTGTGTTCATTGTTGTTGCATATGAAACAGTATAACCGTCAGGAACATCATTTTCAACAACTGTCCATGAATGATGAGATGAAAGATTGTCCCATCTGTATCTCCAGTTATTTGATTTGTCGAGGGTAATTCTTTCAACCTCAATAAAGTCGCGAAGAAGACTAATGCTGACAGCTTCGGGATTCTCCTCATCTGTGTTCCATTCTTTTGTCACGGAAAGATATGTCAGTTGAT
This sequence comes from Acutalibacteraceae bacterium, assembly GCA_045590915.1. Classification (GTDB taxonomy): domain Bacteria; phylum Bacillota; class Clostridia; order Oscillospirales; family Acutalibacteraceae; genus RUG806. Next base: position 1,476 of record JAZNRX010000044.1, on the reverse strand, counting down.
CAGGCACCGTCGATTTGTATATCAGCATTTTCGGGGTTGCATTTATATCGTAAATCCAATTTTTTGAGTCTTCGTCAAAAAGGGGAATGTTGATAACAAACGGAGCCGGAACAAAATACTCAGGTGAGATTTCTGAGGGTACAACAAGATATACTCCGGGAATAAGGTTATCAAAAATCAGTTCGCCGTTTACATCTGAGGTTTTTTGTGTGTAAGGAAGCTCATGTGTAAGGGCATAATGAGTGAGATGTACGGGCAGATATGCATCTTGCAGATTTCCCATATCCATATTGCAATCGTCATAAGGGATAACATAGTCATAGCCTATACCGTTGTTTTTTTCATAAGCTTCAGCAAAAAAATACAGACGGAAAACTGCCCCTTCTATGATAGATTCATTGTCGGCATCATAAATATGAATGGTTATGCTGCCGTTTTTGTCGAGAAATGCCGAAGCTGCAGATGAAAAAGTGAAGCATAAAAGAGAGCATATTACAAAAATGGCTAAGATACAGCCAATAGTTCTTTTGTTTATCATCTGAATTTCCGCCTTTCCTTGATTTTTTTAATTTTTCTTTTTGTTCTTTTTTTCCTTTGAGGATTTTACAATGAGGAAAATCAGAAGGGCACCCAATATCGGAGCCGCAACCGCAGGAGTTACAATAAGCGGATCTATTCGGTAGGCTTCCGTTATTACATTGATTACCTTTTTATCCTCAATATTTTCAATTCTTGTGCCTCTCACAAGCATTCTGTGAGTGTTTATACCGTAGGGCGTGCAGGTTACAAGAGTGCAGTAATCCTCACCGGGAACGGCATATAAGGCATCCATTTTATCAGGTAAAACAATCAGCACCTGATCAACCTGATATGTTATGGTTTTATCCAATATTTTTATTGTAAAAATATCGCCGACCTCAAGCTTGTCAAGATTGGTGAAAAGCTTTGCAGAGGGGAGACCTCTGTGTGCGGAAAGCACACTGTGTGTGCCCACTCCGCCCACGGGAACGCTTGAGCCCTCCACATGTCCCACGGCAGAATTCAACACCTGATCGCTTGTGCCGTGATAAATGGGAAGCTGTACTTTTATTTTTTCAATGGTGATATATCCCATCATTCCGTTACCGTTGATGTCAAGTGTGGAATAATAATCATCACTGATTTTTTTATAGCCCACGAAGGGTGAGGAGATAAGGCTGAGCTTTCTGTTATATTCATCGGCTTTTCTGAAATGCTCCGAATAGTCCTCGGGGGTGAGGTCAACAATCAGGTCATCATAATTGATAACCGCCTGTGACTGTCTTTTTTCATTCCAGAAGTCACTTATTGTGGGATATAAAAGAATACAAAGCCCCACAAAGAATATTGCCACCAGAATAATAGTGGAGCTCAATCCTTTTCGCTTTTTGGTTTGGGTTTTATTCATATTATTCTCTCTTATTTATAAAAATTCTCAGCGTCATCACCGATTAATTC
>JAZNRX010000043.1:0-4799 GCA_045590915.1 Acutalibacteraceae bacterium | reverse complement strand
CCCGCTTAATTGAAATCAGCACGGTAAACCGAAAGCTTTATTGATGAATAATTATATTCCTTTTCAAGAAATAATTTCCCGCAATTTTCAGGAAGAACCTCATCAACTTCAGTTTCGCATATTACAACCGCGTTTTTATTCAGACAATCCGATAAAAGTTCAAGTGATGCATCACAAAGCTTTTTCCTGTAGGGCGGATCAAGAAAAACTATATCAAATTTTTCTTTAGTTGTCTTAAGGAAAGTAAAAGCATCAGAGAGAACTGCAACAGATTTATCCGAAAACTTACATAAATCTATGTTCTTTTTTACAACATCAAGAGATTTACGCGAGGAATCGACAAAAACAACCTTTTCGGCACCGCGGCTCAGTGCTTCAATGCCAAGCTGACCTGAACCGGAAAACAAATCAAGAACAACGGCACCTTCAAGGTCAAACTGTATAATATTGAACAACGATTCCTTCACCTTGTCGGTTGTAGGGCGTACATCAAGCCCCTCCGGCGAAATCAATCGTCTGCCACGTGCAGTACCTGTAATTACTCGCATAGCTCTCTCCTACAAAGATTTACAATATATTATCCCATTTAACCAATAATTTGTCAACTGTTATTTTAAATTTCAGTTCTGTATCAACCTGAAATAATTGTATATATGCATTGCAACCTGTTCGCTTATACCGTTGACCGATGCTATCTCTTCAACGCTTGCTTCCTTTAATTTAGAAACAGAGCCGAACTTAAGCATAAGATTTCGTGCTCTTTTTTCACCGACTCCGTCTATCTGCATAAGCTGTGACACAAAGGTATTCTTATTTTTAAGTTTTCTGTGATAACCGATTGCATACCTGTGAACCTCTTCCTGTATATCGGAAATCAGAGTAAAAACACTTCTGTTGTCATTGATTGTTATTTCATTGCCTGAGGCTGTTATTGCTCGTGTCCTGTGCTTGCCGTCTTTAACCATTCCGAAAACGGGAACATCAAAATTCATTCTTTTCATAACACAAAGCACAGAATTCACCTGACCGTCACCGCCGTCAACAAGAATAAGGTCGGGTTTTACTCTGAAGGAATTTTCAGAATCCTCATTATTATAAAACTCATTGATTCTTCTTTCCATTACCTCAGCCAATGACCTGTAGTCATCCTGACCAACAAAGCCTTTTATCTCAAACCTGCGGTACCTTTTTTTATCAGGACGGCCGCCAACAAAGGTAACCATACCGGCCACGTTTTCACTGCCGTTCATATTGGAAATATCATATGCCTCTATTATATCAGGCACAGTGTCAAGACCGAGAAGCTCTTTAAGTTCAAGAAGAACGGCATGCTTTTTATTGTTGTATGAAAGCACACGCGATAGCTTTTCCGAAGCATTGTGCTTTGCCATATCGGAAAGCTGCTTACCCTCTCCTGCCTTGGGAGCATACAATCTGATTTTCTTTCCTGAAATCTTCTCAAGATAACGGTCAAGAATTTCGGTATCAGAAAATTCATATTCGATACAAATTCTGTCTGGAAAATCATTTCTGTCGGAATAATAATCAGCAAGCAGAATTACATATTCTTCTTCAGATGAGGGCTTATCAATAATATAGTTATCGGTGGAGATTATCATACCGTTTCGTATTGTGAGAACATTAACACAGGTTTTTTCTCCAATACTTTCAATACCGAATACATCCTGATTTTTATGCTTATTATCAACAACATGCTGTTTATCGGAAATTCTTTCTATAGCTTTTATTTTGTCACGAATTCCCGCAGCACGCTCAAACTCAAGATTTTCAGAACATCTGAACATTTCTTCCCTGAGATTATTCAAAATATCATTCTTTTCACCGAGCACAAATCTTAGTGCTTCATCAACATTTCTGTTATGCTCATCCCTGTTTACCAGTCCTGCACATACCCCTGAGCAAAGCTTAATATGATAATTAAGACAAGGTCTGCTCTTCTTTTTAATGTCTTCGGGAAAATGCTTATTACAGTGAGGCAATCTGAAAATATCAACCGCTTCTTTTAATGCCGAGTTGATTTTATCTGATGACATAAAAGGACCGAAATATTCGGCTGTTTCATCTTCTTTTCTGAAAACCGATGAAATACTTTTCCAATCACTGTTTTCAAGCTTTATATATGAATAACCCTTATCATCCTTCAGCAGAATGTTATATTTCGGTGAATACTGTTTTATAAGTGAACATTCCAGAATTAGAGCCTCAAACTCGCTTGAAACAATTATATAATCAAAATCCGACACATTCTCAACCATACGGCGAACCTTGGAGGTATGCTTATTCTGTGAACCGAAATATTGGCTTACTCTGTTTTTAAGATTCTTTGCTTTACCGATGTATATTGTATCAGAGTTAATGTTTTTCATAATGTAAACACCGGGATTATCAGGTAAAGCCATAGCTTTTTTTCTGAGATTTTCAATTCTTGACAATTATCTCACTCCAAAAAAAGCGACGTATGTGAAAACACATAACGCCGCAACCGCTTTAATTATTCAGCAAATCCTGAAACAATAAGTTCTTCAAGCTTTGCAATTGCAATTTCTTCATCAACACCGTCAGCAACTATCTTAATAGTTGTACCGCCTTTTATACCAAGAGAGAGAACACCGAGGAGACTCTTAGCATTAGCTCTGCGCTCTTCCTTCTCAACCCAGATTGATGATTTGAACTCGTTTGCTTTCTGAATAAAGAATGTTGCAGGTCTTGCATGAAGTCCTACCTGATTCTGTACTGTCATTTCTTTAGTAATCATATATATATCTCCTCTCGGATAACTGAATTTATAATATATTATATCACAATCTTTAGTTCAGTCAATCAAAATAATCAAACAAAAAAACAATTCGTTTGAAAAACTAAATCGAACCAAAATTGAATGCTAACTTTTGTGCAAGATTACTACAATAAATTTCCTTATTGTAGCAATAACTCCAAAATAATCATTCTTTTTTTAATTTGTCCAGAAATTCAAGGTCTTTTTTAGACAATTGTGCTGTTTCCAGCAGTTCAGGTCTTTTCTTAAATGTCACTGACAGTGATTGCTCTCTTTTCCATTTTTCAATATTTGCATGGTGCCCCGAAATAAGAACATCCGGAACAGTCTTGCCTTCCCAATCATAAGGCTTTGTATACTGCGGCTGCTCCAGAAGACCGTTATAGATGCTCTCCTGCGAGAAAGCTTCCTCGTTAGGAAGAACGCCGTCAATCATACGGGAAACTGCATCAATAACAACCAGAGCGGGAAGCTCGCCACCTGTCAAAACAAAATTACCTATGGAGATTTCCTCATCTACAATTTCGTCAAGAACTCTTTGATCAATTCCCTCATAATGACCGCATAAGAAAGCAATATTATCATAATGGGACAATTCTATAGCCTTTTCCTGTGAAAAAATCTGTCCTTGAGGAGACAGATAGACAAGATGAGGCTTTACACCTGCTTCGGCACAAACATGACGGTAACAATCAGCAACAGGCTGTGCCTGCATAAGCATCCCCATACCGCCGCCGTACAGTGTGTCGTCAACACGGCGATGCTTGTCCATTGAAAAATCTCTTATGTTATGTGAATAAATCTCCAAAATACCCTTGGATACAGCACGCCCGATTATGCTTTCACAGTAAACACTGCGGCACATTTCGGGAAATAAAGTAAGAATATCAATCCGCATCGTCAAATATTCCTTTCAAAGGTCGGATTTTTACTGTATTTTCTGCGACATCAACATCAATCACAACTTCCTTGATTGACGGAATGAGATATTCTTGTCCGTTATTATCAGTAATCTGCCAGACATCATTTGCACCTGTAGATAAAACATCGGTAACCGTACCGTAGAGCTTATTTCCATCATCAGCATCATAAGCCTTACAGCCGATAAGCTCTTCAATAAACCAACTGCCCTGCGGAAGCTTTGCATCAGCTCTTTTGATATAAAGGATCTTATTTCGCAAAGCCTGAGCTTCTTCTACAGTATTCACATTTTCCAGCTTCATAAGAATTATGTTTCCATGAGGGCGTGACGAAACCACTTTTACATTATCTCTGCCCAAAGAGTCAAAATACACGGATTTGAATTTTTTTGCAAAATCGGGAGAATCGCACCATGGATTAATGCGAATCTCCCCTTTTACACCGTGTGTTCCGACTATCTGACCGAGTTCAAGATAGTCTTTTATCATAGCTTATATTTCAGGAATTTCAACGGTTACTTCTCTTCCGCACTTAGCAGATCTTGAAATACCGTCAATGATAGCCTGATTGTAAATAATCTGGCTTGAAGGAACAGGAGCACAGCCGCCTTCTTTCACTGCATCAATAAAGAGACGGATTTTGCTGTAGAAATTATCCTGATGATTATCTCTTTCGGGAACAACAGTTTCAACATCGCTTCCTGCGATTGTTCTGTATATTTTAAGAGGTCCGCCGATACTGCCGTTCCAGCATTCAGTTGAAGGAATACGAAGACCTGCCTTTGTTCCGAGGATTATTGTATCACCGGGAGTGTCAAGATTCATTGCCCATGAAATACGGAAGTCAAGAATAATTCCGCCCTCAAGTCTAACAAATGCTGCCGCAAAGTCATCAACACCGAAAAGTTCTGCATATTCGGGATGTCCGGGGAAGGTAACAGGATCCTTTCCGAAGAAAGCGGAAGTATAACCTGAAACAGTAAGGGGCTTGGGATATAAGAATGAATTATACAAGATATAAACAATATAGCAACCGAAATCGACAAACTCCCAGGAGCGGTAATTGATGACTTCGATGAAGA
>JAZNRX010000042.1:0-3327 GCA_045590915.1 Acutalibacteraceae bacterium | reverse complement strand
TGAAGGAATGGGCTTTGCAGTTCCCTCATCCGTATTTGTTGATATTGTGAATGAAATTATGGCACACGGCTATGTTTCCAACAGACCTAAGCTTGGAATAACCTATGTTGCCGCAAGTGAATACAGCACCTACGGAATGTTTGTTGCAATAAAGGGACTTCCCTCAGGCTCAATCGTAATTTATGAAATCGGAAAAGACAGTGCTTTGGCAGGAACCGAAGCAAAAGCAGGCGATATGATCATCGCAGTAAACGGTCAGCCTCTTGAAACGCCCTCTTATCTTTCCGAGGTTATAGAGGACTCGAATGTGGGTGATAAGCTCACTCTCACTCTTGTGAGAATTCACGATGATTATTCATCTGAGGAGTTTAAGGTAACCGCAACACTTGTTGAAGACAGAGGCGACACATTTGCCGCTGAGGAAGAAACAACTCAGTCACAGCATCCCGGAAATTCAGGCTCAGGGGATTATTACGGAGACTATTTCGGACAGTTCTTTGAGGATTATTTCAAAGATTATTTCGGCGGAAGAATGCCGTAAAAATCAGATAAGAAAAAATCATACGATTTTTCACCCCCCCCCAATCTTGAGGGACTGTAGGTGTTTCGTGTTATAAGGGAATTGCTCACATCACGAGCAATTCCCTATATAATAACAAAAAATATGAGGAAATACGGTAGATTATCCGTATTTCCTCAATTTTGTTTTTTTGGGTATATTATTTTGCAACAGGCACATTGATCACAAGGTCTGTAAGGGGGAAACTGCAGCAGGGATGGATGCAGTCGAATTTATAGTCTGCCAGTCTTCTGTATTCAAGGTGCTTCGGCACATAAACCTTGCCTGAAAGAAGATGCGAGTGACAGAATCCGCATTCACCGCTTCTGCAGCGTGACGGTGCTGAAATTCCGTTCTTTTCAAGAATCTGAAGGACGGAATCATTTGTAGAACCGACAACAGTTTTTGTTGCATCCTGAATTGTAACGGTAACCTTAACCGTTTCGGGAATATTTTCAGGATAATCAGCCTGTGTTTTGGGATCGTGGAATTCTCCGAACATTTCGTGGCGGATATATTTTTTAGGAAGTTCCAATTTCGGAAGCTCCTTCTGAAGAAAATCATACATAACCTGAGGACCGCAGATGAATACGGAATAGTATTCATTTTCAGGAGCATATTTCTTTATAAGTTCAGCAGTTAAAAAACCTTTTTCAAAGCCTTCATCGGAAACGGCTGAATTTTCATCACTGAGAATATGAACAACCTTGACCTTATCGGTTTTCTTTGTAATTTCAAGAAGCTCATCATAGAAAAGGATTGCATCCTTGTTTCTGCTTCCGTATAAGAGAGTAAGCTCAAAATCCTCGTCGCCGTCAAGAATTGCTCCTGCCATTGAAACGAATGGTGTAATTCCGCTTCCGCCTGCAAGGCAAATTACCTTCTTTGCATCTCTGAGCGGCTGATATTCGAAATGACCTTCGGGGGCGGATACCTTAACCTGAGTACCCACTGTCCATGTATCAAGAATATAGTTTGATAAAAGACCGCCGTCAACACGCTTTATGGTGAGCATATATTTTCCCTCAAGAGCATCCTTGGGCTTTGATGAAATTGAATAGGCTCTTGTAATTTTCATTCCTTCAATTTCTTCAAAAACCGTAAGATATTTACCTGCACCGAAGTAAGCCAGCTTTTCGGTGCCTTTATCTGTATCGGGAACTAAAACAAAGCTTTTGCAGTCGTCTGCACGGTCAATAACCTCTGCCACCTTAACATACTGTACCTTCGGGTGTAATGCTTTTGCAATGACAGTTGCCTGATCGGGTATTTCTGTAAAAACAGGCGAAGCATTTTCAAAGGTCTTCTGCCTGTCAGAGAGCAGTGAAATGAATTTTTTTGCTTTAAGTGATTTTAAGTCAGCCATTTTATTTGCCCTCCTTTTCAAAAGCTTTTATTGTAAGAGCCGCAGCCTTTTCACCTGTGTAATATGCACAGCCGTAGCCGTCGCCTCTTTCCTGTGTTGCACCGCAGAACAGGAAATTATCAAAGGGCTGATCCTTCATATACTGTATGGTTCTCGGAAGCATACTGTCCCATTTTTCAAGCATATAGCCGTAGGGGGTGCCCCAGGGAGTATTAAGATAACGGGCAAATGTGGGAGGCAGAGCGATTTCAATTTCCTCAATATAAGGCTTTATGGAAATGTTAAGAGCCTTTTCACAGGTCTCGATCATATCCTCGGCTACCTTGGTTTTGAATTTCTTATAATCCTCGGGCTTAATATCTTTCATAACATCGCCGAAGGTCATTGTTGTGAGGAATAACTGGCTTGTACCGGCAGGAGTACAGTCGGGTATAATCTCATTGAGACAGTTGATGATACAATAACCGCTGAAATATCCCTGTGCGGCTTCATACTGTTTATCGGAGTCTGAATCGGGAGCAATAAATACGGAATAGTCAGTAATTCCCAATTCCTCCTTTGTTTTATTCATTCCGAGATATACGGTTGTCAGAGTACAGGCAGTTTTTCTTGCATTAAGCATCTTCAGCTGCTTTTCGGGAACATCCTTTAAATCCATAAGCTCTGTGAAGACCTTATAGGGATAGCAGTTACAGATAAAGCGCTTGCCGTAAACCTCTTTTTCACCGTTGATGACAACGCCTGCAGGCTTGCCGTTTTTCATAATTATCTTAGTAACATCGCAGTTATACCAGATGTCACCGCCGAAATCACGGATTTTCTTGTCAATAGCAAGGCTCATTTCGTGGCTTCGAAGATGGGGGATTCCTGTTCCGCTTCTGACGTAGCTGTGAAGCACACAAAGATAGTAAAGAAAGTCAAATTGAGAAGCAGGAGAACCCATATAACACCAATATGTGTTGAAAATATCCTGTGCCTTCTTGGGCATTCCCAGAGCATTGAGAGCCTCGGTCATAGTGTGGGATGTCATTCTCATAATATCGGGAACATCCTTGAGGCTTGAGGGGATTTTTGAAAGGTCATCAAGACATTCGAAAGCCTTGAACATGTTTACCGATAATTCAAAAGCCTTTTTACAGCTTTCATATGAGCCGGGAACCAGTTCATCCAGCTTTTTTGAAAAGTTTTCAAAGCCTACGGGCATTCTTGCATCAACGCTGACACAGACACCGTTTTCATTTATAAATGTGTCCTTGTCACCCTCTTTTGCGGGAACAACTAAGCGGAAGGTTGAATCGTGTCTGAACCATCTGACATCGGCATTAATTCTGTTGAATACCTCTTCAATGGTTCCCGCTTCCTTTTCATCGCCTATTCCTGCAAGCTCATGAAGAGAGGGCTC
>JAZNRX010000041.1:0-3598 GCA_045590915.1 Acutalibacteraceae bacterium | reverse complement strand
ACAGCTTCTTCCCGTGTGCTTCCATGATGACAGTGCCGCTTCAAGAATGTTTCCTGCGGATACGTTGCTGCCGAAGTCAGCACTGACGGTCTCCTCTGCGGTTTTTTCGGCTACCGCAAAGAGAATATCCGTTCTTGTGGTATATTCTCTTCTGAAAAAGTCAAGCACCTCACTGAGCTTTTCCTTTGCGGTGTCCATTCCCACAAGCAGAATTCTCGCCTGTGAGAAAAGGGGTATTTGCCCCGTTACCACGGAAATGCTGTTCATAGCCATACCTATTGTATCCCCCTGAAACAGATAGCATTTTGTAAGCTTGGGGGCGGATATGCTGTTTGACTCACTGCCTGCGGAAAAGGAATCCAGTCCCTCTATGGTTACACGGTATTTTCCGTCCTTATAATCAATGCCGATTGCTTCAATTATGAGCCTTTCATTCAACTCAACAATCTCAATACTGCTGCAGCCCGAAAAAGTGAAAATAAGAAAAGAAACTGTGAGAAAAACCGCTGTTAATTTTTTCATAGCCTTTTTCTCCTTCTGATTGAATTTACTGCAGTGATTATTACAGGAAAAATGAGCACGATGAAAAGAAAAGCCGCATCCCAGAGCCTTGAAGAAACGGTTTCGGAAAATACCGTTACCGTTCTTGATACAGCAAGATAAACCGAGCCTGTGAATGCCGTGAGGGCAATGCCTGCGGGCAGCTTTTTTATTTGTCCGAAGCCCTGTCTGAGACTTGAAATACTGCAGTATAAAAGAAAGGCAACATGAATGAAAATGCAAAGCACCCACACACCCGTCAGAATATCGTCAAGCCTTTCAAAAATACCGAACCTCGCAATGACCGTCAGCGTATATAAGGGGAAAATCTGGTCGTTTCCGTAATCGCCCGTAACTCCCGACAGAACCGTCAGTATGACTGCGGTTATAAGAGAAAAAACGGCAATCCACGAATATGTCATTTTTGTTTTTTTACCCTTGATTTCCGGATATGACACATAGAGAGTAAGAAGCTCTACGGCTCGCACGCTGACATAAAAAGAAAAGCTGAAAATCGGTGTGATGCCTTCAGTGAGAACAGGCTGAAGATTTGTCAGAAGAAAATTGTCCGTTACCGTCAGAAGCACAAATATCACACTCAGTCCCAATATCCACAGAAGAATAAAGGCTGTTCTTCCGATTGCCTCAATACCCTTGAGTGCGGCATAAAGTGCGGCACAAAGAAGAAGCAAAATCATAATGTGAAGTTCGGAATTCGGGAACATAACGGTGCTTATAAAAAGCTCAAATCTTGCTGTGCCTATTCCTGCAAACCACAAAAAAGCGAAGGCAAATATAATTGCGGTGATTTTCGAAAGATGAGGGGAAATATTCCTTGCCGCACCGATAATGCTTTCCCCTCGGTTTTTTCTGATAATGAACAGAATAACCGTTGCATAAATACATTCAAAGACCGCAATTGGAAGTGCGGTGAGTATTCTGTCACCTGACGGAAGGTATGAGGTTGAGGGAAGCATAAAGGTAAAAAGTGATATTATACGGCTGAGCATCAGTATTGAAAACATCTGAACCGTGTTTATTTTTCCTGTTTCAGTCATCAGTATTTCATTTCTCCTACAGATTTATTTCTGCCGCTTATTTTTGTCCAGCTTCTCCTTATCAGAGTGTCTGCCTGTGCCCTTTTTACAAAGGGAGACAAGGGTGCGGAAAAGGGAATTCCGTAGGGTGAAACGGAGCATATGTCCACAATCATAACACCCAGTCCCAGCATAATGCCGTAAAGTCCCGTAAAGCCGCCGATTATAATGAAGCCGAAGCGAAGAATTGCAACAGGCTCATGAAGTCTTACGATGACAGAGGAGGAAATTGCCGTCAGTGCCACAACAATAAGCATCGGTGCGGCAATAAGCCCTGCCGTAACCGCCGCATCGCCAATGACCAAAGCACCCACTATGCTCACGGCGTGTCCGATGGTTCTCGGCATACGAAGCCCCGCTTCTCTGACTATTTCGTAAATGAAGTGAATTGCAAGAGCCTCAACCATTATGGGAAAGGGCGTTTTCCCCGTTGCCGCAGATATTCCGTACATTATATCGGCAGGTAGAATTTCCGGATGAAAAAGAATTATTGCAACAAAGGCTCCCGGAAGCGTTGCCGCAATAATGAAGCAGATTATACGCAGGCTCCTCATAAAAAAAGCATAATATGTGCTTGAAAGATAATCGTCAACCGCGTGAAAATAATCTATAAACAGATAGGGGATAATAAGAGCAAAGGGTGTTCCGTCACAGATAATTCCCACTCTGCCCTCAAGGAGCATTGATGAAAACTTGTCGGGACGCTCCGTAATTCCCGTATCGGTAAAAAAGGACGGCCGTCTGTTGTCAAGAAAGGGCCGAAGATAGCCCGAGCCCAGCACCGCCTCCAGATCGGTTTTGTTAAGTCTTTTAGTTATTTCCGAGAGAAGCTCACGGTTTACCTTGTCGGATAAATAACAGACAAGAACGGGAGTGTTGCTGGTTTTTCCCAGAGTTATCTGTTTTATGACAAGCTTCGGTGTTCTCAGCTTTCTTCTTATGAGTGTGGCATTGTCTTTGAAGTTATCGGAAAAGCCCTCCTGTGAGCCTCTTTCGTTCTGCTCGCTCTGGGGCTCGTTTATTGCACTTTTCGGAAAACCCTGAAAGGGAAATGAAAGGGCATATTTTTCTCCCTCTGTGATGAGAATGAGATTTCCCGAAATAATATTTTCAGCCGCATCCTCAAGGGATTGCACCGCTTTCAGATTTGTTCCCTTAAAAACCGTATTCTTTACGGCTTCAAAGGGCGTTTCTTTTATTTCATCCCTGTAGTCCGTCAGAGGCTTTATGATGCTTTCCGTTATTTTAATTTCATCGCACATGCCGTCAAGAACGAAAGCATATGTGCTTTTTTCCGCAAAAAGAAGATGCCTTATTACAAGGTCAAAGCTTCCGCCGAAAAGCTCCTGAAGGCTCTTCATATCCTTATGGACATTGCCTGTAAATCCGTTAGTATCGTTTTTCATAAAATCAACCTTTCCGTATTATGTATTACCCGAAAAAATCAGGTTATACTTAATTGCGAAAGGTCTGATTTTATGCTTATTTCATTTTTCAGAACACTCATTCTTTTTGTGTTTGTTATTTTTGCCGTGCGGCTTATGGGAAAAAGACAAGTAGGTCAGCTTCAGCCCGCGGAGCTTGTTATTACAATTCTGCTGTCGGAAATTGCCGCAACGCCTATGCAGGATAACGATATTCCCATGCTCAATTCCATAGCGGCAATTCTTATTCTTATAAGCCTTGAGATAATTATGTCTGCTGTCAGTCTCAAGAGTATGAAATTCAGAAGTATTCTGCAGGGTAACTCCGTTGTTATCATAAAGGACGGGGTTATTCAGCAGAATGAGATGAAAAGACTGCGCTTCACTCTTGATGACCTGCTTGAAGCACTTCGGGGCAAGGATGTGTTTGATGTGTCCGAGGTTGCCTTTGCCGTGGCGGAAACCAACGGTAGCCTCAGTGTTCTTCTCAAGGATAAAAAACAGGGTGTTACGAAAGAGGATATGAATGTTCCCGAA
>JAZNRX010000040.1:0-3732 GCA_045590915.1 Acutalibacteraceae bacterium | reverse complement strand
CCCGTTACGGCTATAAATTTGAAGGTTGGTACACAACCAAGGATTTCAAGGACGGTACAAAGGTAACAAGCATTGATACAGATGCAGAAATGAACCACAGAGTTTATGCAAAATGGTCTGCAACAGAGTACAAAATTAATTATGAACCCGGCACTAAAAGATATGTATATAATTACAATCCTACCCTTGTAACAACCTATATGGATAATGAGGTGCTCGATGCTCCCTCTTGCTCGGGGCTTACCTTCCTCGGCTGGTACACGACTCCCGACTACAAGGAAGGAACTGAAATAACGGAAATCAAGTGTTCGGAGCTTACAGGTGATATTACATTATATATGAAGTGGGACATTCCCACATATACCATTACATATGTATTGAACGGCGGAACAAATTCTCCCGAAAATCCCGCAAGCTTTACCGTTGATATTGAGGATGAAGAAGACTATATCAACATAAAGGCACCAACAATGAAGGGTATGATTTTTGACGGCTGGTACTATTATGAGGATTTCACAAGTGCCCTTACAAAAACCGATAACGGCTACAATATGCACCGCTACGGACATAATATTACTCTTTATGCAAAATGGATTAGAGGCAGATACGAAATAACTTATGTTCAGCCCGAGGTGCATAAGAATGTGTATAATCCGAATCCCACGCAGTATACCTACGGGGATACGGTAACGCTTAAGGCACTTTCCGCAACGGGTTATACCTTCGGTAATTGGTACACCGATGCCGCATTTACCAAGCAGGCTGCCGATATAAGTGCAACGGACGAGGGTGCAAAGACCTTCTATGCAAAGTGGACAGAAAATGTTTACAATATAGTTTATGTTCACGATACAATTGCCGCACTTACTCCTCCTGCAAATAAAATCAATAATAGCAATCCCGCTACAAGAAAATATACTCAGAAGGTAACTCTTACCGCACCCTACACGGGAGATGGAATATTTGAGTTTATGGGTTGGTATAATAATGTTAATTTCCAGGGGGATAAAATAACAGAGATCCCGGCAAACCGGGCTGAGCATACAACATTATATGCAAAATGGTTTGTATATCAGTGGGGTGATGTTGACCTTGACGGCAAGGTAACTGCTGCAGACGCCCGAATTGCTCTCAGACATTCTGTTTCGCTTGAGAAAATTACAGGTAAAGCTTTTTATTGGGCTGATGTCAACTATGAAGACAATAAAATTACAGCGGCAGACGCAAGAATTATTCTTAGAATGTCAGTAAACTTGGATTCAGTTGCTTCTTTGGGACTTCCGTCTGTGCCTCCGATGCTTAATAAATAATGTAAAATTAAGGGGCTGTTTTTTTACCAATATCATTAAGTTTAGAAAGCTAAAATAATAAGAATACACTTAACGAAGCGTGTAAGCATCGTTGAGTGTATTTTTTTAGTAAAAAGGCACGACAAAAAGACAGGCTAAAAAGTCTGTCAAAAGAATAAACAAAAAACTTGAAAAAAATAAAAATTATGGTATTCTGTAAGAGAAACCTACTGCTGGTCTGGCTTGAGCGTTCCGAGGATTGGAGAGTCCTTTTCGGATAGGCAGCAAATGCTGAAGCAATAAGGTTTCAACAGTTGACGGAGATATGTTTTTCAAGAAAAAACTACGACAAATATGTATAGCAGCAGAAAAGTTGATTTGGTAGGTAAACTTTCTGCTTTTTTGCCTAATGACTACGTGCGAGGTAATCAATTCAGCAAAGTTGTACATAGTGAGTTTTGAAAAAACCTCTTGAAGAATATACTCCGTTTTTTTAGAATGAAAAAGTCGCAAAGAAAGAGTATATTTCAAGTTTCTGAAAGAAGTTTCAATACCCCAACGCATTGAATACAACTCTTTTACTGTATTTGTGCTAAATTCTTCGTCTGAAAGATTAGAAATCAACACCTCATACAGACCCTCTGAAAGCTTAAAACGAATTATGCGAAGAGTCATATAGTATGGAGAAACAGCAATATTTTTTCTTGAAAAAGTAGGAAGATAATCAAAAGGTGAAGTGTGTGATATAAATTTCAGATTACTATTCTTGGTATCTTTTGATTGCTTTCGAGTTAAGCCAAAAGAAATAGTAATATCAAATTCTTCTTCATCAGGAAGAGAAAACCCGGAAACAATACCGTGACTTTTAATATCTTTTACTCTGAATAGAAACTTTTGCCCTTTTTCTATCACATGAGCCATATTGTTATATGATTCATATCCTCTGTCGGCAATATAAATGGTTGGAATATCAGAATTGTCTCTGTCAACCATAGAAACAAAAGCTTTGTGCTCATTACGAAACTTTATCGGTTGAACTATAGCATCGATATAAATATTTCTGTTAATATCGTACAAAGCATTCAGGTGGAGAATATTAAAAGGTTTATGTTCTTTAGCATTTTGATAAAAAGATTCAACTTCCTTTCTGTTGGTTGGCGTGTGTAGGTCGGATCCATCAATGGCGAGCAAACGATACCCTCTATAAAGTTTTTGCTCATCTATTGCATTTGTAAAACTATGAAAAAGAGCTTCAAATGCATGATAACTGATTTTGTTTCTCTGTTGAATAAATGCAGAAACCGTAGGAGCAGAAGTATCCAGATTGAAGAAATCCATAAGCTCTCCTCGAAGAGATTTGCCACTCATAGAAACAATAGCTTTTACAGTTTGTTTGAATGGCAATTTTCTTGTACGTGTAAAATCACGACCAGGATTTTTAGCAAATAGTTCAGGATGAGCAGATATTTCATTGATAGTTTTTTTCAAAGTTCTTTTTATAGATTTTGTAGTATATTTCATTGTGATTCTCCTTGTCGATATCAGATTTACTCTTCTATTAACAAGGGTCGATTTATTAACCGAAGTTAATAAATCCACCGCACATTTTGACTGTTTTGTCAAGTGTTTTTTGAAATTTTTTTGTTTTTTCCAAAAAAAAGAGCCGGGTTCTTTTTCGAACTCGACTCTTTTCTTAACTTAATGATATTGGTTTTTTTACAGCCGCTTGCAGACTGCTGACACTTTTGGATTGAAAGTGTCAATAGTGTGTTATATGCTTTGCGAGCAATAATGTCAGTCTGAAAACAAGCTGTTTTCGGCATGTATAAGTGATATTGCAAATTAAAATTTGCAGTGATATTTTTGATAAATCAAAAGTGATATTGAAACCTTGCGATTTCAGTGTTATTTTATTCGCAAAAAACTGTCCGAAGGACAATACCACTGTGCGCAAGCACAATAACACTGCACAGCAATACAGGCATCTATTGCTGATGGCAGGAATTAAATTCCACTAACTTCACAAAGTTCGCTGAATTCACTCTGACGATTGAGGATGCTCAGGAATATGTTTATTCCATATCCCCAACCTGCAGAGTAAAAGACTGGCGAGATATTGAAGTAAAACTCTATATTTAAAATGAACTCCCTTCACCGGTAACGGTAGAGGGAGTTTTTGCAATTTATTACACATAAATCAAGAGTCTATTCATAAAATAAGACCTTATCAAATTTGTCCTCGCGTGATATAATCATATCAGAAGCTTCGAGCAAAATAAAAAAGGTGAATGACATGAACAGTATATTTAGTGACAATCTAAAAAAATTCCGTCTTGCAAAAGGCTTGACTCAGGAGCAGGTTGCGGAAAAATTGAATGTCAATTCTCAGACAATTTCCCGTTGGGAGTGCGGAACAACTTTACCCGATGTGCTGACCTTGCCT
>JAZNRX010000039.1:0-2892 GCA_045590915.1 Acutalibacteraceae bacterium | reverse complement strand
AACCCGAATCTGTTTTTTCGGGTGATGAAATGACTAAAAACAATGATGTATCATATAAATTGGCAAATGCTCCTGTGGGAAGGCTTATCTTTTCACTTGCAGTTCCGTCGGTTATTGTTCAGATTGTTAATCTGCTTTATAACATAGTAGACCGCATTTATATAGGACATATGGAAGAAACAGGCACTGCTGCCCTTACCGGAGTTGGTCTTTGCTTTCCCGTTATTTGTCTTATTGGTGCATTTACAATGCTTATAGCACAGGGCGGTGCCCCGAAAGCTGCAATATTTATGGGAAAGGGAGATAACCGCTCTGCTCAGAAAATTCTCGGAAGCAGCTTTTCTGCTCTTCTTATCCTTTCTGTTATACTTACTGCAGTATTTCTTATTTTTGCTGAAGATTTTCTGTTCTTTTTCGGGGCCTCAGAAGATACTATTGTGTATTCTCTTGAATATATAAATATTTATGTTTCGGGCTCTGTTTTTGTAATGATAGCATTGGGGCTTAATCTTTTTATTTCAACTCAGGGCTTTACATTGATAAGCATGTCTACGGTTCTTATTGGTGCCGTGCTTAATATTGCACTGGACCCGTTATTCATTTTTGTTTTCGATATGGGAGTAAAGGGTGCTGCTGTTGCAACAGTAATATCTCAGGCTGTGTCTGCCGTATGGACTCTTCTTTTTCTTACCGGAAAAAAGACAAAGCTTAAGCTTAGTATCAGAACAATGAAAATAGACCTGAAGCTGCTTCTTCCCTGTCTTGCATTAGGACTGGCTCCGTTTATTATGCAAAGCACCGAGGCTGTTATCAATATGGCCTTCAACTCTTCTCTTCAGAAATACGGCGGTGATATTGCCGTTGGCACAATGACCGTTGCAACAACCGTTATGCAGATGATATGGATGCCTGCTCAAGGAATAGGAATGGGGGCACAACCAATAATCAGCTTTAACTACGGAGCAAAAAATCCTGACAGATGCATAAAGGCCTGTAAAACTATGCTTATAGCATCAGGAGTTTATCTTCTTTCATTCTGGACACTGGTACAGCTGTTTCCTGAAGCCGTAATTGCTATATTTAACGATAATCCGCTTCTTCTTGAAAATGCGAACTATATAAGAGTTTATATCGGTGCAATAGGATTTTTCTTTATTCAGATGACTGTTCAGCAGGGACTTGTTTCAATAGGCAAGGCAAAGGCCTCTCTTTTTATTGCATGCCTGAGAAAGCTTATTCTTCTTGTGCCTCTTATCTACATTCTGCCGAACTTTTTTGATAATAAGGTTTTTGCGGTTTTTCTTGCAGAGCCTGTATCTGACAGTATATCAATAACCGTTTCTGCAATCATCTTTATTATTGTTTTTGGCGGAGAAATGAAAAAATTAAGACAAAAAGATGCGCAGTAAAATATTGACACGGAATTTTATTGCAGATATAATTATTGTATAAATAATGGGAGGGAAAAAATATGAACACACTTATCGTTCAGATTATTGCTGCTATTCTTGCTGCGCTTTTCAGTTTTCTTAATATATCGGTTGATCTTCCGGGTTTTTCGGATGATAAAATTTCTGTTACATCAATAGAATATCATAATGATATAAAAGGTAATATGGATGCTGAAATAGAAATTACGACCACAACAGACGGTGAATATAAATTATATTGGGCAGATTCTGACTTTGAGGCTCTCACATTTTCACTTGGTGACAAAGAAATAGAATACAGCGAATTTGCTTCAATTACAACATATTTCGGTGAAGGCAGTATTGATCTTCCCGATTATACGGCAATACCTGACGGGGCAACAAGCATTCTTGTAACTCTTGACGGTGATGTTCTTGAAATTTTTGATATTCCCGCTGAGAAAAGAGCTGACAGAGGTGAAGCCGTTTATTCATTCGGATCAATAAGTGACCTGCATTTTAACCGTTATGAGCTTGACGGAGGAAATGATGTTGCAGAATCTACATTTGCACGTTCACTTGCATTTTTTGATAATGCCGGCGTTTCACTTGTTGCAATGCCCGGAGATATTTCAACAGACGGCGAAAAAGAAGCTTTTATGGCTTTCAATAATATTGCATCAGACTTTGATTTTCCCGTATATACCACAACAGGAAATCACGATCTTCATGCAAAGTATGAAAAAGAGAATTGGCTTACTTATATGAACAACGGTGTTTACAGCGAAGAAAAGGCTGAAGGCATCATAAATGTTGCGGCAAACGGTCTTGATTTCGTTTATGAAGAGAAGGTGTCGGGAGAAATATTTATTTTCCTTAATCAGACTTCTAATAATTACGGTCTCTTATGGAATGCTCTTTTACAGGACGAGCAGCTCGACTGGCTTGAAGAACAGCTTGAAGAGCATAAAGAAAAAACAGTTTATCTTTTCTTCCATACATTCTTAACCTCTGCTAACGGTAATCCTCTTATGGGTACGGGAAATCTTCAGAATGAGCTCGGCTGGGCATATCCCCTGTTTTATACCCCCGGTGCAAGCGATGAAATCAGACTGAGAAACCTTTTAAGAGAATACAGCAATGTATTTTTCCTTAACGGTCATTCACATTGGGCATATCATATGCAGTCACTTAATCCTGATCTCAATGTTTCCAAAAACGGTGAAGACGGTGCAACATTTATTCATGTTTCCTCTGTTTCATCTCCAAGAATAACAGGTGACTATCAGGTTCTCTGGGAAGGCACTGATCCCACAATGAGCGAAGGATACCTTATTGAGGTTTATGAAAACAGCATTATTCTTTACGGTGTTGACTTTGTGAACAACAGAATTTTATCATACGCTACATATGAATGTGAAAAATAAGAACCGAACAATCGAGTAGGAGGCTAATCATTAGTTGATTAGCCGACCTCTCACAC
>JAZNRX010000038.1:0-4129 GCA_045590915.1 Acutalibacteraceae bacterium | reverse complement strand
TATTGCAAAAACAGAGCAGTTATCTGCCTTTGCTTTGTCAATCTGTTCTTTTGCCCAAGACATAAGTCTTTCGTCCATTGCTCCTTTTGGCTGAGCCTTACTGTCACAGCATATCGCCAGCATTCTTACACCTTCGGTAATTTCAGCAACATAGGAATGTGTTGGTTCATCAAGTGCAATAGCATCGTCATAACCGAAATCACGGTACATCTCACACAAATCATTGAAATCTGTACCCTCAACAGGAACACGACCATCACCTTTTAATACATAAGCGGAATCATTATAATCATGACCTGCGGTTATAACAAAAATCCTTTTACCGCTTTCTTTAAGCTTGTAAAGCTCTCTGATAAAGCTATTGTGACTTTCTTTTTCACCGTTCTTTGTAAGGTCACCCGGAATTATAACAATATCTGTTTCTTTGTCTTCGCTGATGCGTGCAAAGGTGGATTTTACAATTGCACTGCTTTCCTTTACAAAGTACTGTTCAGTAAGCATATTTTTTTCAAATGCTTTTCCTTCAGCACCTAATTTATTTTCAAAATAATGGGTATCGGTTACAAGATAAAAACTGACAGGCTTCATTTTTATTCACCCTTCATTACTGATTTTGATATACAATTATTTGCATATTAACACATAAACCAAGCGGTTTACAATGGGAATAATCTCAATACTTATTGTGAATTATCACAATTCCCTTTTCCGCAATTACTTCTGAATTTCGAAGGAGATATTCCGCAAAGTGATTTGAACCATGAGGAAAAATACTGTTGGTCAGAAAAAGACATTTTTTCTGCAATTTCTGAAATTGAGTGATTTGTATTAGTCAGATACAGTTTAACGGTTTCGAGTTTTTTTGTTGTGTAATACTGATAGGGGGTAATGCTGAATCTTTTTGAAAATATATTGATTATGTGATTTTTTGAGTAGCCGAATTTTTTGCACATTGTATCAAGTGAAAAAGCTTTGTATATCTGTGAATCAAGATATTCTCTCATTAAAGATGCAATGTCTTTTTTGTCATTTGATGCACAATGACTTATGGCGATAATTAACTTCATAATTTCAGGTACCATATCATCAACTAAATCAGAATAATCGGTGCCGTATTTTTGGGTCTTTTTATATATGTTTCTGAAAAGCTCTTCAAGCTCACAATTATGATAAACGTAATCATGACCGGGTAAATACTGATTTAGTAATATTTCTGGGAGTTCACCGGTTAAAGTAATAAATATTTTGTGAAGTGTACTGTGTTTAGCATTATAGTACTTATGGTGAGTTCCTTTTCTTAATAAAAAAACATCCTTTGGTCCGATATCATATTTTTTGCCGTTGTTTTCGAGAACTCCATATCCGCTGACAACATACTCAATGGCAGTAATTTCTGAAGTAGCTCTTTCAAAGAAACAATCTTCGTACCAAAAGCTTTCTCCTACGGCAAATATGTTAATCGGAAAATCATCTTTAAAGTGGGAATAATACTCACAAACATTTTCAACACTATTCATATTTCTGAAATTTACTCCTGTTTAATAGTATAAATCACAGTAATAAGTGTGATAAATCGTAATTTCAGTGTATCATTTCTTTGCTGTCTAAACAAGAGTAAATCTGCAAAAAGTAATTAATAAAACCATTTTTTGTTGGATTATTCCAAAGGAATTGTTTTTTGCTTTGATATTTAATAAATCGGATGTATTTTACGTATATCTCTCTTGTTGTGATAATTCAAAAATATTGTTGTGATTTATTACATTGGAACTTTAAAGAAAATATGTTAATCTATATGTATAATGGTTGTTTTTAGTAATTTAAAATCAACCAAATAAAATTACGGGGATGATATGATGTTAAGAACCAAAAAAACATCTGCTACTGAAATTCCGCAGAATGCTCTCATTCACGGTGAGGGTAAACATATTTCAAAATTCGAGTATTTCTGCGTAATGCTTTCAAGAATCGGTGGTATGTTCGGAACAACCCTTACAGGCTCTCTTGCGGCAGCATTCCTGCACGAGCTTTATTACGGTCCTGTGGGAGTTAATGCTGAACAAATTGCAGATATTCTTGCCGTTCAGACTACACTTACCACTGTTTTAGGTGTAGTAATTGGTGTTATTTCCGGCGTTATTATTCAGAACTGGAAAACCCGTTGGGGCAGATACCGTCATTGGTATATCATATGCCTTATTCCCATATTCACCCTTACCGCGTTATACTTTTATGTTCCCGAGGGCTGGACTGTTGAGCAGATGACGCTTTTCCGTTATGGTATAGCTTGCTGTCAGACTGTGTTCAACGCCTTCAATAACGCAGGTCAGAATATTGTTCAGGTTATCTCTCCAAACCATAAGGAAAAGAAAACTGTTGCAACAATATGGCAGTTATCTTATTATATCGGATACGGTGCGGCTTATCTCGGCACATTTGTTTATGGTATTTTCAGCGATGACAAAAACCAAATGTATATGACTCTTGCAATTGTTGCCGCTACCGTTACTGCGTTCGGTAATCTTATGTGTGGCCTTTTCTGCAAAGAAAGAATTGAGCTTCCTAAGAAAAAGAAGGTAAAGGTAACAAAAGCCGTTTTCTCTCTTTTCAAATACAAAAATTACCGCGCATACCATGCAATCCAATGGTCCCATACTTTTGCTATGCTTGGTAAGATGTCAACATATCTTGCTGCTATCACAGTCGGCTCCTCAAAGAACCTTTTACTTACTCTTCCCACAGCAATTGGTACCGTTGTTGGTAATCTTATTACAACAAAGCTTTCAAAGAAATACGAGCCAACCAAGCTTCTTAAAATCTGCGGACCGTATTCTATTATCTCGGCAGGTATTCTTTTTGGTATCTGTTTTATTGAAGCACAGTTTGACATTATGTTCTTTAGTGGCTGGAACAGCATTTTCTTCTATATTTTCTATTTCATTTTCGGCGTAGGTATCGGTATTCAGGAACTTTCAACCTCACACCTTAATGTTGAGTTCTATGATTATCTTGAATGGGAAACAGGAGAGAGAATGGAGGCTATTCAGGGTATTGTACCGGGCTGGGTTCAAACTGCTCTTAATTACTTGAAGGAAATTGCTATTCCGTTTATGATTGCATGGGCAGGTTATCAGTCCTCTGCAGAAGGTGACCTTGTTGTTACAATGCAGGCTCAACCTACATATCTTAAAACATGCTTGTGGCTTCTTGCATTCCTTGTCTTCGGTTATGCTTTGGCCAATGTTCTTAAGTCTCTTATCCTTAAATTCTTCTATGATATAGAAGGTGAAAAGAAAGAGCAGATGTATCGTGACCTTGAAAAAATGCGTGAAGAACGCCATAAGGAAAACGAAACTGCTTAAAGATTATTGTTGTCATTGAGTTTTAAAAGCAGAAATAATTAAAGATGTTAGAACACATAAAAACAGGAAATTAAATTACCACTTCCGTTTCTTTAAAAATATAAAAACAATTAGTCAACCGAGAAAGGTCGGCTAATTGTTTTTTGTTTTAATACTATGTATAAAATGACAACTAGAATAAAATAGCTTTTTACTTCCCACAGAAAGCCATATAACGAGAGTTGCGGTAAGAGAGGAGAAACTAACCACCAAAGATGTTGTGCGTTTATTTTAGCCTTTCTTTCCTTTTGTTGATATAAAAATTTTTACTGCATAATTCAAAGAATAGAGAACAGCTTTGAAAACAAAAAAGTTTCCACTTGTGGAGTGGAAAATATGTAGCACATTATAATTTTTGAAAGTTATTTAAAATATGAAAACCCTTGTAAACCTTTAGTTTACAAGGGTTTTCGTGGTCGGAGTGGGTCAACTAAATCCGAACATTTATCTAAATCTTTTAGAGACAGTGTTTCAACACCGTCTCTATAATTGAAATAAAACTCTATTCTGTCATCAAAAACAATTATTGAATTAACAAAAGCATCAACTAATCGTTTGCGATATTCAAGCTTTGTTATATCGTAGTTTTTAAAGCATTCAAACCAAAATTGAAGTTGCCGTGCGCATCCATAGGAGGAACCTGAAGCATCACAACATCTAC
This sequence comes from Acutalibacteraceae bacterium, assembly GCA_045590915.1. GTDB lineage: Bacteria > Bacillota > Clostridia > Oscillospirales > Acutalibacteraceae > RUG806. The sequence continues at coordinate 67 of JAZNRX010000038.1, read as the reverse complement.
ACCATCCAGGTTCTCAGTGTAGAAGCGGGGCAGTTCTGTATAGCGCATGGGCCCAAAATAACCAAGT
>JAZNRX010000037.1:0-14379 GCA_045590915.1 Acutalibacteraceae bacterium | reverse complement strand
AGCCCATTCTCGGAAAAGGAAAGTTGCAGAAACAATACAGGGGATAACATACAAAAGTAAACGCAACCCCTGAAAAGATACTGATTGCGTTTAATTTGTCAAGTGAGATGCTTATTTTTTGTCTTCGACTTCGATGGCAGTGACATCAATTGTATCTTCTGATGCCGGTGGAGGTGGTGTCTCTTCGCGTTATGATTATATGAGCTGTATGGAGTGTCTTGAGGATATCAAGTGCTTTATTGTTGATATGGACGGAACCTTCTATCTTGGTGAGTCCCTTCTTCCCGGTGCCGAGGAATTTGCACGCTGTGTTGAAAAAAGCGGAAAAAAATTTTTCTTTTTTACAAATAATTCATCCCATAATGAACAAGCCTGTCTCGGTAAGCTCAGACGGTACGGTTATGATGCCGAAGACGGAAGTGTTATTATTTCATCTCACGTAACGATAGATTTTCTTAAAAGAAATCGTGCAGGGAAAACGGTGTATCTGCTGGGTAATGAAAATCTGACAGGTGATTTCATCAAGGCGGGAATTGTTCTCACTGACGAAAATCCCGATATTGTTGTTCTCGGCTTTGATACAACATTAACATATGAAAAAATCAACAAGGCGGCAAATTTTCTTGCAGGCGGTGCAGAATATATTGCCACTCATCCTGATAATAACTGTCCGTTGAAGGACGGCTTTATGCCCGATACAGGCTCAATGATTGCAATGTTTGAGCGTTCCACGGGAAGAACCCCCGATCTCATAATGGGAAAGCCTTATGCTTTTACCGTTGATTATGTGACAAACAGAATAGGCTGTAAAAGGGAAGAGGTTGCATTTGTCGGTGACAGGCTTGAAACCGATATTGCAATAGGTGTAAAAAACGGACTCAAGGCAGTTCTTGTCTATACGGGTGTTACAACTCCCGAAATGTATGAAAAATCGGAAATAAAAGCAACTGTTGCTTTTGAAAATATCGGTGAGCTCGGAAGAGCATTAATTTAATCTGGAGGAAAAAGAAATGGCAGAAATCAAAAGACATTGGTACAAGGAAATGGCTGTTTATCAGGTATGGCCCCGTTCATTCTGTGACGGTAACGGTGACGGAATAGGTGACCTTAAGGGTGTACTTTCAAAGCTTGACTACATAAAGAGTCTCGGTGTTGATGCAATATGGTTTTCACCCCTTTATGTTTCACCCCAGAAGGACTACGGATATGATATTGCAGATTACCGCAATATTCAGCCCGAATACGGTACTCTTGAAGACTTCAAGGCTGTTCTCGACGGTGCACACGAAAGAGGAATCCGTGTTATTATGGACCTCGTTGTAAACCACACCTCCGATCAGCACGAATGGTTCCTTGAAAGCAAGAAGGGTGAGGATAACCCCTATCACGACTACTATCATTGGTATAAGGGTAAGGGAAAGAACGGTAAGCGCTATCCTAACAACTGGATGTCAACCTTTGCAGGTAGAGCCTGGGAGTATGATGAAAACCTCAAGAAATATTACCTTCACCTTTTTGCGATTGAACAGCCCGATCTTAATATGGATAACCCTAAGGTTCGTGAAGAGGTTAAGGATATTATGAGATATTGGCTTGATATGGGTGTTGACGGCTTCCGTGAGGATGTTATCACATTTATCTCCAAGCCCGCAGGTCTTCCCTCAAGCCCTTATTGGTTCCCCGTAGCAACAGGCTTTGAGCAGTATATGCACGGTCCTCATCTTGATGAATATCTCTCTGAATTCAAGAATGATGTTCTCTCAAAGTATGACTGTATGACAGTAGGTGAGGCACCTATGATGACATACAAGAATGCTCTTAAGCATATTACCGAAGGTCCCGACCAGCAGCTTAATATGATGTTCCATTTCGAGCATATGGCTGCGGATTGCCTTTTCTACAGCTGGTTCAAAACAAAATTCAATCTTAAGAAGCTGAAAAAGGTTTACACAAGATGGCAGGAAAACCTTTACGGAAAGGCATGGAATGCACTTTATATTGAAAACCACGACCAGCCCAGAATTATCAACCGTTACGGCAGCACCAAGTACAGAAAAGAAAGTGCAAAGATGCTTGCTGTAATGTATATGTGTCAGTGCGGAACTCCCTTTATTTATCAGGGACAGGAAATCGGTATGCTCAACTGTCCTCTTGAAAACATCGAAGATTACACAGATGTTTCAACAATCAATAACTACGGTGTTGCAAAGAGTCTTCTCGGAGCAAAGAAGGCTATGGAGCTTGCTCATTATGCATCCCGTGACAATGCAAGAACTCCTGTTCAGTGGAGTGCCGAAAAGAATGCGGGCTTCACAACTGCTGACAAGGCATGGTTCCACATCAATGATAACTATAAGGAAATAAATGTAGAAGAAGCAGAAAATGATCCCGATTCAATTCTCAATTTCTACAGAAAGCTTATAAAGTTCAGAAAAGAAAACGATCTTATGATTTACGGCTCATACAAGGAGCATTATAAGAGCAGTAAGTCACTTTATGTATATTCCCGTCATCTTGACAATGAAAAGGCTCTTGTTGTCTGCTCATTTGATGAAAATGCTGTTGCCTTCAAAGCTCCCGAAGGCTTTGAGCTTTCAAAGGCAGAGCTTGCAATCAACAACTATGAGTCCTGCGGAGTTGTTGAAAACGGCTTCACATTAAGACCATACGAAACAAGAGTTTATATCTGGAAATAATTTTTCGGAGGTGGCACAATGGCTGTCACAAGAAAAGAAGCATACTTCACATCATCAAACGGTGTGAATAAGATAAGAACACTTATATGGCAGAATGAGGATATTTTACCTGTGGGCATCGTTCAGATTGCCCACGGTGTAAGTGAGCATATCGGAAGATATGACCATTTTGCACGTTTTCTTGCAGACAACGGCTTTGTTGTCTGCGGAAATGACCATCTGGGACACGGAAAATCCGTTGAAAGCGAAGCGGATCTCGGATATGTTTTTGACGGAGATCATGTCAATATGGTAAGGGATATGAATACGCTTCATAATATTATGGCAAAGAGGTATCCCGAAATCCCGTATATAATTTTCGGACATTCAATGGGTTCATTCCTTGCAAGAATTTATTCTGCTGCCTTCGGTGAGAGGCTTTCAGGTGCAATTTATTGCGGAACTGGACAGCTTCCGCCCGCTGTTGCGGCATTTGAGGATCCCGTAAAAGCCGTGATGGATAAGCTTGCTGAAAATTCAAGAACACCCGCTTCAATCTTCCGCCTTTTTGAGCTGTTTACAAAAAAGGTGCTTAAGGGAGATGATGATTTATCATGGCTTTCCAGAAGTAAGGAAAATATTGAGAACTATAAAAACGATTGTCTTTGCGGCTTTCCGATGTCTGCTGCTCTTGCAAAAGAGCTTGTCTGTCTTGCGGTAAAGGCAAGCAGTCCTTCGTGGGCAGAAAGGCTTCCCGATAATTTCCCCGTGCTTCTTATTTCGGGCGGTAAGGATCCCATCGGAATGTTCGGCAGGGGAGTGCTTGCCGTTTCCGATGCTCTTGTTCTTCACGGACTTGAGCCTGAGGTTTTCCTCTATCCCGCAGACCGTCACGAAATTCTCAATGAAGAGGATAAGGAAAAGGTTTACGGTGATATTCTCAATTTTGTAAAGGCAGTAACTGATGGAAGCTTCGGTAACAAATAATTCGGAAAAGAGATATTATCTGTTGGATGCCGTAAGAGGCGTTTGTATTCTGGGTATGATAATTTATCATACCCTTTTTGATGTTGTGGCATTTACGGGTGTTGAAGTAAGTGTATCTGTTTTCAATCTCATAAATATTGTCAGAGATTTCGGTGCCTGCTGCTTTATCTGTCTTTCGGGAATGTGTATTCATTTCGGAAAAAAGCCTTTGAAAAGAGCTGTAACAATTTCTGCTGCAGGGTTGATTGTCAGTGGTGTGACATATATTTTTATGCCCGAGCTTCCCGTTATTTTCGGAATTCTCACATTTATGGGTGCAGCCGCATTTATTATGATACTGCTGAAAAGAATACTTGATAAGCTGCCGGCGGGATTTTTTTCAATCCTTTGTCTTGTTTTGTTCCTTCTGACATTTGAGCTGACAAAGCATCATATCGGTTTTTTCGGCATTGAAATAATGCCTCTCCCGGAAGGGCTGTACCGCAACTATTTTACAGCCTTTTTAGGTTTTCCCTTTTATGGCTTTGCTTCGGGGGACTACTATCCCGTATTTCCTTGGATATTTATGTTCCTTTTCGGATTTTTTCTGTGGAATGTAATGAAAAAAAGCAGAATTGTTCTGAAAATTCTCGGGATAAGATTGAGATTTTTTGAAAAAATCGGAAAATACAGTCTCTATATCTATATGGCACATCAGCCCGTTATTCTCGGAATTGTGTATCTTGTTTTATTTATTGCAGGATAAAACAGAAAGAACAGGTATTATTGTAAATATATACAAAAAAAAGCTATATATTTCTATTTATTTTTTTGGCGGAAAAAGCTGTTTTCTATTGCAAATAAGAGAAAAAAGGTTAAAATGGTAATATAAGTTGTCAGGTCGATTCCCTGATAACAAAAAACAAAGGAGTGTTTAAAATGCCCGTTTACACTGATGAATTCAACACAATTCCCGCAGGTCCTCTCGGTATTCTTCCTCTTCCCGGTTGTGAAGAGCTTGCAAAGAAGATTGACTCTTATCTTGTTCAGTGGAGAGACGAGAGAGAAAGCGAACACAAATCCACAATCGCTTTCAACGGCTATGAAAGAGATTCCTACATTCTCAAGGCTGTATTTCCCCGATTCGGAACAGGCGAAGGAAAGTGCACACTTAAGGAATCCGTAAGAGGATATGACATCTACATTCTTTGTGATTGCTTCAATTACGGTGTTACACATGAGGTTTATGGCTATACCGTGCCCTATACACCCGATGAACATTATGCAAATCTTAAAAGAGCAATCGCCGCAATGACAGGTAAGGCAAGAAAGATTACCGTTATTATGCCCATGCTTTATGAAGGCAGACAGCACAAGAGAACTGCAAGAGAATCTCTTGACTGTGCAGTTATGCTTCAGGAACTTTTCGATTACTACGGAATTGATAACATTATCACTTTCGATGCTCACGATCCCAGAGTTATGAATGCAATTCCCACAAAGGGCTTTGAAAATGTATACACTACATATCAGATGATAAAGGCTCTTGTTAACAATATTGAAGACCTTAAGATTGATAAGGACAACCTTATGATTATCTCTCCCGACGAGGGCGGTGTAAACAGAGGTGTTTACTACTCATCAGTTCTCGGAATAGATCTCGGTATGTTCTATAAGCGCCGTGACTATTCAAGGGTCGTAAAAGGCAGAAACCCCATTATCGCTCACGAATTCTTAGGCTCAAGCCTTGAGGGCAAGGATGTTATCGTTGTTGACGATATGATTTCATCCGGAGACTCAATGATTGATGTTGCAAAGCGTCTTAAGGATATGGGTGCAAGAAACATCTATGTCTGCTGTGCATTCGGTCTTTTCTGTAACGGTCTTGATGCTTTTGACGAAGCATATAACAATGGCTGGATAAGCAAGGTTTTCACAACAAACCTTATCTACCGTTCCCCCGAGCTTCTTGAAAGAAAATGGTTCTGCGAGGTTGACCTTTCAAAGTACATCTCTCTTATCATTGATGCACTTAACCACGATATGTCTATAAGCTCACTTCTCAATCATGCACAGCGCATCAAGCCCTTCCTTGAGCAGAAAGGCTACGATATCAAAATAACAGACTAAAACTTTTGCCCGGAAGATGTTTTTCCGGGCATTTTCTGAAAGGAGACAATTGTGTCGGTGTGTGTTTCAAAAGCTATAAAGTACATCGCAATGGTTGTCGGTGCCGGAATTATGCTTTTAGGATTTGCCCGGATTTGTCCTATGGAAATTGCGATACCTGTAAGCATTGTTGCATTTTTTATTGGTGTTACTGCAGAATTCTGTGAAATGTATTTCAAAAAAAATAAGACAAAATTGTCAACGGTTTTATATATAATACGTTTTGGTTTGATTGTTTTCTGTTGTATAATTATTGCAATAGTCTTAATCAGAAGATTTGTTTTTGGTTACTGAATTCATTAAAAGAAAGAAGGTAAAATATGAGCTATTCACAGTATGTAAATATAAAGCAGGGTAGTGCCTCCGTGCACCGTTTTTCCAACGGTAACACACTTCCTCTTATTCAGCGTCCCTTTGCGATGTGTGCATTTGCGGCACAGACCTCAAGTCAGAACAGCTGGTTTTTTCATCCCGATGCAAGAAGCCTTGAGGGTGTGAGAATTACACATCAGCCAAGTCCGTGGATTGCAGATTACGGTACAGTTGTTTTTATGCCGCAGAAGAGAACCCCCATTTTCAGTGAAAACCGTTGGTCAGGCTACCGTCCCAAAGAGGCAGTGATGACGCCCTCTTATATGAAGCTTAATTTCCTTAAAAGCAGAAGTGTTTTTGAGGTTACTCCCACCGAAAGAGGCGGTGCTGTAAGAGTACTGTTTGATGACTCGGAGGATAACTGGTTTTCCGTTCTTCCTTTCAGAGACTATTGCTCTTATGAGTATAAGCCCGAAGAAAATACCCTTTATGCCATTGTTACAAACTGTAATGACGATAAGGCAGTAAACTTTAAGATGTATACTGTGGTAAAATTTGACGAAGGACAGATTTCTTCCGATGAAAACATTGCAGGTACGGATAAGTGTCACAGCATCGCAAATAATGTTGCAGGCGATATGGTGGGAATTCATCTAAAGGTTAAGGGCGACAGGATTGATGCTTTCGTCTCTACCTCATATATCAGTTTTGAACAGGCAAAGGAAAATCTTTGTCAGGATACAAAAGGAAAGTGCTTTGACTGTATAAAAGAAGATGCTGAAAAAGTCTGGGAAGAATATCTCTCCCGTGTTGAAATTGAAGCAAAGGACGAAAAACAGCTTAAAACCTTCTATTCCTGTATGTACCGTGCTTTCCTTTATCCCCATAAGTGCTATGAAATCAATGAAAAGGGCGAAGCTGTGCATTATGCACCCTCAAGCGGAAAAATTCTTCCCGGTGTAAGATATACGGACAACGGCTTCTGGGATACATACAGAACCTGTTATCCCTTTTATGCACTTGTTGCAAGGGACGAATATAAGGAAATGTGCCGCGGCTTTGTAAACGATTATCTTGAATGCGGCTGGCTTCCCCGTTGGCCCTCTATAGGTGAAAGAGGCTGTATGCCCAGTACTCTTATTGATGCTGTGCTTTGCGATGCCGCAGTAAAGGGGCTTATGGACAAGGAAACCATGGAGCAGGCATTAGAGGGAATGCTCAAGCATGCAAACATAAATTCATCCGATGACGATTACGGCAGAAGCGGAGCCGAAAGCTATGTAAAGTTGGGTTATGTTCCCATTGAAGCTCACAGAGAAAGTGTAAATCTCACTCTTGATGCGGCTTACGGTGACTGGTGTATTGCAAAAATTGCCGAGCTTCTCGGAAAAGATGATATAGCTAAGGAATATTATGTAAGAGCAGATAATTATAAAAATCTGTTTGATGAAGAAACAGGCTTTATGCGTCCCAAATTCGAGGATGGCACATTCCGTCCCGGTTTTTGTCCTATTGCCTGGGGCAGAGACTATACGGAAGGCTCTGCATGGCAGAACTCCTTTGCTGTGCCTCACGATATGGAGGGACTTTCAGAGCTTTACGGCGGAAAGGAAAAGCTTCTCTCAAAAATTGATGAGCTTTTCGCTACTCCTCCCGTTTATGAAAATGCAGGCTACGGTTGTGAAATTCATGAAATGACAGAAATGGCGGCTGCTGATTTCGGTCAGTGTGCAATTTCAAATCAGCCAAGCTTCCATCTGCCTTATATCTATTCCGAAATGGGTGAGGTTGAAAAGACATCATACTGGGTGGAAAAAATGTGCGAAGAGGTATTCTCCTTTGAGGATGACGGCTTCCCCGGAGACGAGGACAACGGCTCAATGGCACTCTGGTATGTATTCTCAAATATCGGTATTTATCCCTTCTGTCCCGGAAAAAATGAATTTGTCAGAACAAAAAAGCTTGTAAAGAGCGTAAAAATTCTCGGAAAAGTATTTGATGCAGACAGTTTTTCTTCAAATAAGATTTCTTATAGTGAATTATTCTGATTTTTTACTTGAAAAATCTCCCCCTTTGATGATATAATTAACTTTGTGTTATGATAAAACAAAAATATTGCAAAGGAGCAAAAAAAGATGAATGAAAAAAATGTAAATTACTCTGAAGATGAGATTTTTGAAGAAGAGCAGGAAAGCGCTGAAGGTCAGAAGAAGGAAGGTACAAATTCAGAAAAGGTTCTGAGAATTTGTATTGCGGCAATAATTGTTGCAGTTCTGGTTGTTGCTCTTCTTATTTCCGTTATTGTTTCAATGCGTTCAGATAAAGAGGAAACCACAACTGTTCCTGAAGAAACAACATCAACCGTTGCTGAAGAAATCACCACCTCACCTGCAGAAAAATATAAGCCCGGCAATTACACCGTAAAGGTCGGCGAAACAGGCAGACTCAATCTCAGAAAAGAGCCCTCAAAGGACGGCGAGCAGATTCTCGGAATTCCCAGCGGAACCGTTCTTGAAATAAAGGAAATCAAGTATGATGAAACAGCGGATGAGGATTCACAGTATTGGGGCAGAACTCTTTACAAGGGTTGGGATGCATGGGTATCAATGAAATATCTCGTAAATGCATATTCTGATAATGTTGTAACTCCCGAGGAGTTTACAACAGCACCCGAGCAGACTACAGGCACAGAGGAACAGACAACAGCTTCTTTTGCAGAGCAGACTACTGCGGCGGCTCCCGAACAGACCACTGCGGCAGCTCCCGAAGCTACAACCTCATCCTCTGCAAGCTCTGCTTTTGCAACAGGAACATATACCGTAATTGCAGAGCCTCATCTCAATATGAGAGAAGATCATAATGTTGATTCTCTTTCAATAGCACAGATTCCCGCAAATTCAACAGTTACCGTTGTTGATGTTTACCACGATGCCAATTCAACAAATGAATACACAAAGTATTGGGGTAAGGTAACCTTCGGCGGATATACAGGCTGGGTTGCAATGGGTTATCTCAAATAATCATTCATAAAAGAAAAAAAGCGATGCGGCGGTGCATCGCTTTTTTTATTGCTTATTTTGAGATTGCCTCGTCTGAAAAAGCAACAATATCATCAAGGACAGTGTATCTTATATCTTCATTGTGTATTTCGTGTCGATAGCCTTCATAAAGCTTGATTTCAGTATTTGCGTGTCCGCTTTTTATAAGCTTGTTATAGACTTCTTTTACACCCTTGCCGTAATTGCCTACAGGATCCGCATCACCTGCAATGAGATATAACGGAAGCTTTTCGGGAACTGCCGTGAACCAATCTTTTGATGAAACACTTGCCAGCAGAGCAAAAAGATCCTTAAAGCCGTATGCGGTGAATTTATATCCGCACAGACTGTCCTTTACATATACAGCAATATTCTCTTCGTTTACCGAAAGCCATTCAAAGCCTGTGTTGCCTTGGAATTTTTTGTTGTATGTGCCGAAAGCCATAGTATCAAGAAGCTTTGAACGGTGGCGTTTTCCAAGAAGCTTTGCAATAAGCTGTGCAATGAGAATACCTGCTGCGGCGGCGGGGTTTGCACCGCTTGTTCCGCAAATGATTGCGGCGTTTACTGCATCGGGATAGGTTGAAATGAAAAGTCTTGCGACAAAAGAACCCATCGAATGTCCCCAAAGAATAACAGGAGCATCGGGGAATTCCTTTTTTGCAAGATCCACCGTTTCTTTTACATCCTCGGTTATTTTAATATATCCGTTGTCGGCTCCGAAATATCCCAGATCATCCTCGGATTTTACGGATTTTCCGTGACCTGCATGGTCGTGCATAAACACGGCATATCCCTTTGATGCGAGGTACTGTGCAATTTCAATGTATCTGTCCGTGTGCTCAGCCATGCCGTGAACAATAGAAATGACACCTTTTACATCGCTTTTGTTTTCAGGAGTAACACTCTGAACAAAAATATCCGTTATTCCTGTATTTGACGGAAAACTGTATTCTTTTCTGCAAAAATCCATAAAAATCTCTCCTGTCGAAATATTATAACACTATGATAACACAAAAACCGTTATGAAGAAATATATAAAATCAACGCAGAATGAAAAATGTTTAATTTCTCCAAAAATGAAAGATTTAATATGTCATATTGACCAAATATTTTGCTTAAAAAAAGATTTATTCGGCGATATAACGCAGGTTTTATATAGACAAAAAGTTATATTTATGTTATTATAAAACGGAATATTAAGAAAAGAGGTGTTCGCAGTGCTCGGTCTTCGTATAGGTATAAATTTCGGTTCCTCAAGCTTCACGGTTTTTGTCGAAGGCAGAGGTATTGTTATGCGTGAACCCTCTGTTATGGTATGTGATAAATTTACGGGAAAGCCTGTTGCCATAGGCACTGCCGCAAAAAAAATGTGCGAAAAGCTTCCTGGCTCAATGGAAGCAGTTTATCCCATTAAGGACGGCATTGTAATTGACAGAGAGCAAGCCTGTGTGATGATAAAAAACTGCATAAACAAGGTGTGCTTCGGAAAGCTTTTTAAGCCTAATATTCTGATGTGTGTGCCAAGCACCGTAACGCCCTTGCAGAAAAAAACCGTATTTGATGTTATTATGTCCTGCGGTGCGGGAAGTGCCTGCTTCGTTGATGAATCACTTGCCGCGGCAATAGGTGCCGGAGTGAGTCTCACTCAGCCAAAGGGTGTGCTTGTGTGTGATATCGGCGGCGGTGTTACGGATTGCTCTGTAGTAACAATGGGTAATATTGCACTTTCCCAATCTATTAAGGTTGGCGGAAATGATCTGACAAAAGCAATAATTGAATATGCCGCAAGAAAGCACGGTATTGAAATAGGAATGTCTACAGCCGAGGAGGTAAAGCTCACTATAGGCGGTGCCATGCTTCGCAATTCTGAAATAGCAGTTGTTGTATGCGGTAAGGATACTGAAACGGGACTTCCCCGTGAAGCTGAACTGACATCGGCACAGATTTATGAGGTTTTGAGTTCTCATCTTAATGAGATTTTATCCTGTATTACGGGTGTTCTTGAAAAGACTCCCCCCGAGCTTTGCGGAGATATTGCCGATACGGGAATTATTCTGACAGGCGGCTCTGCCGAGCTTTACGGTCTGGAAAAATTCATCAGCTATAAGACCGGTTTGAAGACCATCGTTGCACAGGATGCGGAGGGCTGTGCCGCAAAGGGAATAGGTATACTTCTCAAGGATATGAAATATCTCAATTCCAACGGCTATGTATTCAGAAGTGTTTCCGAAGAAACAGAAGAAAGCGGTGAATAATTCTTTCAATATGAATGATGCGATTACAGAAAGAATAAGCGGTATAGTCGAAAATGTGGTATTTCATAATACCACCAATTTGTTTACGGTTCTTGAACTGAATGTTTCGGGAGAAATTGTAACCGCAGTAGGAACATTTTCGGAAACCGCTCCGGGAGAGGAGCTTGTTCTGACAGGTACATGGGGCTCTCATGAGGTGTTCGGGCGTCAGTTCAGAGTGGAGTCATATGAAAGGTCAATGCCCGATACCACCGCAAAGCTATACAGATATCTTGCATCAGGAGCGGTAAAGGGAATAGGTCCCAAAACCGCACTTAAAATAATAGAACGCTTCGGCGAGAAAAGCTTTGAGGTGCTTGAAAGCGATCCCGAAAAGCTTGCCGTAATAAAGGGTATATCAAAGAAAACGGCTGTTGATATTTCTGCGGAATTCAACCGTCAGAATGCTATGCGAAAAATAATGATGGACCTTGAAAGAGTCGGCATTACGCCGTCGGAGTGTACAGCAATATATAAATATTACGGTGCCAATTCTCTTAATCTTATAAAGGAAAACCCTTATATTCTCTGCTCATCCGTAAACGGCTTTTCCTTTGACAGAGTCGAACAGCTTGCGGCAGATATGAAGCTTCAGGTTGCTCCCTCTTACAGAAACAGTGCAGGGATAATTTTTATTATTAAGCATAATATCGGAAACGGTCATACGTGTATTCCCCGACGGAAAATAGATGTTCCCGCAAAAGAGCTTCTCGGTATAGAGGGTGAGGCTCTGCAGAGTGTTATTGCAGAGCTTATAGAAAAGAAACAGCTGATTTCTTCTGTGGTTGACAATGAGGAATTTCTTTTTATTCCCGAAATGTATGTTGCAGAAATGTCAATATGCGAAAGAATGAAAAACATCCTTCGCTTCCCCCCGTCTGCAATTATGTCGGTTGAGGACGATATAATCAGAACCGAAAACAACAGCGGAATATTTTTTGCCGATAAGCAGAAGGAAGCAATAATTACTGCGGCAAAAAAAGGTCTTCTTATTCTCACAGGCGGTCCGGGAACGGGTAAAACAACGGCGGTCAAGGGTATTATTGATATTTTTGAAAGAAAAAATGTTGAGGTGCTTCTGTGTGCCCCTACAGGCAGAGCCGCAAAAAGAATGAGTGAGGTTACGGGCAGAGAGGCAAAAACCATTCACCGTCTGCTTGAGGTTGAATGGGATGCAAATGATAAGCCGGTATTCAGACGAAATGCAGAGGATCCTCTTTCTGCAGGAGCCGTTATCATTGATGAAATGTCAATGGTTGATGCAGTGCTTTTTTCCAGTCTTCTCGATGCACTTCCTATGGGATGCAGAATTATTCTTGTCGGTGATGCCGATCAACTTCCGTCTGTAGGTGCCGGAAATGTACTGACTGATCTTATAAACTCCGGTGTGCTTCCCGTTGTGTGTCTTACGGAAATTTTCAGACAGGCACAGAAAAGCCTTATTGTTATGAATGCCCACAGAATTATTTCAGGTGAATATCCCACACTCACCTCAAATGACTCCGATTTCTTTTTTATGAAAAGAGAGGATGTTTTTTCTGCATCCGATACAGTGCTTTCCCTTATAGAGAAAAGACTTCCGTCGGCATACGGATTTTCATCCTTTGATGACATACAGATTCTTTGTCCCTCAAGAAAAGGAGATTTGGGAACGGTTAATCTTAACCGAAGACTGCAGGCAGTCTTAAATCCTCCTGCAAGAACAAAAAATCAGCTGAAAACCTCAGGCGGCAGAGTTTTCCGTGAAGGCGACAAGGTAATGCAGATAAAAAACAATTACGATATTCCGTGGCAGAAGGATAATGAGCAGGGCGAGGGTATCTTTAACGGAGATATAGGAATTCTGAAAAAAATTAACTATGCCGCAGGCATTATGAAGATAGAATTTGATGACAGAATTGCCGATTATCCTGCAGATAACCTGTCGGAGCTTGAGCTTGCGTATGCTATTACAATTCACAAAAGTCAGGGCAGTGAATATCCCGTTGTAATTATTCCCGTTGCGGACTGTCCGCCCCGTCTTATGTACCGTAATCTCCTTTACACCGGAGTTACGAGAGCGAAGAAAATACTTATTCTTGTAGGTACAGAGGACAGGATTTGTCAGATGACGGATAATAATAAACAGAATAAACGGTATTCAGCTTTAAAAGAATTTTTAATGAGATAAAAATGTTTACAAAATAGATATTAAATGCTATAATATATCGGTTAAAAAATCAAAACCGAAAAAAGAGGTTATTGAAATGAGTAAAGAACTTGAAAAACTCTACGATCCTAAAAACGTAGAAGACAGAATTTATAAAAGCTGGCTTGACGGAAAATATTTCCACGCAAAGTGCGAAATGGACAAGCCTACATACACAATAGTTATTCCCCCGCCCAATATTACGGGACAGCTTCATATGGGCCATGCCCTCGACAATACTCTTCAGGATATTCTTATCCGCTACAAGAGAATGGCAGGCTTTGATACCTTATGGCTCCCCGGAACAGACCACGCCTCTATTGCTACCGAAGCAAAAATAGTTGAGGCTATGAGAAAGGAAGGCATTTCAAAAGAGGATCTCGGCAGAGAAGGCTTCCTTGAAAGAGCATGGGAATGGAAAAAACAGTACGGCGGAAGAATTATTGAGCAGCTTAAAAAGCTGGGCTCATCATGTGACTGGGACAGGGAAAGATTTACTCTTGACGAGGGCTGTAATAAGGCTGTTAAGGAGGTTTTTGTACGTCTTTACGAAAAAGGTCTTATTTACCGCGGTGAAAGAATAGTAAACTGGTGTCCCGTTTGTCTTACATCAATTTCCGATGCAGAGGTTGAATATGAGGAGCAGGCAGGCTCTTTCTGGCATCTTCGTTATCCTCTCAAGGACGGCACGGGCTATCTTGAGCTTGCAGCAACCCGTCCCGAAACAATGCTGG
>JAZNRX010000036.1:0-36028 GCA_045590915.1 Acutalibacteraceae bacterium | reverse complement strand
AAAACAGACAACAGACCGAGATTTCAGCAGATGATAAAAGATAGTGCTTCAAAGCATTTTGAGGTAATACTCGTATGGAAGCTTGACCGTTTTGCCCGTAACAGATATGACTCGGCTCATTACAAAAATATGCTGAGAAAGAACGGAGTTAAGGTTGTATCTATTACCGAAACTATATCTCAAGGTGCAGAAGGTATTTTGCTTGAAAGTCTGCTTGAAGGTATGGCTGAATATTACTCAGTAGAGCTTGCAGAAAAAGTTACAAGAGGTATGATGGAAAATGCTCTTAAATGCAAATACAACGGTGGTACCTTGCCGATTGGTTACAAGGTAGATAAAGAGCAGAATTATTTAATTGATGAGGTTACTGCACCTGCGGTAGTTTTAGCTTTTAAGAGTTATGCCGAGGGTATGTCTATGCAACACATTGCAAATATGCTCAACTACCAAGGTGTACGCACTCATAAGAAAACCAAGTTAGATGTTGACATTGTTGCCCGTATGCTGCACAACCGAAAATATATCGGTGAATACAAATTTAAAGATGTAATAACACCGGGAGGAATTCCCGCAATAGTAGATAAGGAGTTGTTTGAATTGGTACAGGAAAAAATGAAGCAGAATAAGGATGCCCCTGCAAAGCACAAAGCGGAAGATGAATATCTTCTGACTACAAAGCTCTATTGCGGCAAGTGTCAGTGTCTTATGGTTGGTGAAAGCGGTACAAGCAGAACAAAGTTTGTACACCGATACTACAAATGCGTAAGTGTAAAGAATCACAAAGGCTGTGACAAAAAAACAGTTAAAAAGGCTTGGATTGAGGATATTGTTGTTGACAGCATCCGCAGACTCATTATGAACGATGAAACCATTGAATATTTAACTGACCAGGCACTTGAAACTTTTAACAAGGAAAGTACAGTTCTCCCCATACTTCAAAAGCAATATGCACAGACTCTTACGGCAATCAACAACCTAATTACCGCTATGGAAAAAGGTATTATTACACCTACAACCAAAGAGCGAATGGAAGAACTTGAAGCAGAAAAGAGTGAGCTTTCAATCAGGATTATGAAAGAGGAAATGTCAAGGCCAAAGCTGACCCGTGAGGAGATTTTATATTGGTTCTATAAGTTCCGTAAGCTCAATCCGAAGAAGCTCGACCACAGAAGAACCTTAATCAACAACTTTGTGAACTCAGTATTCTTATTTGAAGACAGAATGGTAATTACCTTCAACTTCAAAGACGGTACTGAAACCATAACCTTTGCCGACCTTGAAAAGTCGGCATTGGGTTCGGATTTGAAAGTGTCAGGTGCACCAAAAAAAGCATCCCAAGTCGAAAGACTTGGGATATTTTTTTGGACGATGTGTTCCCTGCGGGAATGTGATGTTGCTTTCGGTAGTGATGCACACTTCGTGCGTGATGTTTGCCTTCGGCAAGTTCGGAGCACATCACATCACTGCGAACAAAGTGAGCATCATCACTACACCGTAAGGTATAACATCACTGCCCGCAATGGCAAACATCACTATTGTTTCGTACCGACAAGGTCGTTGCTTCATTTAAAAACAAAGCCTGCCATCCGGAATTTATCATTCTGCGGATGGCAGGTTCTATTTTTATTAATTAAAGCTCCTTCAGTAATTCGGGGAGGTTGTCAAGGTCTGAAAGAATCAGCATTAAAGCCTTGAAGAACCATATGAGAGAGCGGAGGAAATCGTTTCCCGATGCTTCAACAATCTGAAGCTCCTGAGTGTTTTGGGTGAAATCAGCAGTCTTTATGAATGTAAAATCACATTCTGCGGCTGCATGGTCAGACACAGCCTTTCCGCTGTCATCAAGCACATCGACATATCTTAAATCACTGACAACAACATCAACACCGCCGCCTGCTCTGTACATAAATCTCTCAACGGCATCCCAGTTACCCCATGCATTGACACCTGATGCGTGCCACTCATAGAAATCAAAATAATCACCGTCATTTGAGAATTCAACCCATGCATCCTTCATGCCAAGCTGTTTACAGAAAATATTATAAAGAGCGGCATCATCCTCAAAATAGTGAAGGTGGTTATTGAAGTCACCTGTTACAATTACAGGCCTGTCGTTTTCTGCCGAACGTGCTTCAATGAACTCAGCAAGCTGCTTATACTGACTTGTTCTTGCGGCAACAGAGCCTGCACCGCCGTAAGCATCTGAATGTAAATTATAAAAATCAACATAGATGCCGTTTCCTATATCAATAACAGTATACACAAAGCCCTTGGGAGTGAGCTCATCCGAACCGTCGGAAAGAATACCGCTGGCTTCATTCCACTGAACTCTTGTTTCGTTGTAGATAATCATATCCTTTGTGAAAACATTAAGTCCGTCACCGCCGGGAATTGTACCTGTAAAATTAGTCGTATAATTAAGACCGCTCATTCCCTCAAGAAGATTGCTGTGATATCCGAAATCCTCCTGAACTGCAACAATATCAAAATTGTTTTCCGAGAGATATTTACCTGCAACTCTCTGATTTGAAGCCACATCCTCACCGCCCAGTGCGGTCAAAGGAAGACCGGCAACATTGAAATTGACTGTTTTAACAGAATATTTTTCAGACTTATCATAATCATAAAGCTTTATATCAAAATATTCGGTATAAGCTTCATCATTACATATGTAGTTCAGTCTCCAATAGATTTTATCATAATCCCTGAAGCCCTCGACATCCTTATTCATAAGCAGATCTCTGTATAAAATACCGTATTCATCCTGCTCGGCAATTTCTTCGATACGCTTGAAGGTCAAAGGCCGGCTGTAGTCAATGCTTCCGTCAGCATCCTTTTCCCAATAGTTAGGATTATCCACGGAATTAATTGTAAATCCGCGCCATTCGGATTCACCGTCAAGAGACACCTTGCATTCAATTTTTGTTGTTCCAGCAGGAAAAACAAAGGTGTAAGCAAGGTCATTGATTTCGCGTGATATGGTATAATCACCCTCAACGCTCTTTTCCTTTACAGCATAGGACTCGTGAGAGGGAAATTCCATCTGATAAAGGGTTGACTTATAAAGGAAGGGGGAAATTTCCACCTGAACACCGTTTTCTGTTTCGAAGCCTTTTACAGACACCTGCGATGCACCGAATGCAACAACACAAAGACTGCTCAGTATGATTACACCTGCGAGAATGATGCTGATTAATTTTTTCATCGTTTTTTCTCCGTTAATCTGATTTTAATAGAACCCATTTTATTCTACAAACAGAATATTAACAGATTATCCTGCTTTTTTCAAGTCCCTTAAAAACAAAAAATCAGAAGACTAAGCTTTATACACAATCCCCGCAATTTCCCGTGCAGCTCTTTGAATGAGGACATCCTATACACTTGCCCCCCGATTTTTTTGATTTTCTGATGTAAAGCAATGCAAGCCCCACTATCACTGCCAGAACAACAATTATTATTACATCTTTTATCATACTTTTTTACACTTTCATTTTATTCTTTTTATTTGCCTTTTCAATGAGTGCCTTCTTTTCGCCACTGATGCAAAGAACGGTGATTACTGCTGCAAAAATCACAACTGCAAACAGTCCGGGAATAAAGCCTGCACCGAATGTCTTTTCTGTAACAAGAGTGCCGACCTGATATACAAAAAAGCCGATACTGAAGCCTGTCATAAGCTGAAGTGCAATTCCTCCCCAGAGCCACTTTGCACTCTTCATTTCGGAATTCATAGCACCGATTGCGGCAAAGCAGGGAGGTGTAAAGAGATTAAACATAAGGTAAGCGAGGGCTGCTGCCTTTGAAACAGCCATAACACCTGCAACCTCTGCACCTGCACCCTCCATAAGAGTGAGCTCTTCGGTGTCAATAAGATTTTCAAGTCCCACAAAGCAGACAGCAAGAGTACCTACAACATTTTCCTTTGCAATAAAGCCCGTAACAGCCGCTGCTGCAAGCTGCCATGAAAGAACACCGACAACGGGAACGAGAAGATAGGAAAAAGGCCCTGCGATTGATGCAAGAATGGATTCATCTGCAGTCTCAGCAACGGCAAATTTCCATGTAAATGACTGCATTATCTGAACTGCCGTATTGCAAACAAGAATGATTGTTGCCGCCTTTACTATGTAAGCCCAGCCCCTCGAACACATTGATTTTACGGCTCTTAAGAGTGACGGAGCCTTATATTCGGGGAGTTCTATAATAAAGAAGGACTTTTTCTTGCTGTTACCGGTAATCTTATTAATTATAAGAGCACCGAAGAAAATTATTACGATACCTGCAAAATACATTAAAGGTCCAACCCAAGAGGCATCCGAGAAAAATGCACCTGCAAAAAGAGCAATAACGGGAAGCTTTGCACCGCAGGGCATAAAGGGAGCAAGCATTGCAGCGGTTCTTCTTTCTCTTTCGTTTCTGATTGTTCTGCAAGCCATAACACCGGGGATGGCACAGCCTGTTCCGATAACAAAGGGAATAACGGATTTACCTGAAAGACCGACTTTTTTGAAAATGGGATCAAGCACAACACAAACACGTGCCATATATCCACAGTCTTCAAGAAGTGCTATAAGAAAATACATTACCATAACAAGAGGCAAAAAACCGATAACTGCAATAACACCGCCGATGACACCGTCAACAAGAAGTGCTGAAAGGAAGGGATTTGCATTCTCAAAAAGAACCGCAACAGCTTCCTGTCCTTTTTCAAGAAGTTCAACAAAGAAATCTGCTATCCACACACCCGGACCTGCCTGAGAAATCCAGAAAACAAGGAACATAACCACTGCGAAAATGGGAATACCAAGCCACTTATTCGTAAGAACGGCATCTATCTTATCCTGTGAATTTCTGTTTCTGGTAAGAATTTTTCTCTTTTCGACTGCCCTTACAGTCTTGTTTACAAAAGAAAATCTTCTCTTGTCCGCTTCCTTTGCCGATTTTTTATCCGCAAAGCTGAGAATACCCTCAGAATAGGGAGCCTTCTGTCCTTTTCCGATGACACTGACTGCTGCACGAACAAGCTCCCCAAGGCCTTCTCCTGAAGCGGAGCTTGTGTTGATTACGGGACAGCCCAGCTTTTCAGATAACAGCTTTTCGTCTATTTTTGTATCTTTTTTCTTGTTAATATCAGACTTGTTGAGAGCCACAACCACGGGAATACCCAATTCCAGAAGCTGTGTTGTAAAGAAAAGGCTTCTGCTTAGATTTGTAGCATCAACAATATTAATAATAACATCGGGAGAAGCATTTTTTACATAGTCGCTTGTAATGCTCTCTTCCGATGTAAAGGGAGACATTGAATATGCACCCGGAAGGTCAACCGCGACAAGCTCTTTATTATCGCAGTAAGTTCTTTTTATGGGAGCCTCCTTCTTATCAACGGTAACGCCCGCCCAGTTTCCTACCTTTTCATTTTTTCCCGTGAGGGCATTATACATTGTGGTTTTTCCGCTGTTGGGATTACCTGCCAACGCAATTCTCATTATAATTTCCTCCTGTATATCAAAAAAATACATCTACTGTATTTTAGTTAGCAACCGCTAACTGCCTGTCAAAAAAAAAGCAATCTCAAGATTACTCCTTTTATCCGATAATAATCGCATCTGCAAGCAGTTTGTCTATGGTGTATCTGCCGTCTTTTATGGATACTATACATCCACCCTTCAGATGTGAAATAACCGTAACGGGTTCCCCCTCATAGCAACCGAGAGAAAAAAGAAAATCATCAAGCTCCTCATCATCGGTTATTATATTCTTAATTATATACTCTTTGCCCTCTTCGGCAGAAATAAGAGTCATTAAAATCACCTTTCCGAAAATACGAATTAGCATCGGCTAACCAGTCGCAAAAAAATAACAATTAGCATATGCTAACTAAGGATATATTAACATTGTAAATTAAAAAAGTCAAGCATTATTTTCCTGTTAAATATTTATTTGTTCATTTATATTTATATTTCATATTATCTTTTTTTATGCCGGGCATTTCCGTTTTACTTTACATTGGGAATAACTTGTGATAAAATAATTTTTTAAGAGGTGAACAGCCATAGAATTTTATGAAAATACGGAAATTGCGGAAAAGGTGCTTCTGATATCCGTTGATACGGGAGAATTTGATGCAGAGGTTTCCGTTAATGAGCTTAAGGAATTGGTAAAAACTGCAGGAGGAGAAACCGAAGCGGTTATAATCCAGAAAAAACAGAAGCCCGACAGTGTAACATATATCGGAACGGGAAAGCTTGAAGAAGCAAAGGAAATTTGTGATAGCTGTGAAATTGATGTTGTTATATGTGACGGTGAGCTGACTCCCACACAGGGGCGTGTGCTTGAAAAAATCCTCAAAACAAGAGTTATTGACCGAACGGTTTTAATTCTTGATATATTTGCAAAAAATGCAAGAAGCGGCGAAGGAAAGCTTCAGGTTGAGCTTGCACAGCTGAAATATTCACTGCCCCGACTTGCAGGACAGGGCACTGCTCTTTCAAGGCTGGGCGGCGGAATAGGCACACGAGGTCCCGGTGAAACAAAGCTTGAAAGCGACAAAAGACATATACGAAGAAGAATTCATTCCCTTGAAGAAAATCTTAAGGAGCTTTCAAAAAGACGAAAGCTTCACAGGGAAAGAAGAAAAAAAGACGGCATTGTCACTGCCGCAATTGTCGGTTATACAAATGCGGGTAAATCCACACTTCTCAACACTCTTGCAAATGCCGAAGTTCTTGCCGAAAACAAGCTTTTTGCAACTCTTGATCCCACAGCAAGAAGCATTAAGCTTCCTGACGGCAACGAGATTATGCTTATTGATACAGTAGGCTTCATTTCCCGACTCCCCCACTTTCTTGTTGAAGCCTTCAAATCAACCCTTGAGGAAGCAACAAGTGCAGACATTCTGATTGTTCTTTGCGATGCCTCGGACAGTGAATGCGAAAATCAGCTTCAGGTAACAAAGGATATTCTCAAGGAACTCAGTGAAGAAGAAAAGCCGATTATAACTGTGTACAACAAATGCGATATTGCAGACTCCTATCTTTTGCCTGTTACAAAAAACACGGTAAAAATCTCTGCTCTCACAGGGGTTGGAATTGACAGTCTTCTTGAATGTATCGCAGAAAATATGCCCAATTCAAAAAAACGCGTACTTCTTCTTATTCCCTTTACCGAAGGCAGACTTACAAATGAAATACGAAGCAGTTCAAGAATTCTCAAAGAGGAATATCGTGAAAACGGTGTTTTCTTTGATTGCGTTGTTGATATTGATATAATGTATAAAATTTTAGATTATATTGTAAAGGAAGATGAAAAATGAAACGATACCTGATAATCAATGCAGACGACTTCGGAATGTGCCGAAGTGCAAACCTTGCGGTTTATGACCTTTTTGAAAAGGGCGGAATTACATCTGCAACAATTATGGCTCCTTGCCCCTGGGCAAAGGAAGCAGCAGTGTGGGCCGTAAATCACCCCGAATATGCTGTAGGACTTCACCTGACAACAACTTCCGAATGGGGTAATTACCGTTGGACACCCGTTGCAGACAATGTCCCCAGCCTTTGCGACGAGGAAGGCTTTATGTGGCACGAATCAGACCAGTTTGAACAGCACGCTGACCTTAATGACGTAAGAAAAGAAATCAATGCACAGTATGAGAGACTCTCTCAGTACGGCTTCACTCCCTCACATTTTGACAACCATATGGGCTCTCTTTACGGAGTTGCGACAGGAAGATTTGAGCTTCTCTCACTCACCATTGAAGAATGTGCAAAGCACGGCGGTATGCCCTTCCGATTCCCCTCAAAGTTCACAGACGAGCAGTTCGGCAATAAGATGCTTGACATAAATGTCCCCAAGGAAGCTGTAGAGGCTCTTATTGCACCTATGGTTGAGGGAGCAAATGCGGCAGGCGTTGCAATACTCGATTATCTTATGCCGGGCGATTGGAACGGTCCCCAGAGTGAAAGCTATGAGAATTTCAGAGAGTATATCTTTGAAAAATACCGTGCATTCCCCGAGGGTATCATTGAAACATACATCCATCCCGTTATTGAAACAGAGGAAATCAAGGGTATATGCGGCTCATGGCAGAGAAGAAACTGGGAATACAAGCTTTTCTCCGATCCCAAGACTCTTGATTTCATAAAGTCACAGAACATTGAGCTTATCAATTACCGTGACCTTAAGAAGATGAGATTCGGCTGATATGCAGATTTTAATGAGCAGAATGAGAGCGGCAATGGAGAAATATGATATGATAGAGGACGGTGACAGAATTGCCGTCGGAGTTTCCGGAGGAAAGGACTCGCTGGCTCTTTTATATGCACTTTCTGAAATGAGAAGGTTTTATCCGAAAAAATTCGAGGTGGTGGCAGTTACCGCCGATATGGGCTTTTTCGGAAAGCCCGCGGATTTTTCGGAAATCACCGCACTCTGCGAAAAGCTGGGCGTTCAGCATATTATAAAGGAAACCGAGCTTTATCACATTATATTCGAGACACGCAAGGAGAAAAATCCCTGCTCCTTATGTGCCAGAATGCGACGGGGAATTCTTCACGACATCACAAAAGAAATCGGCTGTAATAAGCTGGCTCTCGGTCATCATATGGATGATGCAGCAGAAACCTTTATGATGAACCTTCTTTCCGGGGGAAGAATTGAAAGCTTCCGCCCCGTTACATATTTATCGAGAAAAGATCTTACAATGATAAGACCTATGATATTTGCCACGGAAAAGGAAGTTTTATCGGCGGCAAGAAAGCTGGAGCTTCCCACAGTGGAAAGCCCCTGTCCTATGGACAAAACAAGCAACCGCAACGAAATGAAGCAGCTGCTTTATGAGCTTGACAAAAAGTATCCCGCCGTAAAGGAAAAAATAATCGGCGGAATGGAAAAAGCAGAAATAAGCGGATGGTAAATTATAATTCAATGAATAATTTCGGGACCTGCGGTCGCCGTTATACCCACATAGCGAAGCGGAATAAGGCGATTACGCCTTCCGACATTATTCATTATTCATTAGTGAAACGACTTCATTATTCATCATTCATTTGAATAATATATCAAGGAGGATTTTATGAAATATGCAGTTGTACTTTATGACGGGATGGCAGACTATCCTGTTGAAGCATTAGGCGGAAAAACACCTATGGAGGTGGCAAACAAGCCGCTGTTTGATATGATGGGAAAAAAGGGTGAGGTAGGCCTTGTAAAAACCGTTGACGACTCACTGAAGCCCGGCTCTGATGTTGCAAATTTAAGTGTTCTGGGTTATGATCCCACAAAGAGCTATACAGGCAGAAGTCCCCTTGAGGCTGTCAGCATCGGCGTCAAGCTTCTTGACAGCGATGTAACGCTGCGAACTAATCTTGTCACCTTATCCGATGAAGAAAATTATGAAGATAAGACAATGGTTGACTATTCTGCAGGTGACATTTCAACTGCTGATGCCGCAATTCTAATGAAAGCGGTTGAGGAGCATTTCGGCAATGACATCTTCACCTTCTATGCCGGTGTTGCCTACCGTCACTGTCTCGTATGGCACAACGGTACAACTGAGCTCGGCAATATGACACCTCCCCACGATATTTCGGGCAAGGTCGTGGGAGCTTATCTTTCAGACAGTGAAAATGCGAAAGAACTTATCAGAATGATGAAGGAAAGCTATGAGGTTCTTTCAAAGCATCCTCTTAACCTTGAAAGAGTTGCAAAAGGTCTTCGTCCCGCAAACTCCATATGGCTCTGGGGAGAGGGAACAAAGCCGATGCTTGCAAATTTCCAAGAAAAATTCGGTCTTAAGGGCTCTATTATTTCTGCAGTTGACCTTCTTAAAGGTATCGGCATCTGTGCAGGAATGAACACCCCCGAGGTTGAGGGTGCAACGGGATATATTGATACAAACTTCAAGGGCAAGGCTGAATGTGCGGTAAAGGAATGGGCAGACGGTGCCGATTTCGTATATCTTCATTTCGAAGCTCCCGATGAATGCGGCCACAGAAATGAGGTTGACAACAAGGTCCGTTCCATTGAAATCATTGATGAACAGGTTCTTTCCGTTCTTCTTGAGGCACTCAATGAGTACGACGATTACAAGGTAATGATTCTTCCCGACCATCCCACACCCATAAAAACAAACACCCATGCAAGAGATCCCGTTCCCTATATGATCTATCACAAGAAAAAGGAAATTACCGGCGTTGATAATGTAAACGAAAACACCGCAAAGGCTACAGGCAATTTCTTCACAAGCGGAACTATGTTAATGGATCACTTTATAAAAGACTGAAAAAAATCCGTGAGAAGCGTTTCTCACGGATTTTTAATATACTGAAATGAGATTTTTAACCTACAGTGCCCTGTGCATCAGGCTCTGTGCCGACCTTTGAAATAAGCTGATAATAATTTTCACCCGATTCACTGGCGGCAAGACTGAGAACTATTGTGCCGTCATTAAGCATCTGCATTGATGCAATGTGACCGAAAACATTGTCCGTATAGGTATAGAACTTATTATTTTCAAAGTCCATTACACCGAGAGAGGGCTTGCCGAGATTGTTTTTGCCTCTCACAAGACAATATTTTCCGTTTTCACTGGTTTCAAACAAATCGGGAATAAATGTGGTTTCAAATTCGCTGTAATCAAGCTTACTGCTTTCACCTGTGAGAACATCATAAATCTCACCTGTTTTTATATTGAGAAGCCGTGTTTCAGAAAGAATGAAATCCTCCTTAAGTGAGCCTGCAAAGGAAATTATTTCACGGCTTTCCTTTCCATCATAAAGCATTACACTGAAGGCACCTTTTTCTTCAGCACTGTTTCCTGTTTCATCACCGGTAACAGCCTCTTCCGCAGATGTCTCCTTATTTCTGAAATAATATACGCCGTCCTCAGTTCTGAAAATATCAAAGGATGCTACATCAAGAATATAACGGTTATTATCAACATTTTCACCGTAGCCACCGCTTATAAATACATCCGTGCTGTCCGAATATTCAAAGTCGTTATAGAAACGGGAGGAGAAGAAAAGAATTTTATCCTGTGACTGATGAAGAATTCCGTCTGTGAACATCTTATAGTCCGTACGCAGTCTCGCATTAAGGTCAACAATTCTCTGGTCTTCATTGAGGAATGTTTTTGATGTATAATCCTTATAGAGATAATAGCTTTCGCTGTAAACCTTGTTTTCGTCATAAAAGCGTGCCTTTTCAACATCTATAAGAAGAATAAGGTCACTCTTTGAGGAATATGCTTCAAACTGATCCGTCACCTTGAAGAATGCATAGTCATAAAGGAAAACCTCGGGATGATTTTCGTTTGTAAAAAGTCCGTAGCCTAAGGTTCTGCCGTCAACCACAGTACTGTAAATTGTAACGGGAAGCTTCTGACCGCTGCAAACAACCGTTACGGTAAAGGTTTTCACATCGTCAATTTTTTCGATATTCTTATCATTGACCTTATAAAAACCGACCTCGCCCGCTTTATTCATAGTATAGAAAACATTTTCAATATCCGTCTTCATAAGAGGAAGTCCTGCGGCAGTAAAGGAAGAAAAAACATCCTCATAGGAATGCTTTATTTCTCCGCCTGTTGTATTTTCCTCTTTTCTTTCATCTATAATCCTGTTGATGTCAACAACGCCCGTTACGGTAACCACCGCACAGGCTATAAGAACAACAAGAAGCACACTGAGTATTGTTTTATATCGTTTAACCATCCGAATTCTCCTTTACAGCATATAATCTGTGGTTTCTATAATTTCATTTTCTCTTATATAGACTCTCGGGACACGTCTGCTGAGT
Organism: Acutalibacteraceae bacterium; assembly: GCA_045590915.1. Classification (GTDB taxonomy): domain Bacteria; phylum Bacillota; class Clostridia; order Oscillospirales; family Acutalibacteraceae; genus RUG806. The sequence continues at coordinate 24,232 of JAZNRX010000036.1, read as the reverse complement.
CCGCAAAGAATTTCATAGTTGAGAAGACCTGCTTTTTTCGCAATTTCATTCACACCGAGATAGCTTCCGTTATCATAACCGAAAACCGTTATAGTCTTCCCTTCTTTAACGCCGTCTATCCCCGTTACGTCAATTACGGTCTGATCCATACACACATTTCCGATAACCGGTGCTTTTTTCCCGTTTACAAGCATATACATCTTATTTGAAATGAGTCTGGGATAACCGTCGGCATATCCGATAGGAACGGTCGCTACAGTTCTCACATCAGAGGAAACAAAGGTTCCGCCATAGCTGACGGGAGTGTCTGCGGGAATTTCCTTAACCATTGATACAACGGTTTTAAGCTCCATAACAGGAAGAAGCTTTATTGATTTTCTGACCTGCTCCGAGGGATAGTGTCCGTAAAGAATTATACCGGCTCTGACCATGTCAAAATTCATTTCGGGGAAATTGAGTATTGCCGCGGAATTACTGCAGTGGCGTACGGTAAAATTCACACCCATCTGAGAAAGGCAGTCAACAGCACTGCAGAAAAGCTCATACTGAATTCTTGTAAAAAGCTCTCCGTCAACACTGTCGGCGGATGCAAAGTGGGTAAAAATACCCTCCGTATTTATTCCGTCAAAGGAAGCAATTTCCGCAATCTCATCAATAACACGGCTGTCCTCGACATTATCGTGATAAACAAAGCCTATTCTTGACATTCCCGTGTCAATTTTTATATGTGCATTTACACGGACACCCGCAAGCTGTGCCTGTAATGAAAGTGCCTTCGCATATTCATAAGAATAGACAGCCTGTGAAATATCATTATACACAAGCTCCTTCACATGCTCGGGAGGAGTATATCCTAAAATCAGAACGGGCTTTTTTATTCCTGCACGGCGAAGCTGCAGAGCCTCTGAAAGATTTGAAACGGAAAACCAGTCAGCACCTGCATCACTCATAGCTGCGGCAGTGAAGGCATATCCGTGTCCGTAGCAATCCGCTTTAACTGTAGCACAAAGCATGGTGCCTGCATTCAGGAGACTTTTTATCTGAAAAATATTATTCTCAATGGCATCAAGATTTATCTGTGCCCAGGTCCTTCTGAGAAACTCCTTCACGCAAACACCTCACCCTCTGATTTTTGATATATGTAATATAATACTATAAATATATAAGCAAGTCAAACATAAATCATAATTTTACCTGTAAGAGCTTTATGATTATGATTTATTTTCCGTTTTGTGAAAATAATATTAAATGGATTGTTTATTTTGTCCTTATAAGCTCAATTCTTTTGTCAAAATGACAGTTTTGATATGCTCAATATGTAACAATAAACAATTCTTTTATTACCTATTGAAATTCTGCTAAAAATAGTATAAAATATACAAAAAGATTTTATATTTATCATATTTTTTGAAGTTTTTTGGAGGTTTTGTATGAAAAATATACTTTCTGAAGCACAAGCAAAAACACTTTTAGAGAATAAGCTTCTCCATTTCTTCGGTGTTTCCCCCTCTGAAGCCACATATGATCAGTTTTACAGAGCCGTTGCTCTTATTCTTGTTGACATTATGGCTAAAGAGAGAGCCGATTTCAATATAAGAGGCGACAAATCGGGTGCAAAGAGAATTTACTATCTCTCAATGGAATTCCTTATGGGCCGCTCTCTTAAAAATAATCTTTACAATCTTAATCTTACTAAAACTTTTGAAAAAGTCCTTAAAGATTATGATATAAAGCTTGATAAGCTCTATGACTGCGAGCCGGATGCAGGTTTGGGAAACGGCGGTCTGGGCCGTCTTGCCGCCTGTTATCTTGACGGGCTTGCAACATCGGGCTATCCCGCAAGAGGCTATTCCCTTTTATATCAGTTCGGTATATTCAAGCAGAAGCTTATTGACGGCTGGCAGACAGAGCTTCCTGATGAATGGCTTCCCGGCGGAGATATCTGGCTTTCAAAAAGAGAGGAAAGTGCAGTTTTCGTAAACTTTGAGGGTGAAATCAAGGATTTCTGGGATAACGGCCATCATCATGTTGAAATTACCGATCCGTTCACTATCAAGGCAGTTCCCTATGATATGTTTGTTGCAGGCAAGGACGGCCGCGGTGTCAGTGTGCTTCGTCTTTGGTCAAGTGAGGGCACAGGCATGGATATGTCTCTTTTCAACGAGGGAAAGCATCTCAAAGCCATTGAAAGAGATGCTATGGCACAGGCAATATGTAAAATTCTCTACCCCGCCGACAATCATCCCGAGGGAAAGAGCCTTCGTTTAAGACAGCAGTATTTCCTTGTTTCCGCTTCAATTCAGGACATTGTCCGCCGTCATGTAAGAGAACACGGCACAATGGAGAATATTCCCGAGAAAATGGCTATTCACGTCAACGACACACATCCCACGCTCGTAATTCCCGAGCTTATGAGAATTCTTCTTGACGAATGCGGCTATGGCTGGGATGATGCATGGAATATTGTCAAATCCACGGTTGCTTACACAAACCACACTGTTATGGCTGAGGCTCTTGAATGCTGGAGCGAGGAGCTTGTCCGCCGTCTTATCCCCAGAATTTATCAGATTATAAAGGAAATAGACAACCGCTTCCGTGCATATGTTTGGGAATGCACTCACGATGCAGACTATGTTGAGAGAACTGCAATTATCTCAGGCGGTGCCGTGAGAATGGCAAACCTTTGTGTTGCCGCCTGTCACAGTGTAAACGGTGTTTCCGCACTTCATTCACAAATTCTTAAGGACACTGTTTTCAATGATTTCTACAAGCTCACTCCCGAAAAGTTTACCAATGTAACAAACGGTATTGCACACCGCCGTTGGCTTTGTCAGGCAAATCCCGAGCTTACAGAGCTTCTTACTAAAAAAATCGGCTCGGGCTTTATTGTAAACGGAGAGGAGCTTACAAAATTCAAGGAATTTGCCAACGACAAGGAAGTTCTCGAAAAATTAGGCAAAATCAAGGAAAATAACAAAAAAAGATTTGCAGATTATATCTACAAAACAACAGGCGTGAAGCTTGACACAAATTCAATATTTGACGTTCAGGTCAAGCGTCTTCACGAATATAAGCGACAGGAAATGAATGCTCTTCATATTTTGAGCAAATACATTGAAATCAAGGAAAACCCCAACGGAAACTATGTGCCTCACACATATATTTTCGGTGCAAAGGCGGCTCCGGGTTATTATGTGGCAAAGAAGATTATCAGCTTCATTATTGCTCTTGCAAATATGATAAACAACGATCCCGATGTCAATAAATATCTCAAGGTTGTTTATGTTGAGGACTATAATGTCACTAAGGCAGAGCTTCTTATGCCCGCCGCAGATATAAGTGAACAGATTTCTCTTGCAGGAACAGAGGCTTCGGGCACAGGTAATATGAAGCTCATGATAAACGGTGCCGTCACCCTCGGCACTATGGACGGTGCAAATATTGAAATTCACGATGCCGTAGGCGAGGATAATATCATTATTTTCGGTATGAAAACACCTGAAGTAAATGAGTTAAAAAAGAGCGGCTATGTGCCCGCACACTATTATCACAACAATCAGACTCTCAGAAAGACCATTGATTTTATCAATACAAATCTTATCGACGGCAAGTCTTTCCCCGAAATCGGTGAGACAATAAAGCGCCACGATCCTTATATGGTTCTTGCGGATTTTGCCGACTATGCACTCGCACAGAAGAGGGCGGAAGAGCTTTTCCTCGATAAAGAAAGACTCAACAGAATGTCTCTTTACAATATTGCGGGAGCAGGTATTTTTGCCGCTGACCGTTCAATCAACGACTATGCAAGGGACATCTGGCGTACCGTCAAGGCATAAATGCCGATAACTTATTTGCAATACGGAGTTTTTCCGTATTGCATTTTGGTTTTATATGACTTATTATTTTAATATAATTATTTTTCGGTGATTATTAATGAAGTGTCCTTTTGATCCGTCTAAGCTCTGGCATAAATCCATAAGCGGTGCCGTCGCTGCAGGAAATTCCCTGTGGCTTCGTGTTGTTCTGCCTCGAGATTTCGGCGTAACCGCCTGCTCCTTGATATTAAGCGAGGACGGCAAACGTGATGAAAAAATACCTATGGTATGGGATAACACCGACGGCTATGAGGAATGGTGGCAGATTGAAATAAACCTACCCGAGCCTAAGCTTTTGTTTTACCGCTTCCAGTATGAAAATGCATGGGGAAAGACAGACATCGGATGCACCGATAAATCTCATCTCGGAGAAATCTGCAGCACAAAAAAATGGCAGTTAACCGTTTATTCTCCTGATTTTTCAACTCCCGATTGGATCAAAGGCGGTATAATCTATCAGATTTTCCCTGACCGCTTCTGTTATTCGGGCGAAAAAAAAGAGAATATCCCCTCTGACAGAATTCTTCGCAATGACTGGGGCGGTGTGCCTGTTTATCTTCCCGACGACAAAGGAATAATAAAAAATAACGACTATTTCTGCGGTGACTTCAAGGGGATTGAAAGCCGACTTCCCTATATTGTATCATTGGGCGTAAGCTGTATCTATCTCAATCCCATTAGCGAAGCACACTCAAATCACAGATATGACACTGCCGATTATAAAAAGCCCGACAGTCTTCTCGGCACAATGGAAGACTTCATCTCCCTTTGTGAAAAAGCAAAAGAGTTTGGAATTAAAATTCTGATTGACGGTGTCTTCAGTCACACGGGAGCAGACAGTATATATTTTAACAAATTCAAACGTTATAAAAATAACGGAGCATATAACTCCCCCGACTCTCCATACCGAAGCTGGTATAAATTCAAAAAAGACGGCTCATATGAAAGCTGGTGGGGAATTGATATTCTCCCTGAAACAAAGGAAGAAAATGAGAGCTTCTGTGAATTCATAACAGGTGAAGACGGAGTTATTGATTTCTGGATTAAGGCAGGTGCCGCAGGCATCCGCCTTGATGTTGCAGATGAACTTCCCGACAGCTTTCTTGATAAAATAAGAGCTGCCGTCAAAAGAAACGGTGAAGACAAATTTATTTTAGGTGAAGTGTGGGAGGATGCAACAAACAAAATCAGCCACGGAGGAAGAAGACGCTTTTTGCAGGGCAAACAGCTTGACTCTGTCATGAATTATCCCGCAAGACAGGCAATTATTGATTTTCTTCTCACAGCAAACGCTGAAAAATTTATGCACAGCATTTTCTCAATCACAGAAAACTACCCTCCCCAAGCACTTAATTGTCTGATGAATCATCTCGGCACTCATGATACGGAAAGAATTTTGTCTCTTCTGTCAGGAGTCAGCTGTGAGGGAAAAAGCAGAGAAATGCAGGCTGAAATAAAAATAAGCCCTGATAATCTGAAAAAGGGCATTAAGCTTCTTAAATGTGCACTTGTTATGTGCTATACTCTTCCCGGAATTCCCAGCATCTACTACGGTGATGAAGCGGGACTTACAGGCTGCAAGGACCCCTTCAACAGAGGCTGCTTCCCTTGGGGACAGGAAAACACGGAAATTCAAGACTTCACAAGGGAGCTTGGAGCATTACGCAATTCCCATAATGTCCTGAAGGACGGCAGATTTTACCCCATTTCCGCCACTTTGGGATGCGTGGCATACCTGAGATACAAAGAAGGCGAAAAGAGGATTTTTACGGTTATAAACAAAAATCCCGAGCCTATAACCTATTATCTCAATCCCGATATGCTCGAGATGAAGGCTGTTTTCGGCGGTGCAAGATTCGGAAGCGGTGTGATTGTGCCGGCAGAAAGCTTTGCGATACTCAGCGACTGACAGCTTTTTCAATTCAAGATGTGAAAATACCGACAATCAGCCATAACCTTCATATGCGTTGTGTTACAATAATTCTCATTCACTCAATTTAATATATTGAAACAGTGCAGGTTTACATCACAGTAATTCTGCACTGTTTTTTTGTATAAAAAATTTAATAACAGCAAAAACTTTAAAAAAGGAAAAAGGAGCTATCCGTTGGGATAACTCCTGTAAACCCTAATTAAAACTGCAAATTATGCTTTAATTAATTATTTTCTTTTCTTGGAAACTACGAATGCTGCACCAGCAACTGCAACTACACCAGCAGCGAGAGCGAGAACGCCTGTGTCACCGGTCTTGTTGTCACCGTCATCCTTACCGGGCTTTGTGGTAAGTTCAACGTCTGAAGAGGGCTTCTCTTCCTTAGTTGTGGGCTCTTCCTTAGTTGTGGGTTCTTCCTTAGTTGTGGGCTCTTCAGCCTTTTCGAAAAGAACGATAGAAGCAACAGCGGGAGTACCTTCAGCTGCATCCTTTTCTTCGATTGTGATTGCTACATTAGCAGCATCAGCCTTCTTGAGGTTGAAATCGATGCAAAGGAATTCTACGCCTTCAGCAGCATCAAAAGAGGAACCAACGTCTTTGCCGAGGTTATCAGTTGTTGTGATACCGCAAAGAATTTCACCTGCAGTTTCAGTGTTGAAAGCACCCATGATCTTACCCTTGTTAACAGCCTTTGATACGCCAGCACCAAAGTAGATAAGGGGCTCGTCATCTTCAACAGCAACTTCGATAGCTTCTGCATCATACTTTACAACCCAGTCAGCTGTCTGCATATCGCCGTCTTTTACAACGATTGTAAGAGTGAAGAGACCGTCTTCAACATCAGATGCCTTGAGAACTACCTTGTCTTCAGCAGCGAAAGCCATAGCTGCGAAGCAAGCGATCATAGCAACTGCCATAGCAACTGCAAGCACTTTTTTTGCAATTTTCATTTTAAGGACCTTCCTTTATAAAATATTTTATATAATGAGCATTGCGACTCAGTATATACAGAATACACCCTTATTAATAAGAGTACACGCGTATTATACTACAGCATAAAAATCATGTCAATAGAAAAACAAAAAATTTAACAAATAATCACGTTTTATTGACATAAAATATTATGCGGTGTATAATCATATTGACTTTACGGAATAATATTTTACATTATAACACATTTAAAGTCAATTGTTTAAAATATGATTTTTGAGCAATTTTTTCCTCTGATATTATATATTTTGCATATCAAAAGCTTAAGCTGTTCACACTATATCTTGTGATTTTGAGGGAGGACAGAAAATGTTTGACACAATGAATGAACTGAAAAACGAATGTCTTAATTGCAGAAAATGTGCGCTTTATGAAACCCGTAACAATGTTGTTTTCGGAGTCGGCAAGGAAGATGCCCAAATCCTTTTCATTGGCGAAGCACCCGGAGAAAATGAGGATTTACAAGGTGAGCCCTTTGTGGGCAGAGGCGGAAAGCTTCTCGACTCATATCTCGGCAGCATCGGTCTTGACAGAAAAGACAATATATACATAGCAAATATGCTTAAATGCCGTCCTCCCAAGAACCGTGATCCAAAGCCCGAGGAAATGGATATGTGCATCGACTGGCTTCGCAATCTCGTTCGAATAATGAGACCTAAAATCATAGTCTGTGTGGGAAGAATTGCCGCACAAAGACTGATTTCACCCGATTTCAGAGTCACAAAAGACCACGGAATATTCTACAACAAAAACGGTACGCTTATGATGGGCACCTTCCATCCTGCCGCACTTCTTCGCGATCCGCGAAAAAAAGGCGAATGCCTTGAAGACTTTATGAAGCTTCAGGATAAAATCAATGAACTGGGAATTAAAATTTAAAAGTGCTGTCAATTCATATAATGTGTCCCGTTTATCTTTCCCTAAATAAAAGTCGGTTCCCCTGTAAAATGGCGGAAACCGACTTTTTCTTATTTTAACATTTAAAAACAAACAAAGACAGGCACTGAGCCTGTCTTAAAAGTTTGCCTATTGATTAATAGAGATCGCCTGTGTTGGGAAGAGAAGGAATGTCACCCTTGTTGTCATCGTCGCCTTTGTTATCGTCGCCGTCTGCGCAATCACAATCGGGGCCGCAGTTTTCGCAATCATCATCACATTCGCCTTTGCAGGGACAATCTTTTTCGCAACCGCAGTCATATGTGCAATCGCAATCGGGGCCGCAATCACAATCGTCATCGCAGTTACCGTCACAAGGACAATCCTCATCACAGTCACAACCGTCTTCTTCGGGCTCTGTGGGAACTTCTTCCTCACCGAGAGAATCACCGAGAGAATCGCCGAGTGAACCGCTGTCACCAAGACCGCCAACCATATCCATAATGCCGCCGAGATCAAGGTCTCCGCCGAGAGAACCGAGCATACCACCGATGTCAATATCACCGAGCATACCGCCGAGATCGCCGACCATTGAGCCGAGATCCATACCGCCGAGAAGAGAACCGATATCAAGATCAGCTGTCTCTGTAGCAACAGTTGCGGATACTGTGAGAGTTACGGATAAGGCAAGGATAAGAGCAATAGAAATTGCAATAATCTTTTTCATGAAAAAGCCATCCTTTCAAAAATATAAGCATTTTTGTATTTGTATACATTGAAAATATACTACAAATACACTTCTGTGTCAATAACAATTTTAAATTAAATGAATAATTTTTTTGTTTTTTCAAACAATAATTCTGAAAACAGAATATTTTTACCAAAGGAGTAACAAATATGGAAAACAAAGGTAAATCAAGAATAATTTCATTCAGAAGAAAAAAAGGCCCTGAGCATTTTACTGCTGAAAATCTTAAAAGCCGCACGGATGTAAACGGCAGCTACACAGGCGTCCCCGTAATACAGGAAAAATTTCCCGATTCGGATGACCTGACGCCCGTACAGGATGCAGATGATCTGTAAACAGAGCTGAAGCCATTGCAGAGGTGTTTACAGCCGGAGCCGTTGTTTCTTTATGATAATTTATAGTTTCCTTTGAGGAATACATCCTCAAGTGTTTTTGTTCCGTCAAGAATTGCCTGAGTATCCTCCTGTGCGGAAAGTCCGTAATAGGTATAGGTCTGATTTACGGTGGAAACGAAGGTTGCAAGCTCTGTCTTTATATCCTCGTTTTCACCCTCATAAAGAGCATCAAAGATAAGAATGAGATCATATGAATCAAGGGACTGATTTTCGTTGAACACGCTTCTTACATAACCGTAAGCGGTTTCAAGGTCTCCCTTGAGAAGATATGCAACTGCAAGCTGGAAGGAGCATTCGGCAGAGCCTCCTGCAAGCTCAATACCCTTAAGTGCAGTCTCAACAGCACCGTCGATGTCACCGCCGACACGCTTTGACATAGCAACAACACTGGTTGCAAAGCCGTCTGCAATATTGACCTCAAGGATTTTTTCAGCATATTTTTTTGCTTCGCCGATATTATCCTCAGCGAGACAGTTATCCGTGTAGTAGTAAAGATATACAAGAGGAAGGTCGGAGAGGTATTTTCCCATACCGGAAATTGCTTCATTTATCTTTGAAGAATCATCAGCACTTGCGGCTGCCATATAAAGACAGTAATAAACAAAACCTTTTTCGTAATTTGTGGCATCCTCACCGAATTTTTCATCAAAAGCCGCCTTTACCTCATCATAATCCATGGGTGTTCCGGTCTGATAATAATCGGAATAATAAGGTGAGAAAACCTCGCTTGTAGCTGAAAGAGCCGCAAAAACAGCAGTCATTTTATCATATGATGCCTTTTCTTCATCGGTGAGAGACGCAACTGCTTCTTCGGAAAGATATGTTGTAATAAGAGTGCTTGCATCGGAGAGATTTCCGCTATTAAAAATTACCTCTGCAGTTTTAAGGTGGAGAGAGGCATCTGTCATCGAGAACGCTTCAAGCACGGATGTGAGAGTTGCATATTCAGATGATGCGGCAGTGAGATTTTTTTCATTTTCCGAGGTTATTGCCTGAACGGCATAGGACACAACCGAAGCAAAGATATCTGCATTTTCGTCTGTTACACCCTCAACAGCTTTAACTGCAGCAAGAATATCCTCAGCACTTGTATTTTCATCCTCAACAGCCTTATTTGCAACTGCAAGAATATTGATTTCAACCTTTCCGATTTCACTGATTTTTTCCATAACCTTTGTGTAATCGGAATTAACATTTTCCTCTTCGGGATCCACAGCAACGCTTGAAAGAGCGGCAGCTTCAATAACAAAGCCCTTATTGTAAAGGTCAACAGTAAGCTTTTCTGCAAGCTCACGCTCGTCGGCACCCATAGAAACAAGTCCCGAATAGCCTGTTGCATAATAATTCATGGCAACAACGCTGTCATCAATACCGCTTGCTTTTTTATCGTAGAGTATTCCGTCTCCGAAAGCGGTTACAACAGAATTCATTGTTTCTGCAAGCTGTTCGGGAACATCAAGTCCCTTTACGAGTGCTTCATATTCAGGAAGAGTCTCGGCATCACCGATATTCTCATAAACCTTATTAAAAACATCCAGTGCGAGCTCATTTACCGCATTTACGGAAGAAACAAACTTTCTGAATGCGGCACTTACGGGATTTTTTATTGCCTCGTCACTCATTTTTGATTTCATATATGAGTATGCGGCTGAATATCCCTCATTGGCATTGATTTCAACAACAATTTCTTCAAGAATTGTAGCCTTCATTGCCTGCTGGAATGCAGAATCCGTATCGGAGCAATAGGTTATAGCTTTTTCAAGATAGGTTATTCTGTCCTCATAATCCTGAGCGGCAGAAGCCTCTGCATATGTGCTTATAAAGCTGCTGAAATTGGGATTTGTTACGGATGCAACAACATAAGCCACAAGTGAGCCGACAATGGCAACAAGAACAAGAACGGGAATTGTTATTGCTATAATCTTTCCCCATTTTCTCTTCTTTTTAGGCTTCTTTTCGGAAGTCTCCGGCTTTTCCTCGGCTTCGTCCTCCGACTCATCCTCATCTTCAGGCTCTCCCTCTTCAAGCTCCTGAATAACGGGACCGTTTTCGGCCTCCTCTACCGTTTCATCGTATTTTTCCTGAAAGGTTTCGCGAAGAGCTTCAAGCTCCTCATTAAGAGCATCGCTCTCCTGCACTGCTTCATTTTCCGTCTCGGGCACTACAGCCTGTACAGAAGACTCGGCATTTTCTTCCTCCTGTACGCCTTCAGGGATTTTGTTGAATTCGTCGTTCATTATAATTCCTCCGAAATATTGATGAATTATATTTTATCATTTAAGGCTTCCAATTTCAACACCTATTTTGACAGTATAATGATATATGCTTTTCCTTTACAAAAATTAAAACGGAACAGGAGAATTTTCCTGTTCCGTTTCTGTACTTCCTGTTATATTTTAAGTAACTTTTTGATTTCGGGGACTTTTATGACTACCGCCGTGCCGATACAGGTGAGAATACACTCGGGAAGCATATACTGTCCGTTGTAAATAAGAGAATAAAGATAGGGACTCATCCCCTCTGCCCACTGTCCCCAGATAACAACGCCTGTTATATAGTGACAGATAAAACGGGCAAATATCACAAGCGCAACACCCAGGATAATTCCTATATCCCCTGCTTTTTTTCTGAACATCCCCGCAAAGCCCAGCACAGTGAAGGGCACAAGATAGTCAAAAGCCAGACACATTATCCATGTGAAAGGAGTGACACAGTATACGAATACATTTCCGCCTGCAAAGCCTATTGCAAATTGAATGAGTGAATAAAGAAATGCCGTGGGAAGAGCCCCCTTTATTCCGTATTTCACGGAAATAAGGCACACGGGAAGCATGCTTAAAAGCGTAATTCCGCCACCCATAGGCATTTTCCATACCTCTACGAAGCTCAGCACCACTGAAAGTGCAAGAAGCACCGAGCATTCTGCAAGTCTGATGAGATTTTGTCTTCTGTTTGTTTTTTGTTCTGCCATTGTAACGTTCCTTTCTTTTTACAAAAAATGGAAAATCCGCACGCTACTCTGGCGTACGGATACAATAACAGTATTTGTCTAACTCCCTACGCCGGTATTACCCATATCAGGTTAAAGGGTTTGACTTTCGTCATCTCAGCCTTTTACAGCACCCCTGTTAAGATTTTCGAGGTGATTATACACCCCAAGCAACACTTTGTCAATATTAATTTTCAATCATTATAAGAAGAGTTCCCTTTTTTACACTTATCTCGGCATCCTCGCATTCAAATGAATTACTGACACCAAGAGCAAAGGTATTAGACAGCACCGCATTCTTCAAGGGATAGCAAAGTCCATTAAGGCTCACACCCTCGCTTTTTTCACCGAAGGAAAAAACGGATACGGTCTTCCCTTTTTTGCCGTTTATTCTGATTGCACCGTCTGAAACTGCGGTAACAGTATAATTCTCGCCGTAAAGATATGCTTTTTTTCCTTTTTCGGCAAGACAGGCAACAAGTGAGTAATTTGCAAAGGTATGGTCAATTCTTCCGCCCATTCCTCCGTATATATGAATTTCATCACAATTCTTCCGAAGGGCAATATCCACGGCGGCGTGAGTGTCGGTTACATCCTTTTCAACGGGAAGCACCACTGCATTTTCGGGAATAAATGACGAGGAATCAAAATCTCCCACCGACACATCAGGTGAAATGCCGTGTTTTCTGAGAATTTCACAGCCCTTATCTGCGGCAATAACAAAGTCGTCGGCATAAAAATCGGGGAATTCTTTTCCGTATACTCCCCCGCCGAATATCAGTGCTCTTTTCATAAACGCTCACCCGTTATGGCAGGATAAATGTCCTTTACTTCCGCTGCAATAAAATCTGCGCAATCCATTTCCCCCTCTTCGGAAAAGCCGTAAAGAACACCTATACATTCAATTCCCGCATCTCTTGCGGCGGCAATATCAAAGCGGGTGTCACCTATGAGGACCGTTTCCTCTTTTTTTACACCGAAATGCCTTATTGCTTCAAGAGCAAGAGAGGATTTATCGGACAGATGACATTGAAAGGAGGGACAGAAAAAGCCGTCAAAAAGCGGTTCGAGCTTTTGCTCATTTGCTATTTTTCTTACAAATTCATAGGGTTTTGAGGAGCAGACCGCAATGAAAAAGCCTTCTGCTTTCAGCCTCTCAAGAAGCGGAAAAATACCGTCGTAAACCCGAACCTCAGTTGAGCCTAAAGGCTTATAGCGTTCCCGATATAATGAAACAAGTTCCTCGGCTTCCTCATTTTTATCGGTGCAGTTCCACATAAAGCTGTCAAAAAGGGACGGGCCGATAAATGAACGGAGCTGTTTTTGTGAAAGAGGCTCCATTCCTTTTTTATCAAGAGCATACCTTATGCAGTTATATATACCCTCACTGTTGTCAATGACGGTACCGTCAAAATCAAAAAGTATAAGCTTTTTCATATCATTCTCCGAAGGCTTCGTCATAAGCACTGAAAAGTCTTTGGGATACTTCATCTATTGTGCCGTCGGCATCTATATAAACAATATTCTCACGGTCCTTCAGCTTTTCAAAAACAGTGTCAAACTGACGGCTGATTTTTGTGAGGCTTTCAGTGTTTTCGTATATTTCTATGGCTTCATCGGGACGGTTTGCCCTTATCCTCTCAACACATTTTTCGGGAGCCATAGTGAGAAAAAGAACAAGGTCGGGCTGTCTCACCTCAGGGCAGGAAAAATGCATATTCATACACCAATCCAGATCGGTTTCGTGCCCCTGATATGAAAAGGTTGAATAATAATAACGGTCGGAAATAACAGTTTTTCCTTCCTTCATCATCTTATCGATGCCGTCTTCCTCGTTTTTATTGTGAATTATTCTGTCGGAAAGAAAAAGAGAAGCCAGCGACCAAGGGGTAGACTTCACCTCTCCCGACAGAATTCTTCTGATAAGCTTTCCTGTGGGATGAGAAGTGGGCTCTGCAGTAATTTCAACCGCATCCCCCTTGCTTCTTATATAGTCTGCAAGTATTTTTATCTGTGTGGTCTTGCCTGTTCCGTCAAGCCCTTCAACAACAATAAATTTACTCATTTTATTACCTTACCTTCAACAGATTATCTGACAGTCTTGCAAGCTCCTCCATTGTGAGTGCTTCCGCACGGACAGCGGGAGAAAGCTCTGACATGGAAAGTGCCTGTGCCACCTTATCCTTCGGAATACCCATTCCCGATGAAATTCCGTTTGAAGCGGTTTTTCTTCTCTGGGAGAAAGCCGCCTTAACCATCTTAAAGAAAAATTCCTCATTATCCACCTTCACGGGAGGTGCTTTTCTTACGTTAAGCTTAATAACACAGGAATCAACATTAGGAGAGGGCGTGAAGCAATCTCTTTTTACATCAAAAAGCACTTCGCTTTCGGCATAATAATTCACTGCAACGGTAATAGCACCCGAGTCCCTTGAACCAACCCTTGCACACAGACGGTCAGCAGCCTCCTTCTGCACCATAACCGTAATGCTTTCAACAGGAAGCTTACTTTCAAGAAGATACATCAGAATGGGAGAGGTGATATAATACGGAAGATTTGCGCATACATTTACGCTCTTTCCCTGAAAATTCTCCGCGATAAGCCGATGCAGGTCGGTTTTCAGCACATCCGCATTTATTACCTCAACATTTCTGTAATCGGTAAGCGTTTCGGCAAGCACGGGAATAAGACGGGTGTCAAGCTCAACGGTTATGACCTTATCGGCTCTTTTTGCAAGCTCAACGGTGAGGACACCGAGACCGGGACCTATTTCTATAGCACAGGTCCCCTCTTTTACACCGCCCATATCTGCCATTCTGGGACACACAGTGGGATCAACAAGAAAATTCTGCCCCAGTGCCTTTGAAAAAGAAAAGCCGTGCTTTCCCAATATTCTTTTTATTACATTAATGTCTGTGAGTTCCATATCAACCAACTATATATTTTACATATTTTTCTGAAGCCCGAGCCCACTTCTCTGTGTCAACAGGCTCATATTTCTTAAGATTTTCACCGTCTGCAATAATTTTTCTGGCTTCGGATATATCCTTGATTTCACCCATGGACATAAGCTGAATTGCAATGTTTCCGAAAACTGTGGCTTCAATAGGTCCGCCGTATACGGGGATGCCGCAGGAAGAAGCTGTCATCTGTAAAAGAAGACCGTCCTTTGTTCCGCCGCCAACAACATTTATATGGGGATAGGTTTTTCCCGTGCATTTTTCAATTCCGCCCAGCACATATCTGTATTTGAGAGCAAGGCTTTCATAAATACAACGGACAATTTCGCCTACGGTTTCGGGAACATACTGCCCTGTTCTTCTGCAGAAATCCTTTATTCTTGAGGGCAAATCGCCCATAGCTACGAAATCGGGGGCATCGGGATCAATAAAGCACTTGAAGGGCTCACTTTCAAGAGCAAGCTTTTCAAGCTGGGCATAGGAATATTCCTTGCCCTCTCTTATCCACTGACGGCGGCTTTCCTGAATAAGCCACAAGCCGCAGATGTTCTTAAGAAATGCAGTAGTATAATCATATCCGCCCTCATTGGTAATATTAAAAGCGAGAGATTCTTCATTTACTATGGGAGTGTCTGTTTCCGTACCGAAAAGAGACCATGTTCCGCAGCTGATAAAAGCAAAATCCTTTTCAGCGCTGGGGACTGCGGTAACCGCAGACTGAGTGTCGTGGCCTGCAACGGAAATTACGGGAACAGGGGGAACACCGAGTTCCTCACATATTTCGTCGCTTAAATTACCGAGAACATTTCCCGTTTTCACAATTTCGGGAAGAAGCCTCTCGGGAATTCCGAAGGAACGGCAGATTTCTTCACTCCACTGTCTTTCCTTTATATCAACTATCTGCGAGGTTGTGGCAATAGAATATTCGGCACATTTTTTGCCTGTGAGAAAATATCCCAAAAGATCAGGCATAAAAAGAAGTGTTTCGGCTTTTTCAAGAAGTTCGGGACGGTTGAGTCTGAGGCTTAAAAGCTGGAAGCAGGTGTTGAAATCCATAAACTGAATACCCGTAAGCTCATAAAGTCTCTCTTTTGAAATAAATTCACCAGATTTTTCAACCATACCGGTATTTCTTTCATCACGGTAATGCACGGGGTTTTCAAGGAGCTTTCCGTCTTTATCAAGAAGACCGAAGTCAACTCCCCATGTATCAATTCCTATGGAATCAAATCCGCCGAGAGCCTTTGCCTTAAGAATACCCTGCTTTATTTCATGGAAAAGACGAAGCACATCCCAATAGAAAGTACCGTTCACCTTTACGGGATCGTTGGAAAAACGGTGAATTTCCTCAAGGGCAATTTTTTCTCCGTCAAAGGTACCGAGAATGGCTCTGCCCGATGAGGCACCAAAATCAAATGCTAAAACTTTTTTCATAACATTCTCCGAAAATAATAGATTGATTTGAATTTCTGAATTTTATCAGACAAGAACACTGGCGGCAATAAGCATCTGTCCGCCGTAATATGTCACAATATTAAAGGAATTGAGTCTGTATATCTTTTTCTTTGTCTTAATTTCGGTTCTTCCGTCAAACATCATCAAACATACGCCTGCATCGGAAACAATAAACATAATTACACCTAAAACAAGAACAATTCCTCTGACAACAGCCATTGTACCGTTCATTGTAAGAAGGGCGGCACGTATACCCAGCACAACCATTGCATCGATAATCATAGCATATACGAGCACGGCGGGAGCAGTGGCACCGAGATTTATATTCATTTTTTTCTTTGCCAATATTTCAAGACAAAGCATAATCGCCCACGGAAGAAGAAGCACAAGGTCGGACACCTTTAACGGAACCCTGACGGCATAAGCAGATATATAAAGAATATGAGCCGCCGCAAAGGCAATTATGCCGGGAAGCCCCTTCATTCCGAAAAGGTCATATCTCAATACCCAGTCACCGATAAAGGAAGCACAAAGTCCCGCAACGATAAGCCACGCATACTTTATATGCTGAGGATTACATGCAAGTGTGAGATAAAAGCCGGACACAACAAAGGGCATTGATGTGAGAAGCTTCTGCTTCATCGAGCCGTCCTTATACATAAAGCGGTATGCCATGAAGGCATCAACTGCAAGAAAAAGAAGATAGATATATTCCATCAGATTACACCCTTTTTAAGAATGATGTTGGCATATAAAGCCTTTTCGCTTGTGGCAATAACCGCATATGCCTTCTTTGTTCTGTCATAGAAATCAAAGCGTTCAATCTGCGAAATTTCTGTTTTTCCGTTGTGCTTTTCAATAATTTCCTCATAGGTTGCCCATATTTCAGGTGTGGGATCATCCTTTGTGGTTGCCATAAGAGATACGGGAGACTCAACATAAGTATCAAGAGGATAAAGACTTAAAACAGCATCAAGAATTTCGGGAACACCGAGACCGTCACAGCGGATAAGCCTCTGTGCGCAAGAGGCGGCGGGGAAATTGCCGTCACCGATAACTATCTCGTCACCGTGTCCCATTTCACATAAAATTTTAAGAAGCTCGGGAGAAATAAGAGCGGGAATACCTTTAAGCATAATAAAAACCTCCGAAAAAAATAATTTAATCCTCAGGCGGAATACCGTCTGTGTACTGTGAATTATATAAAAGTGCATAAAAGCCGTCAGCCCTGAGCAGTTCATCGTGCGTTCCCTGCTCAACTATGGCTCCCTTTTTCATAACAAGAATGTTATCGGCATTCTTTATAGTTGAAAGTCGGTGGGCAATTACGAAGCTTGTTCTGCCCTCCATAAGTGTGTCCATGGCAACCTGAATTTTCTGCTCTGTCTTTGTATCAACAGATGAGGTTGCCTCGTCAAGAATAAGCACTCTGGGATTTACGATTACCGCACGGGCAATGGTGAGAAGCTGTCGCTGTCCCTGTGAAATGTTTGTTGCATCCTCCGTGAGAAGTGTATCGAAGCCCTCGGGAAGTGACATTATATAGTCATATATCTGTGCGGTTTTAGCGGCTTCATAAACCTCCTCGTCAGTTGCATCCTCTCTGCCGTACCGGATATTTTCCTTTACGGTACCCTTGAAAAGCCATGTATCCTGAAGCACCATACCGAAATTACTGCGAAGAGCATTTCTTGACATCTGATAAATATCCGTTCCGTCAAGAGTTATCTTTCCTTCTCTTATGTCATAAAAGCGCATAAGAAGATTTACTATAGTGGTTTTACCTGCACCCGTAGGTCCTACAATAGCGGTAATGCTTCCGGGCTTCGCAGTGAAGGAAAGCCCGTCAATAAGCGGTCTGTCCTCAACATATCTGAAGGAAACATCCCTGAATTCCACACAGCCCGCCGAAAACTCCGACGGCTCGGCTGTTGTCTCGTCCGCTTTTTCGTCAATTTCATCCAGCACACTGAAAACTCTTTCTGCCGATGCAAGAGACGACTGAATGGAATTTATAATTTTTGACAGATTTATTATGGGTGTAGAAAAGTTTGATGAATGGGTAAGGAATTTTGCAATATCTCCCACTCCGCCGAAGGATGAAGGGGAAATAGTTCCGTTGTGAATTCCGATATAGAAAAATCCGCCGAAAACGCAAAGTGAAACATAGTTGATATTCTTGACAAGAGTGAGAACGGGATTGAGTATGCCCGAAATCATATTTGCCATAAAGGAATTGCGGCCCAATCTTTCGGTGATAGCGCGGAATTCCTTGACAGATTCGTCCTCATGACCGAACATACGGACAATGGTGTGTCCCGCATACATTTCCTCAATGTGTCCGTTAAGGTCACCCATGGTATCCCAATATCTTCTGAACCATACCTTTGACACCTTTGACACCTTATAGGAAATAAAAGCAGAAACGGGCACAAGACATATTGCCGCAAAGGTCATAACGAAATTTCCCGTATAGCACATCATAACAAATGAGCCGATAACCTGAATAATGCTTGTCATAACTGTGAGAATACAGCTTTTAAGACTGCCGCTGACATTATCAATATCGTTTATTATTTTCGAAATAACCTGTCCTTTTGTCTGTGCATCAAAATAGGACAGCGGCAAACGGGAAAGCTTGCCGTTAAGCTCGCTTCTGAGTCCGCAGACAAGCTTCTGGGAAACACCCGCGGAAACAAATTCCTGAATAAAAGTAAAAATACTTCCTGCGGCATAAAGTCCCGCCAATTTATAAAGCTCGGAATATGTAGATGTAAAATCAATTACACCGCCCGTGAGTCTGCCGTTTATCTGCTCCTGCAGAATACTTATGATATTACCCATATATTCGGGAGAAATAACATTACAGGCAGTGCTCATACACGCACATACAACCACCACTATCATCGGGAGCATATGAGGCTTTATAAGTGAGAGAAAACGGAAAAATGTCTTTTTTGCATTTTCGGGCTTCTGTTCCTCTTCCTTATGAGTGCGGTAATCCGCATATCTGCTTTTATATTCCTCTTCGGGAACAGAAAAAATATTCTTTTTACTCACAGCCGTTCACCTCCTCCAATGCATCCTCGGAAAGCTGGGTGACAACTATTTCCTTATAGATTTCACAGCTTTCAAGAAGCTCCTTATGTGTACCCTGTCCTACTACCTCGCCGTCGTCAAGAACAATAATTCTGTCCGCATTAAGAACAGTGCCCACACGCTGAGCAACAATAATAATGTTTGCATCGGTAAGATTTTCTCTTAAGGATGCACGAAGACGGGCATCGGTTGCAAGATCAAGCGCAGAGAAGGAGTCGTCAAATACAATTATTTCGGCACCCTTTACTATGGCACGGGCAATAGCGAGACGCTGTTTCTGTCCGCCCGAGAAATTCTTACCTGCCTGTGCAACAAAGGAATTAATTCCGTCGGGCATTTCGGCTACAAAGAATTTTGCCTGTGCAATTTCAAGAGCCCTCCATATTTCAGCATCGGTGGCATCATTTTTACCGAATCTTATATTATCGGCAATAGTGCCGCTGAAAAGGAATGCCTGCTGAGGAATAAATGCAATCCTTTTGCCGATTTCACTCTGTTCAATGTCCTTTACGTTGACACCTGCAAGCCTTACCTCACCCTCGGTGGCATCGTAAAGACGGGGAATGAGATTACACAATGTTGTTTTTCCGCTTCCCGTGATGCCGATAATGGCAGTGGTTTCGCCGGGATTGGAGGAAAACGATATGTTTTTGATTTCAAAAGGCTTTCCGGCTTCCTTTTCGGGCTTCTTTTTCTTAAGCGAAAGCCTCTTTTTCTTTTCCTCCTTGGGAACGGGCTTATATCTGAATGAAACATCTGAGAATTCAAGTTTGCCCTTATCCTCATCCTTTGGCATTACGGGATTTTCGGGAGGAAGCACATCGGATACGGCATCCATAATAGCTTTGATTCTCTTGCCCGAAACAGAGGCACGGGGCATGGAAATAACAATAGAAGCAACTGAAGTAATTGCACCGATGACAAGAGAAAAGAAGGTAATAAATGCCGTCATATCGGGAATTGTCTGAAGAATTTCCTCACTCTGAGTGGCAACATCAAGCTCATTTGCCGTCATAATATACTTATAAATAAGAAAACAAATAAGCGCATATAAAAGCATTGTGATTACGGGCATAAATGCCGCCATAATTCTTGCAGCCTTAAGAGCAATTCCCGTCAGCTCAAGATTAGCCTTCTCAAATCTTTCATCCTCATATTCCGTTTTGTTGAAGGCTCTTATAACTCTTATACCGCTTATTTTTTCACGCATTATCTGGTTAAGCTTATCGGTAAGCTTCTGAACCTTGGAATAAATAGGCATAATTATTGAAATGAGAACAACGGCAAGAACGGCTACGATGGGGATGCTCCACAGCGACAGCCTTGCAAGCTCCCTGTTGAGAGAAAACGCCATAACAAGACCGCCCACCAGCATAATGGGAATGGGAACAATGGACTTAAGGGTATTAAGAACAACATCGTGCACCTGTCTTACATCGTTTGTGGTTCTCGTAACAAGAGAAGCAACGCCTATTCTGTCAATATCGCTGAGGGAAAGACGTGAGACCTTGTCAAAGATGTAATTTCTCAGTGTTATTGAATAGCCCACCGAGGTTTTTGTAGAAAAATATGTATTGAGTATTGATGTAATAATGCTCAGAAGAGTAAAGCCGAGCAATAAAAAGCACAGCTCCAAAAGCTTGTCCATATCATACTTCAATATACCCTCCGCCATAATATCTCTGGTATACCACGGGATCAGTACCTGCATAACAGTATTTACTGTTGCAAAAATAATGGACAGAATAAGAGGCACTCTGTGAGGCTTTAGCATTGAAAGAACCTTTTTCATTTTTTCTCCCTCTTTTAATTTACAATCTTTTTTATGTTATCATAAAATGCGAAGAATTACAATATACTGCATTGTTCTTTTTTTGACTGCACTCTGAATAAAAAACAAAATATTAACGTGATAATTTGTACAAATCTACAATTTTCTTTAATTTTATTTTTTTTACTTGTTTTTTTGGAGATTTTAGTCAATAATAGAACGGTATGTAAATAAATATAAAATAAAGGACAAGAAAAAATGGTATTTTCAAGCTGGATTTTCTGTTTTGCATTTCTTCCTGCAAATCTTCTTTGCTACTTCTTCTGCAAAACAACGAAAACAAGAAACTTCATTCTTCTCGCATTCTCACTGGTGTTCTATACATGGGGTGAGCCTGTTTTCATTGCTATACTTGCACTGATGGCTCTGTTCTGTTGGCTGTTCTCACGGCTTATCGACACCGCAAAAAGCGACAGAGAAAAAAAGCTGTGGCTTGCGGCATCAGTTGCCGTGTGCCTCGGAGCAATAGGCTATTTCAAATACATAGGCTTCGCAATAGAAACCGTCAACGGAATAATCGGTGCAGATATATTTGCCGTACCTCAGGTAACACTTCCCATCGGTATCTCATTCTACACCTTCCAGCTTCTCACCTATGTAATTGATGTTTACAGAGGAGAGGTTCCCTCACAGAAAAGCTATTGGCGGGTTCTTTTATACGCTTCACTTTTCCATCAGTGTATAGCAGGTCCCATTGTCCGCTACGGTGATGTAGAAAACGAGCTGACCAACAGAACAATCTCACTTTCGGATATATCAACAGGTCTCACAAGATTTTCCGTGGGACTTGCAAAAAAGGCTGTTCTTGCCAACAGCTGCGGTGCGGTGGCTGATACACTTCTTCTCACAGATGCCGCAATCGGCAATGCTTCTCTTCTTGCTGAAAATGTTGAAACACTTGTGGGACGCTCCGCCCTTTCCCTGTGGGTTGGTATGGCATTCTATATGCTTCAGATCTATCTTGATTTCTCATCATATTCCGATATGGCAATCGGCATGGGACTTATGTGCGGCTTCCACTATAAAGAAAACTTCAACTATCCCTATATTGCCGCTTCCGTTACGGATTTCTGGAGAAGATGGCATATGTCACTTTCAACATTCTTCAGAGATTATGTATATATCCCCCTTGGCGGAAACAGAAAGGGCAAAGGCAGACAGATACTCAATCTTTTCATCGTATGGGGACTTACGGGATTGTGGCACGGTGCTTCATGGAATTTCGTTTTATGGGGACTTTATTTCTTCGTGCTTCTTGTTCTCGAAAAGTTCGTGTTCGGGAAATTCCTTGATAAGCATAAGATACTCGGCAGAATCTATCTTCTTGCCACAGTTTATTTCGGTTGGGTATTCTTCAAATTCACCGATTTCACACTTCTCGGCACTGTTTTCAAGGGTATGCTTTGTCTCAACAGCAATCCCTTAAGCACATATGAAGCCACAAGCTTTGTTTCGGGATATATCTTCTTCTTTATCATCTGTGCGGTTGCCTGCACTCCCGTTATGAAGGTGCTTAAAACTATCCTTATAAAATACAGCACACCGAAAAGGAATGCTGAAGGCAAAAGACTTGTTTCAACAACAAACAAAATTTCTGGCATTATATTCAAGGTGACGGATATTGCAATTCCCGTAGTTTTAATTCTTCTTGCAGCAATAGCCCTTGTGGGCGACTCCTATAACCCCTTCTTATACTTCCAATTCTGAGAAAGGAGACCGAGAAAATGAAAAAATTCACATCGGCAAAAGCACACCGGATAATCAAGCTTTCGGTTTCTTTTGCAACAGTACTTATAATTTCAACAATATGCCTTATAACACCTTTAAGACCGACAATTTCGGAAACTGAAAAAAGAGAGCTTGCAAAATTCCCCGAATTCAGCGTTGAAGCACTTTTCGACGGTTCATATTTCAGTGATATCACCACATGGTTTTCCGATACGGTGCCCTTCAGAGACACATGGATGAGCCTTAACTCAAAGCTTCAGAATTTCCTCGGCACATCAGGCACTCTCGCAGGCTTCAACGAGGGCGTTTCAGGAGACAGCATCCCCACACCCGTTGAGCCCAATGCTGATGAAACACTCGCCTATGTTGATCCTGATGAAACCGAAGAAAATCAGACAGACACGGAAGGCACAACCGCCGCTGAGGAAATCACCTATCCCGAAGACGAAAAGGAAGCACAGAATGTTGAACAGCTTGGCAACATCCTTGTTTGTGACAATGCAGGCTTCGAATATTACAATTTCGTGCAGTCCACTGCCGATAATTATGTAAAAGCACTTAACACTGCGGCATCACGCTTTTCAGGTGTTGCGGATATCTATGTTTCAATAGCACCCAACAGCACCGATATAACACTCAACGAAAAGGTGAGAGCAAAGCTTTCCGTTTCCGATCAGAAGGAAGCAATCAACTATATGCTGGGCTCTGCATCTGCTTCCCTTAAAAAATTCAACTGCTATGACAACATAAAGCAGCACAGAAATGAATATGTTTATTTCCGTACAGACCACCATTGGACTGCACTTGCCGCATATTATGCATACGAGGTCTTCTGTCAGACAAAGGGCATCACTCCCCTTGCTCTCAATCAGTATGAAATCTGGAGCTTCGACAATTTCCTCGGCACCTTCTATAACGATTCAGGCTCAAATCCCGCTCTTGGAGCAACACCTGACAGAGTTGATGCCTACAAGCCTCCCTGCGAATACTCAACAACCGTTACAAATAAAAACGGTGTTACAAGTGAATGGTTCTTATTCTATGATGAAACAAATGCTCCCGCATCACTTAAATACGGCACATTCATAGGCGGTGACAATCCTCTTACAACAATAACAAACAATTCACTGACAGAGGGTGAAAGCTGTGTTGTTATAAAGGAAAGCTACGGCAATGCATTTGTTCCCTTCCTCGTATATCACTATAAGACAGTTTATGTTATTGACTACCGCCACTACAGCGGCACACTCAACAGTTTCTTATCAAGCCACGATGTTGATGATATTATCTTTATGAACAATATCTCAATGACAAGAAACGCAAAGTTAGTACAGACCATGTCCAATTTCATA
>JAZNRX010000035.1:0-6433 GCA_045590915.1 Acutalibacteraceae bacterium | reverse complement strand
TATTTTGTTTACCGATAGACTTAAGCTTGCACGTTCAGAGTGTGAACTCACACAGCAGCAGATTGCCGATATGCTCGGCATTGACCGATCCACATACTCCTACTATGAGCTGGGGGTATCTGAGCCGTCATATGAAAAAATCATCGCTCTTGCAAGAATATTCAAAACTGATGTAGAGTGGCTTATCGGTGCGGACAAAGGTGCTGAAGACTGGAATGCGGCAGACAGCGAGCTAAAAATGATCAAGGCATCAAAAATGAAGCAGATGTCAGAGCTTTCAAAGGATGAAAGACAGCTTGTTTCTCTTTACAGAATGGCAGCCGCAAACAATGATAAAAAGAAAATTATTGCAACTCTTATGAGTTATATTTACGATTCAGAGAATTCCGAGGATTGAATGAAACAATGTTCAGTACGGATATTGCCGTTATAGGCGCAGGTGCATCAGGGCTTTTTGCCGCAATAGCTGCAGCCCGTGAAGCCGAAAAATTAAGAAAAAAAATAACAGTGTCGGTTTTTGAAGCAAATTCCAGAGTGGGTAAAAAAATTCTCGTCACAGGAAACGGCAGATGTAATTTCACGAATGAAAATATCTGTCCGGCAAATTTTCACGGCGAAGAGGAGCTTGCCTTCAGAGTTTATTCCGATTTTGATAACATAAAAACTCTCGGATTTTTCAAGAGTATTGCTCTTTTTCCGAAAAGTGATTTTGCGGGAAGAGTATATCCTATGTCCAATCAGGCAACCGCAGTGCTTGATGCTCTGAGATGTGAGCTGTCTCGCTTGGGAATTCGGGAGATAACAGATACAAAAATAACCTCTCTTGAAAAACAGGGGAGCGGTTTTATTCTCAACGGCAATATAAAGGCAAAATGCTGTATTCTTGCAACGGGAGGAAAGGCTGCCGCTGTTCAAGGGAGTGACGGAAGCGGATTTCTGCTTCTTCAAAAATCAGGAGTTTCAACAACCCCCTTATATCCTGCCCTTGTTCCTCTTGTGTGTGAAGGCTTTCCGAAAAGCCTCAAGGGCATAAGAGCTCAGGGAAGAATTGCAATACGGCATCAGGGAAAAATTCTCTGCGAGGATACGGGAGAAATTCAGTACACGGAATACGGACTTTCGGGAATTCCCTCAATGCAGGTGTCAAGATTTGTGTCACACGCACTTGCCGAAAAAAAAGGTGATGTTATTGCAGTTGTGGACTCCTGTCCTTCCTTAACCAAAGAGGAATTGTACGGAGTATTCTCCGGTATTACAGAAAATAATCCGACTATGTCCTGCGAGCTTCTTCTTGCGGGGCTTCTTCCCAAAAGACTGGGAGCAACGCTTTTGTCGGATTGTTCGGTAAATCCGTCTATGGAAGCAGGAAAGCTTCATTTTGCGGTGATTGAAAAAATTATCGGAGCTGTAAAAAATAAGAAATATAAGGTCAGTGCAGTAAAGGGCTTCAATGATGCTCAGGTGACGACAGGCGGAATTCCCGCATCTGAAATTAACGGAAATACACTTGAACTGAAAAAGATAAAGGGGCTTTTTGTTGCAGGTGAGATTATTGATGTTGACGGGGACTGCGGAGGCTATAATCTCCAATGGGCGTGGTCCTCGGGATATAAAGCGGGCTGTAATGCAGTCAGGGAGATCTGAAAGTGCTTAGAATTAACGAAATATCCGCACCTTTAGGGGCTTCGGCACAGGAAATCAAAAGCCTTGCCGCACAGCTTGTAAATGTGCCGCTTAAGTATGTAAAAGGCTTTGAAATAGCAAGAGAATCTATAGATTCCAGACAGAAAAATAACATAAAAATGATTTACTCGGTAAATCTTGAGCTTGAAAATGAAGACGATGAAGAGGAAATCGCATCAAAATATCCCTCGAATAAGGTGCATACCTGTGAAAAATATTCCTATATGATGCCCGAAAATCAGAGGAATTCACGCTTTCGTCCCATCGTTGTCGGCTTCGGCCCCGCAGGTATGTTTGCCGCACTCATTCTTGCAAGAGCGGGACTGAACCCTCTTGTTTTTGAACGGGGAAACGATGTTGATACGAGAACGAAGGATGTTTACGGCTTCTGGAACACCAGAAAGCTTAATACTTCATCAAATGTTCAGTTCGGCGAGGGGGGAGCCGGCACCTTTTCCGACGGCAAGCTGACAACAGGAATAAAGGACAGCCGCTGCAGATTTGTTCTTGAAACCCTTTATGAGTTCGGTGCCCCCGAGGCAATTCTTTTTTCCTCGCATCCGCACATCGGAACGGACAGGCTTGTTGAGGTAGTGAAGAACATAAGAAAAGAGATTATATCTCTGGGCGGCGAAATAAGATTTGGTTGCTGTCTTACGGATATATATAAGTCAAACGGGTATATTCAGGGGATTTCTTACCGTGACAGTGCGGGAAATTACGAAGACCTCGAAACAGACTGTCTTATCCTGTGTATCGGCCATTCTGCCAGAGATACCGTAAATATGCTTTATTCCCACGGAATAAAAATGGAGCAGAAGCCTTTTTCCGTCGGTGTGAGAATTGAGCATCCCCAGGAGCTTATAAATAAAGCTCTGTTCGGAAAGCAGTGGAATAATCCGCTTCTGGGAGCGGCAAACTATAAGCTTGCAAATCACTCCACTCACCACAGAGGTGCATACACCTTTTGTATGTGTCCCGGCGGAACCGTTGTTTGTGCATCCTCCGAGGAGGATATGGTGGTTGTCAACGGAATGAGTGAGCTTGCCCGTGATAAAGAAAATGCCAATTCGGCAATACTTGTGGGTATAGAGCCCGAGCATTTTCCCTCAGACCACGCTCTTGCGGGCATTGAGCTGCAAAGAGAAATTGAAAGAAAGGCATTTGCTCTCGGCGGAAAAAATTATACAGCTCCCGGTCAGACGGTAGGAGATTTTCTTAAAAACACTCCGTCAAAAAAATTCGGCTTTGTAAAGCCCTCCTGTCCCACAGGCGTTGAGCCGTCTGACATAAGAAGGGTGCTTCCTGCGGCGGTTACGGATTCAATTTTTGATGCAATAAATGCTTTCGATAAAAAGCTTCAGGGCTTCTCACTTCCCGATGCGGTGCTGACAGCCCCCGAAAGCAGAAGCTCATCCCCCGTGAGAATTATAAGAGACGAATGCCGTCAGGCAAGCGTTAAGGGTATATTCCCATGCGGTGAGGGGGCAGGCTATGCGGGCGGAATTGTTTCAGCCGCAGTTGACGGCATAAAATGTGCCGAGGCGGTTCTTATCAGTGAAGAAAACGATTGTTAAAATATATTAAATACAGGTGATTGATTATGAAAACATTGGCACTTATTGTTCCTTGCTTCAATGAAGCGGATGTTCTGGGTATGTTCTATACCGAAACGATGAAGGTTATTGACGGTATAAAAGACAGCTATTCAACAGAACTTGTGTTTGTTGATGACGGAAGCCGTGACGATACTCTTAAAATTATCAAGGAGCTGGCAGCTGTAAATCACAATGTGAAATTTATTTCATTTTCAAGGAATTTCGGCAAGGAAGCCGCTATGCTTGCAGGTATGGAATATGCAGTCAAGGCGGACTTTATCGGAATTCTTGATGCGGATCTTCAGCATTCCCCCGAGCTTATTCCCGAGATGCTGGACTATGTTGATAATAAAGGTTATGATGTTGCCGCAGCAAACCGCGAGGACCGCGAGGGTGAAAGCAAATTCAAGAGCTTTCTTTCAGACAGCTTCTATAAGGTTATCAACAGTATAAGCGAAACTAAAATTATCGAATCAGCACAGGATTTCAGAGTTATGAAAAGGGATGTTGTGAAGGCAATAATCTCAATGCCCGAAAGCATCCGTTTTTCAAAAGGAATTTTCAGTTGGGTAGGCTTTAATGTCAAGTGGATAGGACACACTAACAGAGAGAGAGCCGCGGGCGAAACCAAATGGTCAATAAAAAATCTTCTTAAATACGCTATAGACGGTATTATGGGCTTTACCACAACACCCTTAAGATTCAGCTTTCTGTTTTCATTTTTAAGTGCCGCCATAGCATTTATATGTCTTGTTTACGGCATTGTCAGAAATATTGCAAATCCTCTTTATTCGGGAGCAGTTCCCTTTATTCTGACTGGTATGTTCTTTATTGCATTTCTTCTGTTCCTTTGCATCGGTATTCTCGGTGAATATCTCGCCAGAGTTTACACGGAAGCAAAGGACAGACCGAAATATATAATTTCCCAAAGCAATACACAGGTCGTGTACAGCTTTACCGAAGAATAATCAAAAAGGAGAAATAAAAATGGTAGTAACAAAAACAACAAAAATCGGTGATATTCTTGCAGCAGATGAGGGAACAGCTCCCTTCTTTCTCAATATGGGTATGCATTGTCTCGGCTGTCCCTCAGCAAGAAATGAATCAATAGCACAGGCTTGTATGGTTCACGGTGTTGATGTTGATGACCTCATTGAAGAGCTCAACAACTATTTCCTCACAAAATAAGATGTTTGATCCCGGTCCCAGACTTAAATGTGTTGCCTCTCTTATGAGGGCACACAGAAAAACGGTTGACATAGGAACAGACCACGCATATCTTCCGGCTTACCTTGTTCTGACAGGTAAGTCGGATAATGTGCTTGCCTGTGACATCGGTAAAATGCCCTTGGAAAACGCGGCAAAAACCGTGAAAGAATATGCCCTTGATGATAATATAAAGCTTCGGATTTCCGACGGTCTTAAAGAGGTTTCCTGCGACGAAGCACAGGAAATTTCAATATGCGGAATGGGCGGCACGCTGATGGCGGAAATACTGTCAGCGGTTTCGTGGATAAAAAAACAGGATATTCATCTTGTTTTACAGCCTATGACTCATATAGAGGATGTCCGTGAGTTTCTGGATAAAAACGGATTTTATATTGCAGAGGAGTGCTTTGTTTCCGAGAACAGTAAGGATTACTGTGTCATAAGTGCATTTTATGACGGTGAAAAGCCCCGTCAGGAAGAAGGATTTTATTATTTCGGCTTTCTTCCGGTTCGAACTGATGTTCAGAAACGATTAATAAGTGCAAGACTTGAAAGACTTGATAAAAAGCTTACGGCTCTTGTTGAAAACAATAAGGACTGTGCGGAAATCGAAAGGCTGAAAAGCATACGCGGATATTACGAAAAGAGGTGTCCCGATGAAAATAAGTGAATTGCTTGAATATTTCCAACAGCTTGCTCCGACGGACACCCAGGCACAATGGGATAATTCCGGATTTCTTGTGGGGGACGAGAATGAATGTGTTTCAAAAATTCTCGTCTGTCTTGATGTGACAAAAAATGAGCTTGAACTTGCAAAGGAAAAGGACTGCTCTCTTATTGTGTCTCATCATCCCGTTATTTTCAAAGCGAAAAAAAGCTTTGTTGCAGGGGATGTGGCCTTTGAGGCGGCAAGAAACGGAATAAATATAGTGTCATTACATACCAATCTTGATAAAGCCGCGGGCGGTGTGAATGATACGCTGTGTGAAGCGCTGGAGCTTCGGTATGAAAAAATACCTGCTCCCGAGTGCGACGGCTTTCTCAATATTGCATATACCGATATTCCCGTCGGTGTTTCGGAATTTGCTAAAATGTTAAAAATAAAGCTGGGCTCATCCGTTCAGTTCTGTGAGGGCAGTAATTCTGTTTCAAAGCTGGGGGTATGCTCAGGAGCCGGTTCGGATTTTATAGAGGATGCTTTGCGGCATTCCTGTGACGGATTTATCACGGGAGAAGCATCCTATCACGATTTTCTTGATGCTCAGGCATCGGGAATTGCTTTATTTGCGGCAGGACATTTTGAAACGGAGGTTCCCGTGGTAAAGGTGCTTGCCGAAAAAATCAGACACGCCTTCAAAGATATTGAGGTTATTGAGGCACCCTCGGTAAGTGTCATAAAAACGGAGTAATTAATGGCAATAGACGGTATTTTTCTTCATTTTCTCAAAAATGAAATTTCAGAATTTGCCATAGGTGCAAAGGTCGATAAAATTTATCTTCCAACGAAATATGAGCTTGTTCTCGGTCTTCGTACAAGAACACAGAGTAAAAAGCTTTTTATATCGGTTTCGGGAAATTCTCCGAGAATAAATTTCACGGAATACACTCCCGAAAATCCCATGACACCGCCTATGATATGCATGTTTTTCAGAAAACAGCTTCAGGGGGCTGTGATTACGGATATAAAGCAGATAGGTTTTGACAGAATTCTGATGCTTGAATTTGATGCTACAAATGAAATAGGCGACAGGGTTAAAAGAACTCTTGTTGTCGAAATTATGGCACAGTATTCAAACTGTATACTTCTGGATGAAAACGGCGTTATTCTTGATGCTCTCAAAAGAGTTGATGCATCGAAATCCTCATTCAGAGAAATTCTTCCCCAGAGAATGTATAAGCTTCCGCCTCAGCAGGATAAGATGAATATTCTCGAGGATGATGCA
>JAZNRX010000034.1:0-26183 GCA_045590915.1 Acutalibacteraceae bacterium | reverse complement strand
GTAGTGGGTGATAACTATGAGGGTATCCCCTGTTATGTAAAAGTAAATCTCAACACACAAGAAGCACAGCTTATTACTGATTTTGATATCAAGTATTCAACAGCAGAGCACTTTAATGAATACCTTGCAAGACACCTCCGCTTTAAGTATCCCACATATATTTTCGGTGATACCTCATTTGAAATTGACGACAACGGCAAGCCCTTCTGGGTAGTTGAGCACATCAAAAAAACCGTAGGTCTTGTTGGCGGTGATGATGTTGTAGGCGTTCTTCTTATCGATGCCGTAACAGGTGATGATATTTACTATACTGCAGAAGAAATCGGTGCTGATAATTCTGAAATTGCATGGATAGACCAGGCTTATGATGCTGACCTTCTTGTTCAGCAGTATAACTATCTCGGTAAATATGCAGGCGGCTTCTGGAATTCAATTATCGGTCAGTCAGGCGTTAAGCAGGCTTCTCAGGGCTATTCATTCATTGCAGTAGGCGATGACGTTTATCTCTACACAGGTGTTACCTCTGTTACATCAGACGACTCTATTCTCGGATTCTTCTTTATTAACCAGAGAACAAAAGAAGGCTTCTTCTATAACACAACAGGTGCTACCGAAGCTGCTGCACAGCTTTCTGCACAGGGTAAGGTTTCAGATAAGGGCTGGAAGGCTGCATTCCCCATTCTTCTTAACATTGACGGTGAGGCTACCTACTTTATGGCTCTCAAGGACGATGCAAGCATTGTCAAGTCCTATGCTATGGTTAACGTTGAACAGTACAATGTTGTTGCTATTCCCGCAAATGAAAATGATGATCTTGCATCAGCAGTCAGCGAATACATCAAGGGCTTAAAGGCTCTGAGCCCCTCTGTTGTTATTGATGTACGCTTTGACGTATCCGGCAACAAGCCCTCAACAGGTGACATCTCAACAGGTCTTGCTAACATTACAGGTGTTGTTACTGACATCAGAACAACCGTTGTTTCAGGCAACACATATTTCTACATTGAGCTTGACAATTCAGGTGTTTACTATTATGTTGCCGCTGATGTTGCTGATATTGTAGTGCTTATCAACAAGGGTGACACAATCACTGTTACTATCGACGAAATGAGTGAAGGCAAGCTTGTTGAAGCTCTCGAGATGATAATGGGTAAGGTTGAAGCTCCCGCCGAGGAAGCACCCGAAGCAGTTGAAGAAACAACCGCAGCATAAAAGTTAATAAAAGCCAATGGACACATTCCCGACGGAATGTGTCCATTTTTCAGTCTGTAATATTTTCTCTGTCAAAAATCGGAGAATTGAAAAACTCTGTTAAGGAAATTTCAAGTCCCTCACAGATTTCGTAAATTATACGAAGCTTCATTCCGGAAAATTTGCAGTTTATTATGGTGCTGAGTGTGGATTGAGATACACCCGTCAGCTTGTGCAGAGCATACTGCGAAAGTCCTCTTTCTTTACAAAGCTCTGTAATTCTTCTGGAAACGGCTTCTGAAAGTTGCATTTTTGTCCCTCTTACTTCAATTACTTGATAAAAGTATAGGATGCTCTTAAAACAAAATACTTCAAGTGCTTGATATTTTATGAAAAATAGTATATTATTTCTTCGAGGTGGAATATTCTATGCAGTGTGAAAACAAATTTTGTATATACAATAATAAAAACGGGTGCATATTGGATGAAATTGAATTGGATATTCTTGGCTGTTGTAAATCCTGTATATACATTAAAATCAGCGAAGAAGAGCTTGAAAAGAGAAAAAAAGAAGCTCTGCATAAAATGAGCGACTTGAGATAGTTAATCTGATTATATACTTTTAAAAACAAAAATAGGTTGAATTTATCCTACTTGTTGTATATAATAGTATCAGAGGTGATAAAAATGATGGTTAATACCGATAATCTTATTTCAATGAAAGAAGCAAATCAGAATTTCTCAAATGTCGTGCATACGGTTGATGAAAACGGAATGGCTGTCATTCTGAAAAACAATAAGCCGAAGTATATTGTTGTTGGTTTTGATGAATACGAAAAAATCAGTGCTGTGCTTCAAATGAGAAAGGAAAAAATTGAAAGCACTGCCGACAAAATTATTGATGATAATATGGAAGCCTTTCTGGAGTTGGCAAAATGATATTGTTGACAGTTGAAGAAATCAGAGTGCTTCACAGTAAACTGATTATGAAAACAGGCGGAAGTGACGGTATTCGGGACATTAATCTTCTTGAATCTGCAGTTTTCAGTGCATCGGCTTCCTTCGGAAATGAAGAATGCTATCCTTCGGCAGAGCAGAAGGCGGCAAGGCTTATATATTCACTCACAAGCAATCACGCTTTTATTGACGGAAACAAAAGAATCGGTGTGTTGGTAATGCTGACGACGCTGAGGCTTAACGGTATTGAAATAAGATATACGCAAGAAGAGCTGGTGCTGCTGGGGCTTTCTGTTGCAGACTCAAGCTATGACTATGAAGGAATTCTTAAATGGATAATTGACCGTAAGGTATAGTAAAAAGGACACATTCCCGAAGGAATGTGTCCTTTTTAAGCCTGTAATATATCAGTTCAGCTCAACAAGTCCCTGCTCGTACATTCTCTGAAGGCTCATCATGATACCGAATTTTGCGTGATACCATGTGAGGCCGCCCTGAAAATATATGGCATAGGGCTCGTTTACGGGGCCGTCGGCGGAAAGCTCTATGGATGAGCCCTGAACGAAGGCACCTGCCACCATAACCACATCACAGTTATATCCCGGTATGGGATAGGGGATGGGGGTTACATAGCTGTCAACGGGAGCCGCCTTCTGAATACCCTCGGCAAAGGCAAGCATTCTTTCCCTTGAGCCCAAAAGCACCGACTGAATTATGTCGTGACGGCTTTCCTTGGAATCGGGCACACACTTGAAGCCCAGCTTTTCATAAACATTTGCGGCAAAAATTGCACCCTTGAGAGCACCTGAGACAACGGTGGGGGAGAGGAAAAAGCCCTGATAGAAATTGGTGAGAAGTGAGAGGCTTGCACCTACATCCTGTCCTATTCCGGGGGCGGAAAGTCTGTAATGGCAACGGTCTATACATTTTTTTGTGCCGGCAATATATCCGCCTATGGGAGCAAGTCCGCCGCCGGGATTTTTAATAAGGGAGCCTACAATCATATCCGCACCCACATCCGAGGGCTCGATTTCTTCAACAAACTCACCGTAGCAGTTATCGACCATAACGGTAACATCGGGCTTGATGCTTTTGCAGAATGCGATGAGCTCACCAATCTGCTTTACGGAAAAGGACGGTCTCATCTGATAGCCCTTTGAACGCTGAATTGTTATGAGCTTTGTTTTTTTGTTGATGGCTTTTCCAATATTTTCATAATCAAATGTGCCGTCGGGGAGCAGGTCAACCTGTTTGTAGGAAACGCCGTATTCCTTAAGTGAACAGGAGGACTCTCTGATACCTATAACTTCTTCAAGAGTGTCATAGGGCTTACCTACAGGGGAAAGAAGCTCGTCACCGGGGAGAAGATTTGCGGAAAGTGCAATGGCAAGAGCGTGGGTTCCGCAGGTGATATGAGGACGGACAAGTGCGGCTTCGGTG
Organism: Acutalibacteraceae bacterium; assembly: GCA_045590915.1. GTDB lineage: Bacteria > Bacillota > Clostridia > Oscillospirales > Acutalibacteraceae > RUG806. The sequence goes on along the minus strand of JAZNRX010000034.1, from coordinate 22,595 downwards.
TGAAAAACATCGGCATAAACCTTTTCAAGCGTATCTCTGCCCATATCGTCGTGACCGTAGCCCGTAGTACCCGCGAAGCAAGCCGCATTTACGCGGTTATTCTGCATGGCTTTAAGCACCTTTGCCTGATTGAATTCCGCAATCTCATCAATTTTCTTAAATCTTTCTTCAAGTGAGCTTAAGATTTTTTCACTGTAATCGAGAACCTCTCGGGAAATTCCCATTTCATTATAAATCTGATAATTCAAGTATATTCACCCTAAATATTTATTCTAAAAAATTATTATATCACATAAAGAGCATCACTGCAACAGTCACAGGGAAATAAAGGATGAAAAACAGGGAGACTCTTGTAAAATAAGGCATTCTACTTATGGTAGATAGGTTTTTTCTACTGTCGGGAGAGAGAAATTCTGAACAGGTAGAGGGGCTTTTGTTCAAATAGAGTGACAAAGTATGCTATTCGGGGCTATTATGAAACTAAAGATTATGCTTTACGGCACTTTCGGAGGCGGTATAATGTTTGATTTCAAAAAGGTTCCCTTGCCCGACTATTCACGCTTTGAGGATATTATCAATTCGGTAACACACGCTCTCGGAATTCCTCTGAGTATTCTTGCCATTGTGTTTTGTGCTGTAAAAATAAAGGACGGTGCATCCGCTGCACAAATTCTCGGAATTATTCTCTACGGCGGATGTATGGCACTTCTGTATTTCGGCTCAGCCTTCTATCACGGTCTGAAGCCGGGCTTTGTAAAGCAGGTTGCCCGTGTTCTTGATCACTCCAATGTATTTCTTATGATTGCAGGCTCTCTTTCGGCATTCTTTCTTTTGGGAGTGTTCAATCACAACAGGGTACAGGCAATAATATTCCTTGTTCTTTCGTGGGTTGGAGCGTTGACAGGCATATTTCTCACGCTTATGGATCAGGAACGCTTCAAGAAGGTGCAGATGATTATGTATATTTTCCTCGGTTGGCTTGCACTTTTCAGTCTGAAAACAATTTATGACAACTATGCTGCGGGAAAAATTATTATAGCACTGTTTGTAGTGGGCGGAATTGTTTATATGCTTGGTGCCGCAGTTTACGGAATAGGAAAAAAGAAGAGATATTTTCACGCCGTATTCCACTTCTTTGTTCTCGCGGGAACCATAATTCAGTTTGTGGGCATTTATAACTATATGCTCTGACAGGTCTGTATACAAATTCAGGAAGGCTTTGCTGATAATAAGCAATGCCTTCTTTTTTTGACAAAAACGGGGGAAACAAAATATCGGTCACAACTTGACAACGAAATATCAGTGATGTAGACTAAAATGTATAAATATATAAGGGGTTCAAGTAATGAAAAGATTTTGCAAAAGCTTTGTATGTATGTTATTGGCTCTGGTTTTTTGTTTATCAGGACTTCACGGCTTCGGTTTTTCTTCTGAAGCAAAGGCAGAAACACAAAGAGAAGCTATTGTCAGAGTTGCTTTGGGGGAGGAAGGTGTTTCAGGCTGTCCCAATAAGTATACCTATGCCTACGGGGAAATCGGAGGAACATATGAATGGGGCTGGTGTGCCGCATTTGTGTATTGGTGTGCACAGCAGGTGGGTATTCCTCACAGCATAATCAAAAGAAATGCGTCGGCAGAGGTCAATAGCTTCAAAACACCCTATTATCAGTATTCCGCTTCTTCGGATATTCAGAAGGGTGATATTCTTTATATGCTCAACAAAAACGGCAGACATATAGGACTTGTTGCTGATGTTGACGATGAATACATTTATACCATTGAGGGTAATGTAAAAAACAGTGTAACAAGATATACTTACCGCCGTTCTGACGGTTATGCCGATTGGTCGCACGACGGAAGTTGGCAGAAAATTACTCATTACGGTGTTCCCGCTTATGAGGAAATCAAGGCAGAGCCCAATACGGTCATATATCCCGTGAGTGACGGTATATATAAGCTGTCCTCACATAAGGATAATAATGATTATGTCAATTTCTCCTTGGACAGCAATAATATTCACGTCCGCACAAGCACAGACGGACGAAAGGACGACGCCGTTGTTCAATGTCAGTATTTCAGATTTAACCACATCGGTGACGGTTGGTATACAATTACCGACATCAAAAGCGGTATGGCTATGACGGTGGCAAACGGGGGGACTGCTCCCGGATCAAATATTCAGTACGAACAGTTGAACAAAGGGGAGTCACAGCTGTTCAGGTTTTACGATGCAGGTGACGGCTATTGCTATATAAAATCCAAACTGGGTTGCTTTGTTGATATTCAGAGTGAGGATTATACGGTCAATGACAATGTGTGGACATATAAATTCAACGGTTCAACCACACAGAAGTGGAAGGCAGAAGTTCATGAGCATTCTGAAACTAACGTGGAAACAAAGAAGGCAACCTGTACACAGGAAGGCAGTATAACAAAAAAATGCAGTGTATGCAGATTGATAACAACAGAGGCTATTCCTATGACAGAGCATAGCTTTTCGGGCGGAAAGTGCAGTGTCTGCGGTCAGGCAAGCGGTGAGAGCATAAAAATAGGTGATGTTGACGGTGACGGAAAAATATCAGCATCAGATGCAAGGCTTACCCTTCGTGCTTCAGTCGGATTGGAAAAACTGGACAGCCAGTCAACAAAAAAGGCAGATGCAGATAAAAATGACAAAATTACGGCTGCTGATGCAAGACTGATTTTGCGTGCATCCGTAGGTCTTGAGAAACTGTAAAACAGCATTGAAAAATACATTCTTTACACAAAAAAGGCGATACGAAAATTCTTCGTATCGTCTTTCTTCACATAACATTAATCAAGTTAAGAATAAACGGATGTAATTCCGTAATATTCCTCAAGGCAAAGCCCTGATTTTGCTATCTTTGTAGCGGTCTCAACACCCACATATCTGAAATGCCACGGCTCAAAGCAATAGCCTGTTATGTGGGATTTGCCCTTGGGGTATCTTAAAATAAAGCCGTATTCGTGGCAATGCTCGGCTACCCATCTGCCCTCAGGAGTATTGCCGAAGCTTTGGGTGATGGTGTTAAGGTCAACAGAAAGTCCTGTTTGATGCTCGGAATGTCCGGGACGGGCGGAATAGGTGTCCGCCGCCGCTCTTCCGTCACGGGAAACATAGCGGTTATATATGCTTTTCTGTGAAGAGAAGGAGCGGAAGCCCGAGCTTATATAAATTGAAAGTCCCTTTGCGGCGGCTGCCTTCTGCATTTCACGGAAAGCGGCACTGCAATCCGGGGAAAGCCCGTCGGGATTATAGCCGGAGGGCAGAGAATATGTCTTGTTTACAATAAGCACACCGTCAATATAGGTTCTGCCGTCTTTTTCGTAAATAGGATAATTTTTTGTCGTGAAGCCGATAAGCTCTCCCATATCTGTTGTACGGCTGTTTCCCGAAAGTCCTATGGCAAGGCGAAGGGCAAGTCTTGCATCATTGGCGTTTATTGTGCCATCATTGTTCACATCAGCCGCTTGCAAGTCATCGCAGGTGTTGTGAGCCATACCCACACTTAAACGGAGTATCTCTCTTGCATCCGCCGCCGTGACTTTGCCGTCACAGTTCACATCTCCCGCAAGCGTATTCAATGCCACGGCATCAAAGGCGGAAAAGCTCTGCAAAAACAGCAAAAAGCACAATAAAAACGATAAAACCTTAACCTGCTTTTTCATAGCTTTTCACATCCTTTGTTTGTTTTTTAGATCTATAACTAAATTTTACACATTATAAAGCAAAAAATCAACAAATTAGGAAAATATGACTAAACTGTAATAAATACCCGCCTTAAATTTCATATAAGTAGCACAATTATTACAAGTTATTACAAACCTAACAAAAATGGTATTCCCCAACAGGAGAAACAAATCCGAATTGCTGTGAAAAATATAAAAACCCTGAAAAACATCCCAAATCATAAACCTTGACACCCAAGCCGTTTTATGATATATTATCAAAGCACGAAAACAAACAACAAAATCAATGTTTTCACGCTTATAACAATGCAATATAAATCGGGGTGCAGCGCAGTTGGGCGAAGCAACACACCGCTGCCTGCGGCAGATGAAGATGTGCTGCTGAGGTGAGAAAATACAGAGAATCAGACACGGCAGTGGCTGAGACGACAATATTTTCGAGGGAGAAGCGCCTGCTTTGGGAGCGTGAACAAGGTTTGCCCCCACAAAAAATCAAAAGTGCGAAAAACCCTTGTAATATGGGCATTTTCGGCACTTTGCAAAATCTCAAAAAAGCGTAAAAAAGGACTTTGACCACAGTTTGTCCCACTTCCACGCAAAAAGAAGAAAAAATCGAATAATATCCGGGTGTGGCGCAGCTGGGAGCGCGGGTGGTTTGGGAGCTAAAGGTCGCTACCCGATCCCCTCTTCAAAAAAGCGAGGAAACGCGAGAAAAACGGAGAAAAAACGAGCATTTGCCGTTTGACCTACCCCCGCAAAAGTGGTTTGACCACAATTTTGACCAGTTCTGTGAGAACTACAATTTCATAAGTTTTTTCACCTTCGAGGTGTAGCTCATCTGGTAGAGCGCCTGGTTTGGGACCAGGAGGCACGGAGTTCGAGTCTCCGCACTTCGACCAAAAAAAAGACCGTTTTTGAGGCTTAAAACCCTTGAAAACGGTCGTTTTTTCACTTTATAGGAAATTCCTCGAAAAACTTAACTCATTAAGAATTTCTTCGGCGTTGGTGTCGGGCTTTACTTTTGGCATAATTTTTTCTATGAAACCGTTTTCATCAATAATGAAGGTTGTTCTGACTACACCGTAGCTTGTTTTTCCGTAAAGCTTCTTTTCCTGCCATACATCATAGGCTTTTATGGCAATAAGCTCAGTGTCTGAAAGGAGAATAAAGGGGAGAGCGTGTTTTTCTGCGAATTTCTGATGTGATGCTACAGAGTCCTTGCTTATTCCGATAACCTCGAAGTTATGCTTTCTGAATTCCTCGTATGCGGCTGAGAATGCACACGCCTGACGGGTACATCCGGGGGTGTTGTCTTTGGGGTAGAAATACAGCACTACCTTTTTTCCTTTGAACTGTGAAAGTGAAACATCATTTCCGTTTTTGTCCCGAAGCACGAAATCAGGAGCCTTATCACCGATATTGAGCATAATTACCACCTCTTATGTGTATTATTTCAGATTATATCATACTCATATTCTGATTTCAAGAAATGAAAAAATTTCCCGATTACACTTTTTCGGTGCAATCGGGAAAAAATTACTTATTCAGAAGACTTGCCTTGAGCTTTGCTTCCATTTCCTTTACTGCCTCAATGTCACCGTCGGAGGCGGCGAGAGAGGCTTCTTTTCTTCTGGCGAGAAGGTCAATATACATCTGCTCTTTCTTTTTGCCGTGAAGGTCATAGAAAAGCATGGGAATGATACCGAGAGTTCCTGTTGCGGCGGGAACTATGGTAAACATGGCGAAAAGATAGAATTTGACATAGTCGGGCTGTTCCTCGCCCTTGGTGTATGCACCCTGATCATAACCGACCATCTTTTTAAGTGCAGTTGTGACAACACCGCTGACGGCACCGGATACCTTTGCGGCAAGTCCCTTGGCAACAGAGGTCATAGCCTCTGTACGATAGCCGTTTTTCCATTCGCAATAGTCCATAGACTCGTTATAAAGCTCTGTTCCGATAACAGACATAAGTCCGTAGAATATTGTCCAGATAAGCTCCCATAAAGCCATGGCAAAGAACATGGGAAGCTTCTTTCTGTAAAGACCGCCCTTGAAGGTTTTGGGATTGAAGCCGATACAGCCGAAGAGGAACACGAAGATGTGAAGGAAGTGGCTGATGTTACGGCTGACGATGTACAGAAGACGGGATGAGAATCTTCTTCTGAACCATGGAACGAAGGAATAGGAAACAGGTGAAAGGGGAGCGGCGGGAAGACCTGCAACCAATGTCATTGATGCGAAGTGAAGTACGTCAATGTAATAGTCCTGCTTACTGCCCGAAATACCGAAGTTTGCAAGGAAATCGGAAATCGTCAGAAGAAGCATAGGCTTGTTGTTGGCAATGGAGCGAAGAGAATCGCGGATGCTGGGTGTTTTTACCGACTGCATTATTCTTTCCTTGGAGTTCATAAAGAACCAGAAGGACATACCGGAAGAAATAAGGGTTGTTGCGGCACCCATACCGACGAAAGCACCCATAAGCTGATTTTCGTGAGACATTCCGTTTTTAAAAACCTTGTTATCAATAAGGTCGAGAAGAATTGTCATTCCGTGCTCGGGAAGCTTTTCCCCGAAGAAGCCCGAAGCAAAGTTTGCTATTGTTATAAGCCTTGTTCGGTCAACAGGGTGGGGCGTTATGGTGGCAAGCATACCTGTTCTTGCTATGTTCTGGAATGTTCCTACACCCTCTCTGAGAACCTCAAGCAAAAGGTAGAAGACAAACTTTCCCACGGACATAGACGATGTGCCCTGAAAGAGAATGGGCATAAACCAATATAAAAGGGTTGCAATACAGCCGGGCACGGCAAGACCTAAAAGGTAAGGTCTGAACTTACCCCAACGTGTTCTTGTCTTCTCAACAATGGCGGCGGTGAAAATATCGTTTACAATATCCCACACACTGTTTACTGATTTAACAATGGTCTGATAGCCCAGATCGATTTTAACAATGTTTGTGATAAATCGTGTGCTGTAGGTGTTGATGTTAAGGCTCTGAGCCGCATCCCACAAAACGAAGCCCATAGTTTCCTTCGTGCCTACATAACGGCGGTTTTCATAAACATACCCGCGGTTTTCTTCCATATCCTGAACCGCAGTGTTCTTTTCCTCAGACAAAAAAATCCCTCCTTGGTATAGACTTAATTGAATTGTATCACAAAAAAACAACCACTGCAATCATAATTTATCGTCTCGATAAATTGTGTTTTTTCTTGACTGTGGGCTGTTTTTAATATAATATAGTTATGTTAAAATATTTCCGGAGGATTTTCTATGAAAAACTCAATTAAAAAGATAGTTGCTTTGTTTTTATGCATCACTGTTCTTTTCTCAGGCTCTGTTATGAGTGTGTCTGCGGCAGGAACAGCTGAGGATATTGTTTCCGATGCAGGAGATTTTGTTGTGAAGGGCTTTTATAATGCTCTTAATGTGGTTGTTGAGATGCTTGTGAAGGTTATCTGCACGCTCTATCCCAATCCTGCTTCTTGGGAAAAGCTTGAGGAATATTCCCGTGAGGAAATCGGCTTCCTTCCGGGCAGAGAAACATATCAGACCTCAGCCGCCGAGGAAAATAAGTGGTCACTGGGTTATGCTTCCCGTTCACTTGTACCCGAGGACATTGACTGCGGAGAATATAATCTCGGCAGAGACCTTATGAATAAGTATGCCGAGGGTGTATATGATGATATGAGAATCCGTGTAGCAGCTATTGATGACGGAAGCGGTGAAGGTCTTGCAGTTTTCGGTGCAGTTGATGCTCTCGGTGTTACATCAACCGATGTCAGAACAATAAGAAAGATAGTTCTTGCTTATTTTGAAGGTACGGATGTTGAAATTGCCAGCATCAATATTATGGCAACACATTCCCATTCCGCTCTTGATACACAGGGTGTCAGCACAGGCTTCTTTACAAAGCTTGCTCTTGCAGGTGTATATAATGCATTCGGTATTGATGTGTCCTATCCCGGACTTGAAAAGGCAGACGAATTCAAGGCTCATTTTATTGACGAAGCCGCTGTTGCCGTAATTGATGCAATAAAGGATATGGAGCAGGGAAGTCTTTTCTATGAAACAGTTGATTGCTCCGAAATCATAAAGGACAAGAGAGGACTTATTGCAAAGGAAGACATTCCCGAAACAGCAGTTTTATATTTCGTTCCCGAGTCAAATAGTGAGGCAACATATATTGCAGACATCAGCTGTCATCCCACATCCTTCTCTGCAAGTAACGGTCTTGTAAGCTCCGACTACATATATCATCTTGATAATTATATCAAGGCACAGACAGGTGCAAACTTTATTATGGTCCCCGGTGCAATAGGCCAGCTTTCCCGTGAAATTGATGTTGATGAAACAGGTCTCTCAGAATGGGATGCAAAGGGTGCCGCCGCAAAAACTCTCGGCGAAGCCTTCGGTAAGCTTATTCTGTCAGGTGACTATTCAGAACAGCTGGCTCCCGTTCTTAATGTAAAGCACAGAGACATTTTCATTGAGCCGGAAAACAGTATTCTCACTCTTGCGTGCGAAATTAACCTTGTTAATAACAGAGTATTCACAACAGGTCCCGCATACACTTCTCCAGTAATGGCAACTGAGCTTGGCTATATTGAATTCGGCAACCGTGTAGGCTTTGCCCTCTTCCCCGGTGAATTCTATCCCGAAACCTTCTGGGGCACCGAAATCACCGATAACACAAACTGGGACGGCACCGAGTGGCAGTATGATTCACTTTACGGCAGTGTTGAGGGTGTTGAGGTTTATTGTGTATCCCTTGCAAACGATGCAATAGGATATGTTCTTACAGACAACAACTTCGCATTTATGGGACACATAATCGGTGAGGAAATTGCAGACGAGGTTCTTTCGGTAGGAAAGCACACAGGCTCCTTCCTTGTAGGCGAATATTTCGCTCTCCTTGAAGATATGAAGTAATATTTAATGTACGGATTGTTTATTTACAGTCCTTACATATTTTTTCGGTTGACTTGGAAAACATCTGTACCTATAATGATTAGTGGCAGTTAAATTTTGGTCAGGAGGATTTTAAATGAGTTCTGCATTTATTAAAATTTTATCTTTTTTCTCGGCATTTCTTATGTTGTTTTTAAGTCCCGGCGGACACATAGGCGCATCAATTTACGATAGCTTCTGTCCCGATTTCTTCGGTGAGCCTGCATCTGTAAATGAGCTTGAGCCCATCGAGGTTCCCCAGCATCCCTTCCTTGCTCCCGAAGGAACAAACGGTATGCACGGCAATTCGTACAATACAGGCTCATATAATTTCATGGGCCCTCTCGGCAATGATCCTGTTGTAAATTCACGTTCAATGAATGTTTTCGGCGGACTCGTTGCGACACTTATGTTTGATTCACAGGGCAGAATTATGTGCATCAGCGGTAATGTTGTGGGCTTCAGACTTCTTCTTCTTGATGCGGATACTCTTGAAATTCTTTGTGAAACAAGACTTCCCCAGCGTCCCTCAACGGTCGAGGCTATCAAGACCTTCAATTTTGATGCCATTTCAAGTGACACATCAGGCGGTGCTTACTGTCATCTTCTCACAGGAGACAGACCTATCATCGGTAACTCTGACAATGTAATTCAGATATACTATGTTGACGAATCCTCAGGCACTCCCGAATGGAAGGTTGAAAAGGAATGGGACATCAGTGATGAGCTTCCCGAAGGCTCATATATCACGGACGCTATTCCTGATTTTGAAGGTAATATCTGGTTTGTAACCCGTCCCGGCGAAGTAGGCTATGTTGACATTACAGATGACAGTGTTCATATGATGACTCTCACAAATGAGGAAATCCAGAATACACTTGCTATCTGTGCAGACGGTATTTACATTGTTTCAGACTATGCTATGTACCGTTTTGAAATAGGAGATGACAAAACACCCGTATACACATGGAGAACAGAATATGACAGAGGAACCACTCTCAAGCCCGGTGCTATCAATCAGGGCTCCGGTACAACTCCCACTCTTCTTGATGTTCCCTGTGCAGACGGCAGTGTAAGAAAACTTGTTGCTATTACAGACAATGCTGACAAGCAGGTTCATGTTTGCATTTATGACCGCGATACAGGTGAAGTGATTGCAGAGGTTCCGGTATTCACAGAGGGTAAGAGTGTAAGTGAAAACAGCCTTATTGCTCACGGCAGATCCTTTATTGTTGAAAACAACTATTCCGAATCAGGCTCAGGCTTCCTTGTAAATGATCCCAGCAGTGAGCCCGGTGTTGTAAGAATTGATATGAATGACGACTGTACAGATGCATTTATTGCATGGGAAAGCAACGAAGCCTCCTGCACGGTTGTTCCCAAGCTTTCAACAAAGAACGGTCTTGTTTATCTTTACACAAGAGAGTACGGCAACGGTATTCCCGACAGTGCGGTTGCATGGTATTTTACGGCTGTTGACTTTGAAACAGGCGAAACCGTATTCAAAGTATTCACAGGTTGCGGTAAGAATTGGAACAATTCCTACGGTCCCATCACAATAGGCCCCAACGGCAAGGCATATGTAGGTGTGTTCAACGGTGTTATTTCAATTGCCGATAGTGAATAAGCAAACAGTGTCCGGAGAATTTACACTCCGGACATATTTTTTCGGTTGACAGATAAAAATTTTCACAATATAATTAGGGTGAAAATATTTCAGAAAGGGAATTATAATTATGGTTACATTTGTAAAAATCCTTGTAAAAATCGTAAAGCTCTTCATTTTCTTTGATAAGACATCCGACGGTGCTTTGTCACAGTGGATTGTTGAAATGGAAGAAAAATACGGAATAACAGAATAAGAAAAAATCTTACGATTTATCAACCCCCTACCCCCAATCTGGGGCTGTAGGTGTTTCTTGTTATATGTAAATTGCTCACATCGCGAGCAATTTCCTATATAATAAGAAAAAATCGGGCTGGCTGCCCGATTTTTTGTTTGCCTGTGGATTGAGTTTATCAGAATTCTTTAACTTCAATTTTTCTGTTCTTTTTAATGCCTTTTATTGTGAGAGGATAGAATATCATAAAGAGAACGAATGCTGTAAGGGAGAGAAGAAGCACTGTGAGGTGGCCGTTCTGCCACTGCTCCCTGAAGGCTTCAATTCCTGTGACACCCCTGAAGGGAAGCACATCGTCGGTGAAGAAATAGACGGCAGCAGTTAAAAGGAAATAAATAACGGCGGTTTTTTGTGTGAATTTTGCGGGGGAACTGTTAAAGGGAAGCCTTTCTTCCTTGAGAAGATATTTTGTGATAATAAGAGAAATTACTGCACCGATAACAATGAGAGCCACTGCAATTATTGTACCCATAGTGTCCTCGTCATCACAAAGTCCGTTTTCAAAAAGATGTGTGCCGATTCTCATTCCCAAAGGCCTTGAAAGTGTTGCACACAGCATAAAGGTCACATTGGCAAAAGCGGTGTAAAGATAGTGGAGTTTTCTGTTTTTTATGAGAACGGGGTGGGTAAAGCCTTCTTCTGCGGTGTATTTTTTCGGAATACACACTAAAATCAGCATAATTCCCAAGCCTAAAAGGAAGCCTGTGAAGAATTCCCAAAGAGACCATGCGGGATTTTTTATCCATAAGGGAACCTCTGATACCTCGGGAAGAATTCCTCTGTCAGAGTCAATGATGAGGAATACGTCTGCTATTGTAATCGAAAGGGCACAGGCTGTGTTTATAAGGAAAGAAATGAGAGCCGCAAATTTGTCCTTGAAAACGATGAGAGCAGCCAAGGATGTGGAAAGTGAGCCTATTGCGGCAGAAAGCACGTCAATACTTGTGAAATAGTTTCTTGCAAAGGGCACCTTCTTTGCCCATGCGGCAGAGCCGAACTCCTTTATATAAGCCATCATGGGAGAAAGCTCAATTCCTCTGTCGGCGAGTCCCTCCTTGCAGAAGGAAACGGCTTCGGGATGTATCACCTCAAGAATGAAGTGGGACACGGAGAATTTGCAGATATAGGTCACCGCATAAAATACTGCAATCAGAATTATAAAGTGTTTGATTTTATAGCTTTTTTTGGAAAAAAGCGTTGCTACGGTAAATGCGAACAACGGCATCCACGAAAAGCCGAGAATGAGCATCATATAAAGGCCGTGTACGGGATTTATTTCCACAAGCCTTGCGGTTTCTTCACCCGTAAATGCGGCAGTTGATGTGAGATAGCCCTCCATCTGCGAATTGAGTGTGCCCCAGCCGCCGTTTGTGATGCCTAAAAGAAAGACGGAGATGGGGAGAATTTCATAATTCATCTTTTTTCTGTCGCCGAATACCGCGAAGATAAAGAGGATGAGCATAACACCCACGGCAAACATACCCCACATGGAGCCCCAACCGTGATCGCCTCTGACACGCCACATAAAGCCTGTCATAAGTGCACAGGTAATGCAAGCAAGAATTTTCCCCGAAACAGAAATATTACTGTTTTTAAGCTCAGACATTTTCTTCACCCCTGAAAAAATTGTTTCTGAAAATATATTATCAACATATGCTTTTTCTGTCAATAAAAAGAGGTGGATTTTTAGTATTTGTTATTTGTATTTTTTCAGCACTTCTTTTCGTTTTTGTTCAAGAGTTTTTTCAGGAATACTCACATATATACAGCTTGTGCAGTTACCCTGAATATCAAGAGTAATATCATCAAGAATGCATTTGTTGTCTGACCAATAAATACAAAAACAGTTTCCGCAAGTCATAAAACATATCTCCAATACTATAAACATACCAAGACGGGATATTTAAATAATACCGATTTGGTATACTTATTTCAAAAGGTATTTTTATGAGATTGAAATTTTTGAGAAAGCAAAAAGGAATATCACAATTAAAGCTGGCTATGGATTTATCCCTTAATCAGAACACTGTAAGCAGATATGAGACAGGGGAAAGAGAAGCCGGTTATGATATGCTTATAAAATTTGCCGATTATTTTGATGTTTCAATCGATTATCTTCTTGAAAGAACAGACAATCCGGAAATGAACAAATAAACCTGCCATACGGTGATGGCAGGTTTTGGTTTTTTCAGAAGAGAATTTCTTCCTTTGTGCTGTTTATTTTTCTGTGGGTTGCATTGTCAGCACCGTCTACGGTGTCAATAAGCTCCTCTGTGTTCATGTTGAAGGAGGCAAGTGAGCCGTAGGTGGCATTGAAGATATATATGAAATCGTTGATAAAGGTGACTCTTTCCGTAAAGCCCGTTCCGTGTGCAAGATAGGCATTTTTAAGAACGAGCCTTCCGTCCTCAACGGCTATATATAATGCTCCCGTAGGATAGCGATAGTCTATGAATTTTCCGTCTTCAATATAACCTGATTCGGTATAGTCATAAGAGGTATAGGGAATAAGGAAGGAGCTTTCCGAAACCGCACAGTAAGCCTTGGGCTCGGTGACAAGATTTGATTTAGGGAAGGAAAGAGAATGTATTTCCTTGGGTGAGGCGGGCTCGCTGACATCAAAGAGACTGATTTTTGAGCTGCCGTCAAGTCCCGTTTCCGTGCCGCCCTGACCTATTCCCACAAGGAGATTTTCCCCCACGGGATGAAGGTATGAGGAGAAGCCGGGGAGCTTCACTTCACCGAGGATTTCGGGCTTTTCGGGAGTGCTTAAATCAATGACAAACAACGGATCGGTCTGAACAAAGGTGACCACATATGCGGTGTTTCCCATAAATCTTGCAGATTTTATCCTTTCACCCTTTGCAATTCCCGTAAGCTCACCAACCTTTTCAAGCTTTTTGTCCAATACGAGAATACTGTTGTCCTCTTCTTTTTGCAGGGCAATGCGTACATATCCGCCGAAGTCGTCTATGGCATAGGAATTTATTATTCCGCCCTCAAGCTTTTTTGTTGCGGTGACCTTGATTTTTTCACCCGAAATGTCAACTGCCGTCAATATGGTTTTGGTGTTGGTAAGCATCACGGCACCCACGAAAACACCGTTGTAATAATTGGGATATTCCGTGCCCATAATGTAAAGGGTGTCCTTGGTGCAATAGGTATCCGAAGCTCCGCCTAAAAATGCGGCGGTTTCAATTTCAGCCGAGATATTTTTCAGGTCAAGAATACCGATATTGACATAGCTTTCCAGATTATCCGTATTTTCAATGTGGATACAGTCACAGGGCAGATAACGGACTGTACCGTCGTTATAAGATGAGGGGATAAGCACGGTATCGTCTTTGCCGTAGAAAAACTTTGAGATTGAATAGGAGTTTATGAAAACGAGTCTGTCATTTACAATTCTTGAAGAAATGAAGTTTCCGTCAAGGGCAATTTCGCGGACAAGTCGGGGGGCGGCTTTGTCGGTTATATCGTAAATCTGAAAGCCCGAAATTCCCTTTTTTGTCTCATAGTTTTCTATGGTAAATCTCAGAAAACCCACTAAAAGATAGTTTTCATATTTATAAAGCTCACGGAAGTATACATTGTCACCGTTACCCTCGTCGAGCCCCACTGTTATTTTATTTTCATAAACGATGTCCATTGTTCCGTCAGAGTTTGCTTTTATTATTCTGAAGCTTCTGTCAAAATCGTGGACACTGTATAGATATTCTCCGTCGGTAATGAAAGCATCCGCCTCAGTAACATTTTCATCACGAAGATTTATTTCACCGTGGGAGCTGTTTTCCCCTGCGGTGCCTGTTACCGCCGAGTTGAATGAGGGGGATGCTACAGATTCCTCAACCTTTACCTCACCGTCTGCGAGAGAGTCGTCTGTGGTATATAAATAGAGTCCCCTGTTGTTTGCCTTATATTTCACGGCATATGCCTTTATGGCATTTATGATGTCTTCATAGGATTGGTCGGGAGTGCTTTGTGGGGCTTGCTCTGTAGTATTTTCCTCTTTAATGTCGGGGAACAGTAAATTGTTTTCGGAAAGAATAACAAGGCTTGTAATTACCACACAGGCGGCAACCGCAACGGAAATAAAGCGTTTTATTGTGCCCTTTCTTACGTATTTTATCTGCTTTTCATTTTCAACGAGCCTTTCGATGCTTTCAGCTGAGAGGCTTTCGGGGATACGGATTTCTTCTGTGAGAAAATCTTTCAAAAAGTTTTTATCTTCATTATTCATTTTCTTCACCTTCTAATTGTATTCTTAATCTGGAAAGGAGTCGGGAAAGTCTTGAACGGACGGTGGCAGGCTTCATTCCGAGAATGCCTGCAATTTCTTTGGAAGAATAGTCTTCCAGAACGGAAAGGATGATAATTGATCTGTCTTTTTCGGAAAATTGACTCAGAAGTGCGGAAATATCAATTTTCTTTTCATTGTCGGGTGCCTCTTCTTCGAAAAAGGATAAATCCTCTGAGGGCAGCTCGTAAATTCTGCTTTTGTCAGTGAGGATCTTCATGCACTCGTTGTGAAGAATTCTGAAATACCACGGTTTCAGACTTTCTTCCTTTCGGAGCGTTCCGATTTTTCTGAATGCGATAATTGATGCGGCTTGTACCGCGTCCTCGGCATCATCGGGGTTTTTCAGGGTATAAAGAGCAAAACGGTAAAGTCCCGTTTTCAGTTCGGAATATATAAGTCCGAAGGCGTGGGCATCACCGTGCTTTGCACTTTTTATGAGAATGTTCAATTCTTTTTTGTCCATAATTTTCCGTCCTCTCCGTATATTAGATGGAAAAAACAGCATTTGTGTTGCAGTGAAAATGAAAAAATTTTTTGAATTTACAAATTGTTAATATTTTTTTGTATGTATTTTTTATATTTTGTGGTATTGTCAATACAGCGTGCAAATACCGACACGATGTATGAATAAAAAACAGCAAAAGGATGATTTTTGTGGCAAGAGAAAAGGAAGACCGCAGAACCGCGTACAGTAAAAGAATAATCCGTGAAAGTCTTTATGAGCTTATGAAGGAAAAGCCCATAAATAAAATTACCGTAACGGAAATATGTGAAAAGGCAGATGTAAACAGAAGCACCTTCTATGCCTATTATACAGACATATATGATTTGCATCAGAAGATTATAAAGGAATTTTTTCAGATGCAGAAATCTGTTATCAAGCATATAAAAAAAGAGCTTTCCGATAAAAACGATATAAATGAAATCACGTTCACTGACTATTATAACATAATATACTACTATCTGAAAACAGTAAAGGATAATCAGGAGCTTTATAAGTTCACCTTCAATCAGAATTCCACCACGGCAATTCACACAAGCTTCGGTAAGGTATTGTATCACACCGTAAGAGAGGTGCTTGCTCCAATGATTGCAGAGGGCAGACTTGAGGAATTGAAAAAGGCGTTCACCTTTGTTTCGGGAGGAACAACCGCTCTCATTATAAAGTGGATTGAAACAGACTGCACCGAGCCTGTTGAAATTCTTTCCCATCACATAGCAGGCTATTATTTTGCAACCTTTAAGGCATACAGGATGTCATAAGTATGAATATTGCTGAAAAATCGGTTTTCGGAAAGGAAAAGGAGTATTTCCGCGGACGAATTCCGGGGATTGTCTGCACCGATAACGGAACAATTCTTATTTATTGCGAGCTTCGCGACAGTGACAGCGACTGGGCTGTAATTGACATCGGGCTGAGAAAAAGCACCGATGGGGGCGAAAGCTTCACGGAAACGAAAATTCTTGTTTCCGGAAACAAAAAGGACACCGTCAACAATCCTCTTATGATTGCCGACGGTGAGACGCTTCATTTTCTTTACTGTCTCAATTATAAAAGAGTGTTTTATATGAAAAGCACCGACGAGGGTGAAAGCTGGACACAGCCGCGGGAGCTTACCGGCTGTATAAAGGAGCAGACGGGGGATTTTTTCTGGTCTTGTATTGCAACGGGCCCCACCCACGGAATAAAATCCTCTGACGGAAGGCTTATTGTTCCCTTTTGGCTGGCATACAACAAGGAGGATGAAAAAAGCCACCATCCTTCTGTTATCGGTGTTCTTTATTCCCGTGACGGCGGTGAAAGCTGGAAAACGGGAGAGCTTTATTCAGGTCTTCGGGATGCCAGCGAGTTCTGTGTTGCGGAGCTTAAAGGGAAAATATATGCCAATATCCGCCACGAAAATCCCGAGCCTTGCCGTGCCGCAGGAGAAATAACCCCTGACGGCAGAATAATTGATGTGAAATTTATTGAAAAGCTTTCCGATCCCGTGTGCTGTGCCGGAATGTGCAGTACGGAAGACAGGCTTCTTTTTACAAACTGTGCCCACGAAAAAAGAAGAATTGATCTCACCTTAAGGGTGCTTGATGAAAATTTCAAGGAGGAAAAGAATATTCATATCAGTGAAGAGGCAGGTTACAGTGATGTTGCGGTTTCGCCCGACAAAAGCACGGTTTTTGTGCTTTATGAAAAGGAAAGCGAGATATTTTTTGTGAAAGTGCCGATGCTTTTCTGATTGAAAACAGCTTTTCTCTGTGGTAATATAATAAAAGAAACTAAAAAAGGAGATATGATTATGGGACTTTTATTTAAGGTTTTTGTTTCAGTTGTTCTTTCATTTCTTAATATCTGCACCTTCCCCTTCTTCGGCTTCTATGCAGGCGAGGATAATTACAAGGTAAAGGATGCCGAGGAAATTCAGCTGAATTTTGCTGCTATTTCAGACATTCATATGACAGACGAATTTGCACGTGTTCAGGTGCTTAAGTGCGGTCTGTGGGATATGAATTATGCTTATGATGAGCTTGATGCCCTTGTTCTTGCAGGCGACCTCACCGATAACGGCAGAGTTGAGCAGTATGAAAATCTCAAAAAGGCATTTGAGCCTTATACTCCCGCAAAGGAAATTATTATGGCAGTGGGCAATCACGATACATGGACAGATGAAGACGATGCCTATGAGCCGGCAAAGGAGAATTTTGTTAAATATTCAAAGGAAATAACAGGCAGAGAGCTTACCGAATGTTATTTCACTACAGAGATAAACGGTTATACCTTTATTGTTATGGCAAGTGAGGGCACAAGCACTGCTGCCTACATCAGTAACACTCAGCTTAAGTGGTTAAGAGCAGAAATGAATAAGGCTTCACAGAAGGGACTTCCCATTTTTGTTATTTCTCATTGGCCTGTTGCTGAAAGCCACGGTCTTCCCGAAACATGGGAGGCAGGCGAAACAGACCGTCTCAGAGGCAGCTTCGGAGATCAGAATGATCAGGTTGAGGCTATTCTCAAGGATTATGAAAATGTATTCCTTATTTCCGGACACATCCATAACGGCTTTGTAAACGAAGATCAGGTCGGTGTATACGGATATGCTTCGGTTGAATCCTACGGCTCCTTCCATTCCATTAACCTTCCCTCATTTATGTATATGGGAATTCGCGGCAGAGTAATGAACGGCTGCGGCTATAGCATTGAGGTTTATGAGGATGAGGTTCTCGTAAGAGCAAGATCCTTCACATCAGGCATCTGGTACACAGACTATGATGTAACAATTCCCCTTGTATAATGAAAACGGCAGGCTTACTTCGGTAAGCCTGCACATTTTTTATGCAGAATATCGGAATTTGCGGATTTATCTGGTTTCTGTCATTCTTTCTCCCGCTTCGTCTATTTTGTCGGAGGCTTCGTCTATTTTTGCGGAAGCGTTTTCTCCGATGTCGGACACAGCCTCGGATATATCGTCAATAACGGTGTCCGTGGTGCTGTCGGCAGAGGAAGCTTCATTATTTCTGTCGGTTGTTGCGTCAGGTCTTGTGGTTTCGGGCATTGTGATTACGGGTGCCTTTGTTGTATCGGGGACATTGGTTGTGTAGGTGCCTGTGCCGTCTTTTTTACAGGATGTCAGTGAGAATGCGGCTGAGAGAATGAGAATTGATAATACTATACAGATTTTTTTCATTTGTATTTTCCTTTCTATTTTGTGAGTGTTCCGTTATCTGAATAAAGAAGAATGAGAATATCGGCTTCCTCAAGGGTGGTTATATCCCTATAAAGAAGAATATGCTGGTCCTCATCGTTTTTACAAAGAAGCTCATAGGTATATTTTTCCTGTCCCGAGGGGGTGGGAATTACTGCCGCGGAAATTTCAAGCACCTGTAAGGACGGGGCAATATCCTGTACCGCTTCATCGGGGGTGAATGAAAAAACAGGAATATCCCTTTTGTAATGATTCATCAGATAGTCCGTGCTTTCAAAGCCCGTGATTTTGCCGTCGGACAAAGACACGGATACCTTGATTAAATCGGGATAGCATATGAAGGAGCCGTCCTTGTATGCGAAGTTGACGGTGCAAATTCCGTCATCCGATGCCGCGTAGGTTGAAACCATATTCAGAAAGCCGCAGTTATTGAGAAACACCGATGCTTTTTCAACGGCATCTGCCTGAGTAAGCCTTGCTTCCCCTGCGTTTATATCGGAAATGATTTCAAGAGGATAGCCGCCTTTTTGGGTAATTGAAATATAAAAGGTATCTGTCCTGAAGCAGTAAGCAGCGGTTTTCCCTGAGGTGATTTCTTCCTCTACAAGATATTTTTCCTCTGTGTTAAGAAGGCGTGCGGCAATTTTTTTAGCTTCGTTTATTGAAATTTCATTTTTGCTTTCTAAAAGAAGGGAATTCTTCTGCAGAATATTGTCTGAATAGGGGCCGTCATAAATGAGAGAGGGAAAGTCCTCAAAGGTCAGCTCCGTATCCGAAATACTGTTGAGGTAGGATACGGTTTTTTCACTTCCCGAATCCGTCCGTATAAGCATATCGGAAATTTCATCAAAGGTAAAATAATCTGCGGATAAAAGAGAAGCCATATGCTCAAACTGTAGTGAAAGCTCTGCGGCAAAGCCCATAAGCGAGGTAAGGGTTTTTCTTTCATCCTCACTTATTTTTTCGCCCGCGGCGGCTTTTCTGTTGAGATATGCGGTGAATTCTCCTGCCTGTGACAGAAATTTATAGGTGTTATGCAGTCGGGTTTCTCCCGATGACAGTGCCGATAGGCTTTCCTTTGCTCCGGAGCAGCTGCGGCTGATGTCGTTTGAAAGCGTTCCCATAAGCGAATCGGAGCTTGCATATATAATTTTTGTGAGAGCCACCTCAATATTGCTCATATATTCGCAAAGCTCTGTCAGTGCTTTTTCGTTGGAGCGGTCGATTTCCGTTTTATATTTGTGTGCCTTTACGGTGCTGACAGTTCCCCAGACAGTGAGAGTCAGCAAAAGTGCCGCCGAAAGCACACCGATTTTTATTTTTTTTCTTCTTTTCATTATTTTCCCACCGAGCATAATTTGTTTTCTCTTATATGTTTGCTCATACCGCGGGATTTTATTCAAAGAAAATTTAATATACAAAAAACAGTTTACAGTTTCCCGAAATCCAAGTATAATGTATTAGTACATTTATTAAAGGGTGAATATCTTGGAAATATATCTTGATAATTCCGCCACAACCCGCGTGAGCAGGGTTGCGGCAGATGTGGCATACTCCGTTATGACGGAGAATTACGGTAACCCTTCGGCAGTTCATTCCTCGGGTGTCAGAGCAAAGAAAATTCTTGAGGATGCAAGAAAATCCGTTGCCGGCGTTCTCGGTGCAGATGCCTCGGAGCTTTATTTTTCCCATTCGGGAACACTTGCCAACAACACAGCAATTTTCGGTGCGGCTAATGCAAGAAAAAAAATGGGCAACCGTATTGTTACCACAAAAACAGAGCACCCCTCAGTGCTTCGCTGTATGGATGCACTGGAGGAGCAGGGCTTTCAGGTTATAAGGCTTTCTCCTCAGAAAAACGGAGCCTTTGATGTTGAGGAGCTTATAAATGCGGTAAATAAAAATACAATTTTAGTGTCGGCAATGCTTGTAAACAATGAGACAGGAAGCATAAATCCCGTTGAGCTTATAAGCAGAGCGGTCAAAAGGGTATCTTCTCCGGCACTTATTCATGTGGATGCAATTCAGGCATTTGGAAAAATGCCTGTGAAGCCCGCTAAAATGGGAATAGACCTTCTTACAGTAAGCGGACACAAAATTCACGCCCCGAAGGGTGTGGGAGCCTTATATATAAGGAAAAATCTTAACATAAAGCCTGTGATTTTCGGCGGCGGACAGGAAAACGGTCTTTTTTCGGGCACGGAGTCACTTCCCGCAATAGCAGGCTTCGGTGCGGCGGCAAGTCTCGGCTCTCCCCAACAGCTTTTTGAGGATATGAAAAAGCTTAAAAGCTATCTTCTGTCCTTGCTTTCCGATGAGTCCAGAATTGTGATAAACTCACCGTCAGATGCGTTACCCAACATAGTAAATATGTCCGTTACGGGAATTCCGTCACAGGTGCTTATTAACTATCTCTCCGAAAGAGGAATATTTATTTCTGCAGGCTCTGCCTGTAAAAAGGGGCACAGAAGTGAGGTGCTGACTGCATTGGGACTTCCCGCAGGAATTATAGATTCCGCTGTGAGAGTGAGTATGTCACGCTATACCACCGCGCAGGAAATTGAAATTTTTGCCGCGGCAATAAAGGAAGCAATAAGAAGCATAAGAACAAAACTTTAATAAAGAGGATTATAAAATGAAGGAAATTATTTTACTTAAGGACGGTGAGCTTGCTCTCAAGGGACTTAACCGTTCCACCTTTGAGGATATGCTCATAAAAAATATAAAGGAAAGAGTTTCTGTGCTGGGTGATTTTTCCTACCGCAAGGCACAGTCAACTATAGTTGTCACTCCCGAAAGCGAGGATATTGACCTTGATGAAGCGGTGTCCCGCATAAGCAAGGTTTTCGGTACCGTAGGTATTTCAAGAGCCGCTGTCTGCGAAAAGGATATTGAGGTTATAAGACAGACTGCATATGAATATCTTAAAGACGAGCTTATGTTTGCAAAAACCTTTAAGGTCACGGCAAAAAGAGCGGATAAGAATTTCCCCTACAAGTCTCCCGAAATATGTGACGAGGTGGGCGGTTTTCTTCTTTCAAAAATCAGAGGCCTGAAGGTTGATGTTCATAATCCTGATGTAACCGTTGCGGTTGAGGTAAGAGACAACGGTGTTTATGTTCACGGAAGACAGCTTCCCGGTGCGGGCGGTATGCCCACAGGTACTGCGGGCAGAGCCTGTATTCTCATATCAGGCGGTATTGACTCACCTGTTGCCGCATATATGATGGCAAAAAGAGGTGTCCGTCTCACTGCTGTGCATTTTGCTTCTCCCCCTTATACCTCGGAGCTTGCTGAAATGAAGGTGCATGAGCTTTTAGGTAAGGTTTCAATGTATTCGGGCAGAATAAATCTTTTCACCGTTCCCTTTACAAAATTACAGGAAGCAATAAGAGATTACTGTCCCGAGGAAATGTTTACCGTAACAATGAGAAGAATTATGATGCGGCTGGCATCCCGTATTGCCGAATGGCAGGGTGCAGATGCTCTTATTACGGGAGAAAGTCTCGGTCAGGTTGCAAGCCAGACCATTCACGCTCTCAAATGTACGGATGAATGTGCCGCTCTTCCGGTTTTCCGTCCCTGTATCGGTATGGACAAGAATGAAATTGTTGTGATTTCAAGAAAAATCGACACCTTTGATATTTCTATACGTCCTTATGAGGACTGTTGTACGGTATTTACACCCCGTCACCCCAGAACCCGTCCCACTCCTCAGTATGCGGCAGAGGTGGAGAATATGATTCCCGACCTTCAGAAAATGATGGATGAGGCCTTCGAAGGAGCCGTTCTTAAGGTTATAGAGGATTATAAAAACTAATCCTCCGAATTAACTTCCTTTGCACGCTTTCCCCGAATTCCGAATTAAAAAAGGATAAGCCCGACGGCTTATCCTTCAGAGTAATGACAAACCCCTTCTTGAAATTTAGGTTCGTCAAAATAACTAAATAAAGAGAAAAACTGCCTTGATTTTACTGAATTTCAAGGCAGTTTCTTGTTATTTTATTAATTTTATTTGTGCAATTTGACAAGCCA
>JAZNRX010000033.1:0-9519 GCA_045590915.1 Acutalibacteraceae bacterium | reverse complement strand
CACCGAAATCATATGTATCAACAATATTCTCTTCACCGTTACCTTTTACATAGGTAATTGTGTACTGATTTACATTCCACTTTGCCTTGATTGTCATATCCTTTGCGGGCATATTTGCGGGAATTTCAGTATCCCAGCCTGCAAATGTATAGCCTTCCTTTGTAGGAGCCGCGGGAGCTGTAACTGCAGTGTTATAGTTCTGTGTAATGGGAGCAATTTCACTGCCGCCGTCGGTATCAAAGGTGATTGTGTACTGATTGATGTTCCACTTTGCAGTGAGAGTAGCATTTCCGAAAACACCTGTTGCAGTCTGTCCGGCAGTTGCTACATCTCCGACTTTCCAAACACCTTCAGCCTTTGTAACCTCCCAGCCGATAAAGGAATAACCCTCTTTTACAGGAGCTATGGGAGCCGTTACAACAGAATCTATATCAAATTCGAATTCTTCTTTTGTTCCGGTTCCGTTATTATGATCAAATATTACCTTATAAATAACCTTACTCCATACAGGATAAAGAGTTACCTGTCCGTCATAGTCAGGTGAAAGCTTGCTTACGGTCTGACCAACAGTATACCGTGTTCCTGTTCCGTCTTCCTTTGTGCTCCATCCTGCAAAGGTGTAACCATTCTTAGCAAGATCTGTATTGGGGATAGTTACAGTTCCAGTGTATACAGTGTCAATTCTGTCGGGAGCAGTACCGCTGTCACTGCCGACACCGGAGAACCATATTGAATAAGAATTTTCATCCCATTTTGCCTTGATTGTAATATTTTCACCGGGCATTGTTGCAGGAACAGTCTTATCCCAGCCTGCAAATGTATATCCTGTCTTTGTGGGATTTGCAGGAGCTGTAACTGCGGTGTTGTATTTCTGTGTTATGGGCGAAACTGCACTGCCGCCGTCTGTATCAAAGGTAATTGTATATGTACCGATTTCCCATGTTGAATATAAATACTTTGTGCTTGTGAAATCGACCTTTGCATCAGCTGCTATTGCATTTCCGTTTGCATCAACCCAACCCTTGAAAACATAACCGGTTTTTGTAGGTGTGGGAAGTTGATTTCCGTAGGTTGAATCATAGAGATAGGTCTTCGAAGGAACATATGATACACCGTCTTCTATTGAATCCACTTCATAAACACGGATATTTTCAAATCTGACAGTGTTATTTGCATTGTTTGCATCAACTCTTATCTTTGCTTTAACCACTTCTGCCTTGTCGGGTGCAGTAAACACAGCATTATCCACAGGAATACCTGTTGTACCTCCTGTTGAATATCTGTTTGTGGGGCCATCAGCAAAATCAATCCATGTTCCTGCTTCATTGCAGAAGAAGATATATACATCCCAAGGACCGCCTGTAAAATCAATATCAATTTTGTAGGATTTTCCGGGTTCTACAGGGAAATAAGGAGATTCAAATGTACCCTCACCGACACCGTCATTAGAAGTAAGTGTAAATCCGTTATCTGCAATATCAGAAACTGTTGCATTACTGGGTGTCAATGTCATCCATTCACTAAGAGCAATAAGGTTGTCAAATGCTACATAATAAGGATTTGCTTCCCAAACTGCATATATTGTCTGATTAAAGCCTACTGTTACGGATGATGTTCCTGTTGTTGCACCTGCAGAAGTTGCCCAACCCTTAAAGGTGTAGCCTGTTCTTGATGCCGTAGCAGAGGGAGTGTAATTATAAGTTGAAGCACCGCCAATAGTTATGGTTGCTTCTGTTGCACTAATATTTCCGCCGTTACCATTCAAATAAACCTTTGTCTGAAGTGCGCCTTCCTTAGTTGTAAGTGTAGAAGTATCTACTGTTGAACTTGTAGGATCACCAAGATTGGTTGCTGCTGTCTTAAGTGCAGAGTAATACTCATTCCATGTAGCACTTGTATAATTCTCTTTTGCATAGGAAGTACCGCTAAGAACATTGGTACGAAGAGTACCCTTGTTTGCACCGGTAACGCTGATATTCACGAAGTTGTTGTTCCATGATGTTGACCTGATAACACCGGAACCATCGCCACCGCCTTTTGCACCGGTGATAGCTGATTTAAGACGAAGATTAGTTGTTCCGGATATTGTCTTGTTCCATGTTTGCTGATTTACCTTAATACCGCATTCATTATCACCGCCGGACCAACCGCTTATTGCTGTTCCGTTGTCATTGTAGTCTGATTCATAATCACTGGAGCCTCGGTCTGTACCATTGTAATAGCTGCTACCTTTAGTTGTTCCGTAATCTGAAACATACCATGAACCAGCTTCAGCGTTCTCACGGTCAGTAACCATAAAACCTATCTTTAAATTGGGAATCTGATTGAGGTTATTATAACGGCTTATATCAACTGTGATGTTTGCAGTAGGACTTATTGAATTTGCTCTGGCGTGATAATTTGTACCGCTTTCACTGATCGAATAATAAGTTATAGTGGGAGAAAGCCCGTTAGAACCGGACTGAATCCAGGTTGTATTGGGATCGTTATTAGAAGGTTCTGCAAGGTTACCGAGCATCGGCAGGAAATTGCCGGTCTGAACATAGTATTTTGTTCCACTGTCGCCATTAGAATACCCGTGAACGCCCGAAACCCAGAGAATTGAGCTTGAATAAACATTATGATTGGAACCGACAGCTCTTGCTGCCGCACCTACAGGCTGATACCAAGGTGCATATGCTACTGAATATGCATAGTGAGTCTGTGTCTTGTCACCAACTTTAAATACAAATGTCCATTCAACAAGTGCTGTTTCACCTGCATTGAGCCCGGCACTAAGAGAAAATGTACCTGTTGCTTTGGTTGCAGTTGAAGAAAATGTTGTGCCAACAAGACCTGTTATTGATGCGGGTAATGTTATAGCAGAAGAAGTCTTCGCACTGATGCTTGTAAGTGTAGCACCGGGGTATGTAACATAAATCTCTGCCACGGTATCCTGAGATGTCTTAACACTACCGTCTGAATTATTATTGATGTAGTACTGAATTGCAGTCTGTGTACTTGCAGATGGTGTAAGATAAAGTGTTTCGGGAACAACTATCTTGATTCCGCTTACAGCCGCATCAGCCTCTATTGCGCCTAAATCAAGAGGAAAGAAGCATAATGTTGTGAAGAGCATTACTAAAGTTAAGAGAACGCTCATTGATTTCTTTAACTTGTTCATATTCTCAATCTCCTTAAAATAAATATTTTTGAAATCGGGAGGCTGATTTTGTTTGTCGGTATCGCATTTTTCCGCAGAATCTGACCGCCTCTGTTTATCGAAAAACCGCAATTTCCTGACAAAATTATTATTCAGTGTCCCTATTCTTATTTCTATAAATAATATATTTATAGTTAAGATAATTTTATCATCATTTTTCCAATAAAACAACAAATAGTGCTTAAAAAATCTCTCACAGATTAACCAAAATTTAACACTCCCATTTATGCAATTTATAAAACCAAGCAATTTTCTGAAACAGAATATTGATTTTTTATTGCATAACTTTTAAATTTTCCCGACTCACATTCATCACATTAAATTTTTGCGTATTTCTACATAGTTTTAATGCAAGAAGACAAACTGTTCAAAAATTCAGGAGCTGCAAAGAATTCTTGCAGCTCCTGTTGATACGGTTATTCAGTTTTATGCTCTGAGTTTTTTACTATTAGGTAGGTTTTTCTGAAATCGTCCTTGCCCCAGCCGTTTTCAACGCCCTTTCCCAGTGAGCTTCTTGCGGCTTTCATTCCGGGCATATAAAACCCCTCATCCTCGGCAATTTTATTGCATATGGAAATATCCTTATACATATTTTCCATAGAAAACGCTGTTGTCCAGTCTTCATTTTTCAGATTGTCTCTCTGCACTGCCATATACCCGCAATTTGCTCCGCCGGCGGCAACCGTATCGGCAAAATTATCTACGGAAATTCCGAATTTCTGTGCAAGAAGCAGTGTTTCATTCACACCGTTCTGGATTTCGGCAACAAGGGTGTTATGGCAAATTTTTGCATAGAGCCCCTTGCCGTTTTCCCCCATATAAATGACCTTGCAGCCCATATAATAAAGCACAGGCTCAATAACGGGGAAAAGCTCCTTTTCACAGCCCGCAAGAACACCGAGAGTGCCTTTGATTGCATCCGCTTTTGAACGGACAACGGGACAGTCGGCAAACTGTGCTCCCGTTTTTTTGACTTCCTCTGACACCTCAACGGAAACCCACGGCTCAATGGTGGACATATCAATGCAGATTTTCCCTTCCTTCAAAGCGGGAAGCATCTCACGGTAGGCATTTTTAACATGCTCACCTGTGGGAATCATAGTTATAATAATATCCGCTTTTTCGGCAACCTCAAGGTTGGTTTTACAGCCGACACAGCCCATTTTTTCAAGCTTCTCTATCTGCGAATCCTTATGGTCGTTACAGTATACGGTATCGCTGTGCTTTTTCACAATATTTTCGCACATACTTTCGCCCATAATACCAAGACCGATAAAACCGATTTTCATATGGCACTGTCCTTTCGTACAAAAAAACCGTTACGGCTTTTATACACAAGCATCATCAATATTTTGCTGATGCTTCTATTGTGTATGAATATGAAGAAATCATATTGAGCACTTCTTCTTCACTGAGCATATCAAGAGCTTTATTATACCAACCGTTCATGGTTCTTGTAACAACCTTTTCACCCTCTGCGGTGCAGAAGGTATAAACGGGTACTACATCGCCCTTTTCTCCCGTAAAGGTATAGACAACGCTTCTGAGCTTTCCGTTTTCATCAAAATACCAGCTCTTTTCGTTGTCCCCGATAAATTCACAATAGCCTGTATCTTTATTATAGCTTGCAGAACAGGTAATACGCTTGTTTTCATCAAAGAAAATAGCGTGAATTTTTATATCATCGTCAACAAAGAAATACTGTGCATTTTCACTTTCAAGAATTTTATCGTGTCCCGCATTCTGCAGAACGGAATCCTCGGCATCAATTTCCGTAAAGGACTCAAAATCTATGTCGGAAATCCTGATGCTGATATTTTCGGGCAATGTCACATCCACCGTATCGGGAGACATTTCGGCTATTGAATATGACCTTTTTGTAGTCTCTTCAACAGTTGTGCTTTCTTCAACGGTTGTCTGCTCCTCATTATCATCGGAGCAGGCTGTAAAAATCAAGGGAAAAATCAGAAGTAATGCTAAAATAAATTTTTTCATAACAATCACGCTTTTAATCAGAATACATATTCAAAGAAGCCCACACCTGTATAGCCGTCTTCCTTGAGGTCGAAATATCTGGAGGAATTACAGTAAATACCGTAAAGGTTGCTGATATAGCCTGCAAGAATACCGCCGAGCTTTCTGAAGAAGCCGATTTTTTCAGGCTCAAAATCGTCATCCTTTGTAAGTGCAAAGCTGACATATTCCTCATCGCTGTCAAGATAATAGGATGTTACCTTAATTGCCTCTGGAGAAAAATCAATGATGTTATAATAGCTGTCTGTCAGCTTGTCTATGCTGATACCTACAAGGTCAGAGGGGGTGATTTCACTGTCCTCCTCAGGTCTTCCGATTGATGTTGATACAAGATAAACGGTGCCTCCGGCATTATTTACAGTCTTGCCGTTTTCAATAGTCTCAACGCTTTCACCGTCGTAAACAACATCTGTTACGCTGTAGTGGTGAGAATGTCCCATAAGCACAAGGTCAATGTGGAATTCGTCAAACAAGGGGGAGAAAAGAATACGAAGAAGATTACATTCTGTTTCTCTGTGAGGAATTGAACCGCCGTAAAGGTCGTGGTGCATCATAACCACACGCCATTTTGCATCGGGATGTGTCTTGACTGCTTCCTTAACGGTGCTTCTGTGTGCCTGTGCACTTGCATTGTTTGTATCAAGGCAGATGAAAAGAACTCCGCCCTTTTCGAAATAATAGTTACCTGACTGATAGCTGGTCATAGTTCCGAACATTTCGTTGGGAAGATTGCTGAAATATTTGTAGTCAAAGCTGTGGCGGTCGTGGTTACCCATAATGGTTGCAAAGGTAAGCTCTCTTGAAGCCTCTGAGAAGGTAAGACCTTCATATTCCTGTCTTTGTCCTTCAGTTGCCATATCACCGCCTGCGAGAATAAGATTTATATCGGATTTTTCATTTGCCTTATCAAGAAGCTCAGCAAATGCGAAGGATGTGTCCTTAAGGCTGCTTTCGTCTTCGGGATTATCGTAAACGTGAATATCACTCATATAAAGTGCAGAGAAGCTGTCGTCCTCTGTCTTAAAGGAATAAACTGCACTCTTTTCTTCACCCGAAACACAGGTATAGTAATAGGTCTTGTTTTCCTCAAGTCCTGTTACGGTTACCTTTGCTGCCTTGTCACCCTGATATGTAGTGATAATGTCACCTGTAAAGGACTTCGCATCTGACATATCCTCATTTTCACTGATTTCAACTGCACAGGCAATTACATCCTCAGCCATATACCAATGGAAATTTCTTTCGCTTTCTGTTTTACCGGGGTTTATTGTAATACCTCTTTTTGCCTCTTCAGTATCTGACCACTGCTCCTCAAGGTGTGCGGGATATACCTTTTCTTCAGCCTCTGCATCGGGCTCTTCATTTTCTTCAGGAAGAACGGTTGTCTCTTCGGGAAGAGTTGTTTCATCAGGAACAACCGTTGCAAAAGAGGGAGCGACAGATGTTGCAAGCATTAAAGCCGCAAGAAGAATACTGATAAGGTTCTTTGCTTTTTTCATTTTAATTTCTCCTTATTTCTCATTTATACAAAAGATTTTTTGCAAAATCTGTTTTGTTCAGAATACAGTTTCAAAAAAGCCCACATTAAATCCGTCCTGAGTAAGATCATAAAATCTTCCCATATTGTTGAACAAGGCATAAATTGTTCCGAAGGCACCTAAAATTTTTCCTAAAAGCTTTCTGAAAAAGCTGATTTCAGGTGCATTGAAATCGTCATCCTTTGTGAGAGTGAAGCTTGCAAATTCTTCATCCTCGCCTCTTTCGTAGGTCGTAACGGTGATTGCATCCTCGGAAAAATCAATTATATTGTAAAGCTTATCTGTAAACTCATCCATTCCGATTGCAATACGCTGAGAATATGCACCGTCATCACGAGGTCTTCCCACAGAGGCAGATACCATATATACAGTTCCCTCAGCATTGTTTATTGTACTGCCGTTTTCAAGCTCACCGGCAATCTCTCCGTTGTAAAGAACATGAGAAATGCTGTAGTGATGAGAATGCCCCATAAGCACAAGGTCTATATTGAATTCATCAAAAATGGGAGAAAGAATAAGTCTTAAAAGCTCATTTTCATCCTCTCTTCCCTCTATCGTACCGCTGTAAAGGTCGTGGTGCATCATAACCACACGCCATTTAAGGTCTTCATTTTCCTTAACGGCTTTCTTTATAAAATTACGGTGGTCTGTGGAGCTGGCATTATTGGAGTCAATTACAAGGAAAAGCACTTCTCCCTTTGTAAAATAATAGTTTCCGCCCTGAGGAGAGCTTATCATTCCCTCGTCCTCATTGGGAAGATTTGTAAAATACTTATAGGCAATACCTTTTCTGTCGTGATTGCCGATAGCTGTGGCAATAGTAAGAGTTCGGGAAACAGGTGAGAAGGTAAAGCCCTTATATTCCTCAAGAAGTCCGTCGGTTGCCTGATCGCCTGCAGAAAGAAGCATATTTATATTATGCTTTTCGGTAACCTCAGAAAGAAGCTCGGCAAAAGCAAAGGCAGTTTCCTTGGTTTCAAGGGTTTCTTCGTTCAGAGTTATATGTATGTCAGACATATATAAAGCAGAAAAGCTGTCGCCTGCAACAGTTTCAAAGGAATAAATCTCACTTTTTTCACCGTCTGAAACACAGGTATAATAGTAGGTTTCGCCCTTTTCAAGTCCCGTTACCGTAACCTTGGCAACACCGCTTCCGTGACGGTCGTCAATAACCGTACCCTCAAAAATCTCAGGCTCCGCCATAAGACAGTCCGTGCTGATTTCAACACAGCAATAAACAGTGTCAATCTCAGTATACCATGAAAAATTTCTTTCAGTTTCATCCTTGCCCGGCTGGATTATTATACCCCTTTGTGCTTCGGCATAATTACTCCACAATGCTTCATAATCATAAGAAGCACCCGCCGCGGTAAATACAGAGCTAAGAAGCAGAAGGCTTAAAAATACACACAGAACTTTTTTTACGTTTTTCATAATAATTTTCCCTTTTATAATTTTGATGTCAGTATGTTATAAGCTCATTAAAAACTTTTATTGCATAGTTATCGGACATACCCGAAATATAATCAATAATCGCACCCATATAGATTTCCTCGGTTTCAAGGTTGCCGTAAATCTTTCTGTTACGGCATTTCACGGTTTTTTCCGTGAGAGCAGTAAACATATCGGGTGTGCTGTCAATAAACTTGGAAAGCCAATCGGCAAATGCTCCCATAAGCTCGGGGTAATATTCTGCCTGTCTTCGAAGCTTCAATATGGTGTCCTCACCGTCGAAGCAGTCAAGAAGTGTTAAGAATATCTGCTCAAGCACAAGACGTGCATATTTAGTAAAAACATCAAGACGCTTGTTGCGGTATATGAATTCATAGTTGAATTTCTTTATTTCCTTTAACTGCTCATGGAAGGTTTCACTTAAGCATATTCCCTTTTCGGGAGAGGAATTTCTGCAGACGTCATATATCATATTGTGAATTATTACGGTGGTGTTTATTGCCATCTTGTCATATGCCTTTGCCATATCCGAAAGGGTTTCTATGTTTTCCTTTGAAAGAAAACGAAGCCTTATTGCATCCTCAATATCTCTTCCTACATAGGCAATTTTATCGGAAAGCTTCACAACACAGCCTTCCCACGTATACGGCTGATATTGTCCCACGCTTGTAAAGTCATTAAGGTCAATATATTCCTTACGGGGAAAAATTCCGTTATCATCAACCTCACCGCAATGGGAAATAATGCCGTCACGGACAGCATAGGTGAGATTGAGATTTCTCGATACCTTATAGTCGTCCTCTAAAAGCTCGATATTATCCACGAAGTGAAGTCCGTTTCTTTCGTGGAAAAAGCCCTTGCCCAGATACTTCTTTGAAATGGCATCAAGCTCTCTTTCACCCTGATGCCCGAAGGGAGCGTGACCGAGATCGTGCCCCATAGCAATAGCACGGGTTAAATCAACATTCAGTCCCAGCTCCTTCGCAATGGTGGTGCTGACAGACTCCACATGGGAAACATGCTCCATTCTTGTGCAGATATGGTCGTTTCCGATATTGAAAAACACCTGTGTTTTATGCTTGAGACGGCGGTATGCAAGAGAATGAAGTATTCTCGTATAGTCTCTTTCAAACTGGTCTCTGCAGTCATTTTCCTTAGTATACATAGGCTCAAGACGGGCAATGAGCCTGTCAAAGCCCTCGTTTTCGGGAAAAGCACCGAATGAAGAAAAAATACCGTCTGTCTTTACCATAAAAACCCCCGTGGAGCATAATTCAGCGGTGCTGAATTATG
>JAZNRX010000032.1:0-2611 GCA_045590915.1 Acutalibacteraceae bacterium | reverse complement strand
TTGATAAATCGTAAGATTTTTTCTTATATCACCGCAGAATACACTTATTACGATATATGATATAAGACCGAAAGCAATTCCGTAGGAAATGTTATAAGTAAAGGGCATAACAGCGAGTGTGAGGAATGCGGGAACACAGCTTTTGAAGTTGTCCCAGTCAATATTTTTTATCGAACCCAGCATAAGTATTTTTAATACATCTTTTAATAAAGTGCAGGGTGAAAGAAATTGTACATTCTTTCAAGCATATCGTAGAATAAAACAGCCACAGGATTGATTGCATCCCATATGGGCTCATCATAAAGAGTAATCCAAGTATAAATTCTTCTTGTAAGGTGTCTGAGGTCGTTACTTGAAAGGTCGTGTCCGACACGTTCGCCCATTCTTGTAACACCCATTTTAACGAAATCATTATAAAGATCCTTGTTTGCCTTCATCCACAGATACGGATGCTGAAGTCTTGAAAATTCGGAACGCATATTTGAGCATTTCCAATATCTCCAGCAAAGCTCTGAGCGAAGAATCTGATTAAGCTGTTCTTCATTTTCTGCTTCAGCTTTAGCCATTTCCCACAGCTCATCACAGCGTTTTACATCACATGGAGAAATACCAATAAGAGAAAAACGGGAGTCCTGCTCAAGATAAAGATGTGTGTAATCAGTAACCGCGTGTTCAGTTACAATATCAATAAATTCCCTGATATATTTTCCGCCGGGGCCGTAAACCGCATTCAGATAGCCGTTCATTTCGGCATCAAAATCAAGATAAGGATCCTGCATAAGCTTTGAAAGAAGATAGGTTTTCATTTCTCCGAATTCGGCATCACATTCTGAAATATAGAACACACCCTGCTGATAAATTCCCTTAACATTGTGCTCATAGAAAATCTGCACATCCCTTTGTAAAACACCGAAGTTAGGATAAATGTTTACGCTTTCATCGCAGTTGAGATTATAGTTCCATATATAGAGTCTGTTGCAGATTTGACTCCATTCTTTAAGGTCTTCCATAAATGCCGCGTTGTTTTCACATACTTCATCGTCAAGAGTATGTCCGAAGCAGCACTCAATAGAACAGAGTCTCACTATAACATCCTCTCGGGGACGAACCTGAGAAGGAGCCTGTCTTGTATACTGATATGCGAATGTGTCAATTGCAACATTGTCATATTTTCCGGTAGCCTTTATTCTTGCGGCAATTTCATTTACAAATGTAAGCATTGTTCCTGCCTGTGAGCCGTTTTCACTGTCAATTTTTGCACAGGTGCCACACTGACAGTAGTTGCCGTTATCTGCCTGAGTTATTGATAAAATCTGAAGCGATGCGGCGGGATTATGCTTTTCTTCGAGAAGTGCCAGAGCCTCCGATGTAACTATGTTTTTTACATCCTCATTAGTTAAGCAAAGCTGATCGGCAACACGTACACCGTCAACAAGGGCATAATATTCGGGATGCTCGCTGAAATACAGTGACGGCTTGCAGTAACGGTTTACAAGAGTATGACTGGAGCCGCCGAGATAATCTACATCGCCGCCCTGCTCCTCCGTAAGATTTTTATAAATACCGCCTGTAAGTCCGTTTGCAACGGAAAATTCAGCATCTCTTGCACTTTTTGTATCTGTTTCCGTGTATTCAAAGAAAGGCGTGTATGACAAAGCAATGTCTGACGGTACTGAAAGATTAGTGTTTTCGGGGATTACGATTACCTCATCCTCATACCAATGGCATCCGCAATATTTTTCGAGAAAAGCGTAAACACCGTTTATTGTGCCTTTGTTTCCCGCACCTTCAATAATAACCTTGGTGCTGTCAGATTTTACGGAATAACTGCCGTCTGCTTTTTCTGAAAAATCCGTTTCGGTTCTTTTTGTCGCACCGACTATAATTTCTTTTTCATTTTCTGTGATGTCGGTTACAATTTCAATATTTCCGCCTGTGATAAGATCAAGATAGTATTTTAATCTGCCTGCGGCATAATTATCGGTAATACTCGCATTTTCGGAAATCACAATAACGGCATCGTTTACATTGAAAACTGTGTTATTTGCAACAGCAGAAACGGAAAAAGACAGTAAAAATAATGTTAAAGATAAGAAAATGCTTAACGCTTTTTTTGTTGTTGATATTCCTGTTTTCATTTTTTTTCTCTCCCGTAATTTTTTTATTCAGACCAGCAGCTGTCAAAAAAGCGAGTGGGACGGTAAGGAAAGGCTCTGAAGAAGCCGTCGGTGTTTTTGTTTAATTCAACTCCGTCAATAAATACGGCGGTTTCCTTGGTATGCCCTTCTCCTGCAAGTAAAAGTCTTGCGGCGGCAAGCTCAGTCAGAGAGATGTCAAAACCGCTTGTATCTTTTTTTGTAACCATGCATTTTCCGTTTTGATATTCAACCTCAAAAACTCCGTTGTTCTGACTGAATTCATCTGAGCATTTAAGCCTGAAACTGCCGTAGTCCTCAGGATACAGGTTGCTTTCAAGAAGCTTTTTCAGGTTGTATATTCTTCCGGCTGCGCCGCCGTTATAGTCATATGTGACATCGGAAATCTTGTCTGCAAGAAGTGCAACGGGAGAATTTACGGTTTGCTTTCTTATAAGAAGCTGTTTTGTAATTCC
>JAZNRX010000031.1:0-2648 GCA_045590915.1 Acutalibacteraceae bacterium | reverse complement strand
CATAGGACGAATCAAGCCAATATTCCCCTGTCCAGTTACCGTCATCGCTCACTTCAAAGCTGTGATTGACAAGGAGATTGTTAGCATTCTTTCCCATAGCGGCTGAGCTTACAAGGCGGTTTCTTTTCTTTATGTCGGTAGCGTTACTCTGTGCACCCATTGTGAAATCATAGCTTCCGTAGGAGATAACCTCTCCGCTTCCGAGAGCCGTTTTCGTGCTTGAAACTCTGCCGTAGGTGTCAAACTGATATGTTGTTTTTATATCATCGGAATTTCCGTATGTTCCGTCCTGTCCCGAGTTTCTTATTTCGGTCTGATACGGTGAGCTTCTTGTGATTTTTACATACTGACCTACTGTAGAGCCTGCTTTTTCTGTGACAGATTCAACAGCCTTTATGTTGTCGGATGAATATGTAAAGTTCAGTTGATAATTGTCAGCAGATGTTGCAGATGTGAGCAGTTTGAAAGAATAACTATACGAGCTTGAGGTGCCGTCCGCATAAGTTATTTTTATATTGAGTCCATCGGCATAGGTATATGTGACACTCTTATTATCAGGGCCTTTTATTGAAGTGACCGTACCGGTATCCTTATTATAGGTTAATGTAATAACGTGTCCTGCTCCGTCTGTTACACTTGAAAGGAATGTCCTTGTATTTCCGTTGCTGAGCGTTTCCTGCTTATAAGTATAATTGATACAAACGCCGTCTGCATTCCTTTCTTCTTTAAGTAAGCGTGTGGACTTATTAAAAATCTTTTTATTACCCTGCTTATCGGTAATTGTATATTCCGAGTCAGAGATTGTCAGCTCAAGATTAAGACCGTCTTCATCATAATATTTTACAGAACCGTTTTCGGTTGTTTTGTAAAAATAGTGTACCGTTCCGTCCCCGTCTTCATAGGCATAGGGAAACGAGGTGGCACTGTCGCCCGTCAAGCCGTATTCGGACGATGGCTTGACCGTCTGTATAAGACTGAGCTTTTTTCCGTAGCCCGCATGGGGATATTCCTTAGGATACACTCCGGCAAGTGTGGTATTATATACACTTGATACAGAAACGGGCATAAGTACACCGCTTGTGCTCATATCATTATGAATAAACACAAGATTTCCCGTAAAATCATTTATATAAGCCGTTCCGGCAGTTCCGGCACTAAACTGTGAATAAGAATAATAATCCTCATATCCCGTCATATTACGGACAGATATTGCGAGGAACGGTCTTGCCGTGCTGGCTGAGGTATAACCGCTTGAATAAAAGCGTGCCCTGTGAGTTGATGTGCTGGTTTCGGCAGGAGATTTTAACATAATGCCGTAATTAGAAGAAGTACCCATAACCCACGAATTAACAAGTTTGGTAATATCCCATTCAATAAATTTTGCACCGGACTCCTCTGTATAGGGAATTGCTTTATATTCTGAAATTACCGATTCAACCGAGGGCTGATTATTCCATGTTACAGTACTCTGTGCCCAGCTTGATGTTACCTTATATAAATTAACCGTAGTTGCAGGATAGCAGGCGTTGAGATATGTAAGCATCGTTGCATTTACAATTCGGTCTCCCTTATTAAGCGTCGGCAAGCTGAAGCTGATAAGACTTCTCACCTTATCACGTCTGTTAGTCTGCGAGGTATATTCATAACCGACATAAAGGCTTCCTTCATAATTTGCTCCGCCTCTGCCGAAACAGGCGTTGGGTAAATATGATGAAATATATGCAGACTGATAATTATTCTGTGTCCATGTCTGCTCGGTGAGAATTACGGGATCGACTGTTACGGGATATGCACGGTTTTCTGCATCAAGCCACTCCGCGTTACAAACCAGCGTAACAGAAAACTGATTGTTCTTTATTTCGCCGAGCTCATAATATAAATCCGTATTTTCTTCACCGTTGCTGTCTGTCATAAAGGGTGCTGAAATTACAAACACTGTTTCATTTTCGCTGTTATTTAAGTATATTGTTTTTTTGTCATCGGAAAGTGTCGGTGTCAGTCCCGAATATTTATATTCAATTCTGAATTCATCAGGTGCTTCTTTCGAATTGAGTATAATATTCTCTTTAAGAGAATCACCGTAAACTATATACTGCAGGTCGGTTTTCTTAAAAACATCGGAAAATGTCACTTCACTTGAAAAATTCTCAAGAGATGTTACATCATCATCGGCTGTTTTTTCGGAAACCTTTCCCGTAACCTTAGAAATATCAGAAAAGTTCCACGAAAGCGTGTCTTTACCCTTCGTAACACGCACAAGCTTCTTTCCGTTGGTTTTCTTTGATATTCTTATATCAATATCGGAAGCCTTTGTCTTATATTCCTTTTCTCCGTCATCAGATTTGTTTTCAGAAAGAGAGTTATCATATTCAACAAACTCTCCGTCGGTATTTTTATAGTGAATGCTGTCTTCATACTGCACAATAAGCTTTGTGCCGTCCGCTTGCATAAAGCTCTTTGTGTTTTCCGTTCTGTCCTTTGTTATTTCATAAAGAATTGAATTTTTGTTTCCGGCATCTTCTTCTGCCGTAGTAGTCTCTGTTTCTTCAGGTTGTGATGTTAATAGATTTTCAACGGTCGCCGAGCTTATGGGTATACTCTGAAAAACAAGAAGTAAACTCATAAACACAGCAAGAATTTGTGCTGTT
>JAZNRX010000030.1:0-4918 GCA_045590915.1 Acutalibacteraceae bacterium | reverse complement strand
CCCAGTCATAATCGCACATTGCGAACATAGAAAAATCCCATGCATCAAAGCCTGCCTTCGCAACAAGCTCCACTGCCCTTTCCTCGCCCACAAAGGACGAAGCCACCTCAATCTGTGTAGTAACCTTCATAAAAACACCCCACAGTTTTAGTTATATTAATAATATAGTATTCAAACAAATGAAAGTCAACAGAAATCACAATTTTGCAACGCCTCCGACTTCCGATCTCCGCCCTCCGACTTTGGAAGCCTCTGAATTCCGAATTTGCGAAGCATTGTTCCGAATTTGCGAAGAAAAATGCAATGCACTGAGCATTGCATTTTGCTTCGCACTGTGTTATACTTTACTTTGTATAAATATTTTAAGAAAAGAGTGTTGGTATGAATACTTCTGCTTTTGAAAATTATGAATCCAATGTCCGTTCCTATTGCCGCAGCTTTCCTACGGTTTTTGTAAAGGCTAAGGGCTCGGTTATGACTGATGAGGACGGCAAGGACTATATAGACTTTTTCGCGGGTGCGGGAGCACTCAACTACGGTCACAATCCTGACTCTATGGTTGACAAAATCGTGGATTATCTTAAAAATGACGGTATTGTTCATTCAATGGATATGTTCACTGCTCCCAAAAGAGAATTTCTTGAATATTTTCAGGAAAACATCTTAAAGCCCAGAGGCTTCGACTATAAAATTCAGTTTGCGGGCCCCACAGGCACAAACGCTGTTGAAGCCGCCATTAAGCTTGCAAGAAAGAACAAGAAAAGAGAAAACATCTTTGCTTTCATGGGAGCCTTCCACGGAATGACTCTCGGAGCCTTGTCTCTCACTACAGACGCTTCCTCAAGAGAGGGTGCAGGTCAGTGTCTTCATAATGTGACACACATTCCCGCTCCCTATATGTTCGGCGGCTTTGACTCAATAAATTATATGGAAACCATCCTCACCGATGACCATTCGGGCATTGAGAAGCCTGCGGCTGTTATTCTTGAATGTGTACAGGCAGACGGCGGTATTTATGAGTTTGATGCCGATTTCCTTAAAGCATTAAGAGAGCTTTGCACAAAACACGATATTCTTCTCATTGCCGACGAAATTCAGGTGGGAAATGCAAGAACAGGCACCTTCTTCTCCTTTGAAAAGGCAGGAATTGTTCCCGATATGGTAACTCTTTCCAAGTCCATCGGCGGCTGCGGTATGCCTCTTGCTTTAGTTCTTTTCAAGGAGGAGCTTGACATATGGACTCCCGGTGAGCATACGGGAACCTTCCGCGGAAACCAGCTTTCTCTTATTGCAGGCAAAGAGGGACTTCGCAAGGTTAAGGAAGAAAATATTGAAAAAGAGGTTCAGAGAAAGGGACAGCTTGTGCGTGAGTTCCTCCAAAAAGAAATTCTCTCTCTTGATGAAAGAATTTCCTTCCGCGGTGTAGGGCTTATCTGGGGTGTTGACTTCTCACGCTTCCCCTGTGATATGACAAAGCCTCTCATTGCCGAGTGTTTCAAAAACGGCCTTATTGTTGAAAGAGTGGGCAGAGATAACAACGTACTGAAGCTTATGCCTCCCCTTGTAATTGAAGACGAGCTTCTTATGAAGGGACTTTCAATTCTTAAGGAAAGCATCAAGGCAATTCTCTGATAGAAAACAGTGCTGTCGGGGTGTTTTCCGACAGCATTCTTAAAGATAAAAGGAAGATTAATTTATGAAAAAACTCCGCTTTTTTATTGCACTTTTTGCATCAAAGCTTGCAAGATTTCTTCTGAAGCTGCTGGGCAGAAATGCCACATACCTGCCCGGTGAGGTTGCGGTGAAGATTTCACCCGACTTTTTAGGACACCTTAAAATGCCCGAAAAGGTTATCTGTGTAACAGGCACCAACGGAAAAACCACTGTCAGCAACCTTCTCAACTCCGTGCTTGAGAAAAACGGCTTTTCCGTTACAAACAACTCCTTCGGCTCAAACGTACAGGCAGGCGTTGCGGCGGCACTTCTGGGCGACAGCGACATTTTCGGCAGAGTGAAGAAGGATATTGCAGTCCTTGAGGTTGATGAGCGTTCATCCCTTAAGGTATATCCCTATATCAAGCCCGACTATCTTGTTGTAAACAACATAATGCGTGACTCCATAAAAAGAAACGCCCACACAGGCTTTATAAGCTACATCATATCCTCCGCTCTTCCCGAAAAGACAAAGCTTGTTCTTAACGGCGACGATATGATAACCTCAAACCTTGCACCCCAGTGCAAAAACAGAATTTATTTCGGTCTTGATGCCGAAAAGCCCGAGGTAAGCGAAAAGCCCTTCTTAAGTGACATTGTATACTGTCCCGACTGCGAAAAGAAGCTGGAAAGCGAATATCTCCGCTATAACCACATAGGAAGAATGTACTGTTCCTCCTGCGGCAAGAAATCTCCCGAAAGAGATTATCTCTGCACCGAGGTTGACCGTGAGAATTCAAAATTTACGGTTTCCCTCAAGGGCAAGGAGCATACATTTAATCTTATAAACGATAACATAGTAAACATCTTCAATTTTACGGGTGCCATTGCAATTCTTTCGGAAATAGGACTCAGTGTTTCACAGATTGAAAAGGGATTCAGCGAATCGGAAATTGTAAAATCCCGTTTCGACACATTGAAGGCGGGAAATTTAGACGTAACATTTATTATGGCAAAGGGACAAAACCCCATAGCCTGTGCAAGATGCTTCTCCTATGCCGCATCCATTCCCAAGGAAAACAAGCTTCTTCTCATTGATATTGACGACCTTCATGACAATATCGGTGAAAGCGAAAGCACCTGCTGGCTTTATGACTGCGACTATTCGTATCTCGCTCATGACAGCATTTCTCAGATTATTTTCACGGGCCCCCGTTGCCGCGACCAGCTTTTAAGAGCAGTGGTGGCAGGCGTGGATAAGGAAAAAATCATCCTTGAGCCCGATGTTATGAAATCTGTGAGCCTTATTGACAAGGAAAAATATTCGGATATTATTGTGCTGTACGAGTTATACCGTCAGCCTGATGCCGACAAAATGAAGGAACAAATTAAAAAATTAGGGGAGGGACAGAAATGACTGTAGAAATTCTCTTTCCTGAGGTCTGCGGACTTTACGGAGACGCTCAGAATGCCGAATATCTTAAAATGTGTATGCCCGAGGCTCAGTTTATTTTCACTCCCTTCACCGACGAGCCTTATTTTGCAAAAAACACTCCCGATATGATTTTAATCGGCTCTATGAGTGAGGAAATGCAAAGAAAGGTAATTGAAAAATTCCGTCCCTTAAAGGAAAGAATTATTGAGCTTATTGACAATAACTGCATAATTCTCGCAACAGGAAATGCAGGTGAAATATTCTGTGAAAAAATACATTTCTTAACAGAAAAAATCGTCACCGAGGGACTTTCCCTGTTCCCCCTTGAAGCAAAAACCGACCTTTTCGACAGATATAACAGAAAAATTCTCGGTGAATTCGAGGGAATTAAAATAGTAGGCTTCCGTGCCCAATTCAGTTTCATTTACGGCGACAACACCGACTGCCACTTCCTCAAGGTCACAAGAGGAGACGGCATAAACAAGGAAAGCAGTCTTGAAGGTCTGAGAAGAAATAATCTCTTGTGCACAAATACTCTGGGCCCCATCCTTCTTCTCAATCCCCTGTTCACCGAATATCTTATAAAAAAGCTGGGTTATGAGGGAGAAATCGCCTTCAGAGAGGAAGCAATTTCCGCCTACGAAAAAAGACTATCCGAATTCGAGGACAGCAAGATAAAATTCTGATAAATGAAAAACTGCTCTGACTTCAGCCGAGTGTTCGTAAAGGACACCCGGCTGTTTTGTCGGGCGGTTTCTTTTTTCAAAGCCGCCGATTAACAGAGAATAGTGAAAAAATAGTGAAATATCAGTGGAATTTTTTGATGCATTGCGGTATAATAACTACAGTAAAACATCAAAGGAATAACGGCTTTTTGACTCCTAATATTGTCAAGGAACGAATCCGTTCGTATTCATTAAGTAATTTTGCTAAAGAAAACAGCAAGGATATTATTTCAAAAATAAATGGGTAAAAGCTGCACCGCCCTGACCTTTTTCTGTGCCCATCATATTGTTCATCATTGAGCTTCTGTCATATGATATGGTGGCTGTAAATAACATTGAAAAATGATTGAAAATACTTTTTGAAAAATCAAGTTTTTCAATACAGAAAAAAATGGCGGTCCGACATAAATATTCAGCTTCACAGAAAAGACTGTTCAACACATAAGAAGAAAAAATACGGCAGGCACCAAGGGAATGTTTCAGTAATTTTTTTAATATTGATTTTTTTGTTTTACCGTGCTATAATGAATAAAAATTGAATACCGATATAAGAAGATACGGTTTTGAAAAGTTGTAAGCTGAGTAGATGTAAAAGGGAAATCAGGTTCGAATCCTGAACAACCGCCATTACTGTATGTGATCAGACGGGAGCATTGTAAATTTTTATCTTTTGATAAAATATGCTTTTATGGGCATTTCCGGCTCCTTTATCATAAGTCAGAATACCTGCCGTGTCTTTTTAGGTTCAACACAACTTTGGTGAGAAGAGTGCAACCGATTTATCGCCGTAAAAAACGGCTTTGGGTTTGCATTCTTTTTTTATTGTGCTTAAGCTCAGAGTTGTTTTGACCGTGCATTAAATCTGTTGTACTCTTTTGACCTTGTCCGGTTGAAA
Organism: Acutalibacteraceae bacterium; assembly: GCA_045590915.1. Lineage (GTDB taxonomy): Bacteria > Bacillota > Clostridia > Oscillospirales > Acutalibacteraceae > RUG806. Next base: position 210 of record JAZNRX010000030.1, on the reverse strand, counting down.
GAGTGTTTTTTTATGTAAAGGAGGGTTGATAAGTGACATCAGATAATAAAAAGTCCTGGGCGGAAGAACTTTTAAAACAAAAAGCGAAGGAACTCGGAAGAATGCCAAAAAAGGACGATTTTGATGAACCTACACGGTCACGAATCAAAGCCTTCCTCGGTCCTTGGCCAAGAGCATTGGAGGCCGCCGGATTAAAGGAGGCAAAGCCTG
>JAZNRX010000029.1:0-2597 GCA_045590915.1 Acutalibacteraceae bacterium | reverse complement strand
CGACATTCTTGCCCGTCTTATATCAATGCCCAATGTTATAGTAACCTCACATCAGGCATTTCTGACAGAGGAAGCTCTTGATAATATTGCAAAATCAACCATTGAAAACTTTATTGAATTCAGCAATACGGGAAAATGTGTAAATGAAGTTAATTTACATTAACCCGATAAACTATGTAAGGAGATAAAACTATGTTTATCACAAAGGATATAAAATATGCAGGTGTCAACGACAGAGAGATTGATCTTTTTGAAGGTCAGTATATTGTTCCCGAGGGAATGGCATATAATTCATATGTGGTTCTCGATGAAAAGGTTACGGTTTTTGATACCGTTGATGCAAATTTTACGGCAGAATGGCTGGAGAACATCAAGACTATTCTTGACGGCAGAAAGCCCGATTATCTTATAATTCAGCATATGGAGCCCGACCATTCGGCAAGCATTACGGATTTTATGAAGGTCTATCCCGAAGCAGTCATAGTTGCATCCTCTAAAGCATTTAAGATGATGAAAAATTTCTTCGGAAATGAATATGAGGAAAGAAGGCTTGTTGTCGGAGACGGGGATACTCTTTCTGCGGGAGCACATAATTTTACCTTCGTAACAGCTCCCATGGTGCATTGGCCTGAGGTTATTGTGACATATGACAGCACGGACAAGGTTCTTTTCTCTGCCGACGGTTTCGGAAAATTCGGTGCTCTTGATGCAGACGAGGATTGGGCTTGCGAAGCAAGAAGATATTATTTCGGGATTGTAGGTAAATACGGTGCTCAGGTTCAGGCACTTCTCAAAAAGGCGGCAGGTCTTGAAATTGAAAAGATATGCCCCCTTCACGGTCCCGTTCTCACGGAAAATCTTTCATACTATATTAATCTTTACGATGTATGGTCAAAATATGAACCCGAAGAGGAAGGTATTGTTATTGCTTATACTTCAATTTACGGTAACACAAAAAAGGCGGTTATGAGGCTGGCAGAGCTTCTTGAAAAAAGCGGCAAAAAGGTTGTTGTTAATGACCTTGCAAGATGCGATATGGCAGAAGCCGTTGAGGATGCCTTCCGTTACAGTAAGATTGTTTTTGCAACTACCACATACAATTCCGATATATTCCCCTTCATGAAGGAATTTGTAAATCACCTTACTGAAAGAAACTTTTCAAACCGCAAGGTAGGTTTTATTGAAAACGGCACGTGGGCACCTCTTGCCGCAAAAATCATAAAGAATATGTTTGAAAAGAGCAAGAATCTCACCTTCTGCGAAAATACCGTTTCAATAATGTCTTCAATGAACGAAGAAAATGAAAAACAGCTTGAGGCTCTCTCACAGGAGTTAATCTGATTATTCATCGAGAGGATAATGACTATGAAAAAGCTTACACTTGGAGTCGCATATCACGGAAACCGTCTTCTTTCAAATGCCGAAAGGGATATGAAGGATATTTTGGCACACAATTTCAATACAGTCGTGCATATGTTTTCCCATAATGACTGGGACAGAAGTTCATCTGTTATGAAAGAAATTTTCCATATGACCTATTCTCTCGGACTTGACATATGGGTTGACAACTGGGGACTTGCCGGCACTCCCGGCGACAAATCCCATTTTCTTTGCTATCATCCCGAAGCACATCAGATTTTTTCTGACGGCACTATGAGACCTGTCAATGTGTGTTACAATAACCCGTCCTTTATTGCATGGGTAAAGGAATGGATTGATAAGGTTTATGAGTGCGGCGGCAGAAAAATTTTCTGGGACGAGCCCGTGCTTCCTTCCGATAAAACACGATTTGCCTGTTTCTGTCCCGTTTGTAAAAAGCTTTTTGAGGAAAGATACGCAAGACCTATGCCCGTTATTCCCGACAAGGATTGCTATGATTTTCAGGAGTGGTCCATTGTCAGCCATATGAAAGAGGTTACAGAATATTCCGCCGCGAAGGGTATGGAAAACGTCGTATGCGTAATGCTGCAGGACGGTCTCGGTATAAATCTTTCAAATCTCGGGGCGTTGGGAAATCTCAAAACCATAGATAACATCGGTTGCGATCCCTATTGGTGCGGAAATCCTGAAATTGAAAGCTCTCCCGAAAGAGTATATAAGTATGTGTACGAGGCAACCCTTAAAAATATCAATACCTGTAAAAAGGTCAACAAGGATCATAATATATGGATTCAGGGCTTCGCCATACCGAAGGGGCAGGAGGATAATATAATTTATGCCGCCGATGCCGCATATGATGCAGGTGCAAGGAATATACTTATGTGGGGCTACCGCGGAAGTGAAGGAAATGACTATCGTGCAAAAAATCCCGAGCTACTGTGGCACAAAGCAGGAATAGCAATGGGCAGACTGCAGAACAAGGAATATGACCGCGAGGTTTATAATGCAAGAAAAAATCTCGGATTGGAATAAAAAACTTATCTCTAGTAAAAAATAAAAACACTTTGTTGTTTAATACTTAAAAAATGAGTTGATTTTTTCATTTTGTTAGTATATAATGGCAAAGTGATATTCGCCGGTGTGATGGAATTGGCAGACGTGACGGACTCAAAATCCGTTGGTAGCGATACCGTGTGGGTTCGAGTCCCACCACCGGC
>JAZNRX010000028.1:0-8852 GCA_045590915.1 Acutalibacteraceae bacterium | reverse complement strand
CTTGAGCCTCTGATTAAGCTGTTGGGACTTGCTCCCGGTATTGAGGAAGGAACATACGATTGCGGTGCGGGTAAATTTGTATTGATTAAAAAATGTCCCTCCGATTACTGTCTGGATATAAAAGAGGCAGAAAAACTATCCGAAACAGTAGGAAAACTGATAGATGTGACACCTGATAAGAATTTTATTTCAATAAGACGCGGAGAATATATTGTCTCTGCAGTTATGGATGAGTGTAAAACAGACGAGCCTCTTGTTCACGAAGGCTTGTTCGCCGATATGTTCAGTCTTGATTTTGAAATTATCAGGAAAAAGACAATTAATGTCAGTGAATATGCTGTTCTTATGGACCTAAGCCGTATAGATAAAGAAAAAGCAATTATCGGAACCTCAATCCGTATCAATTCATTTGATGTTACGGAAAGCGGCTTTACAGTAGAGGGCTGCGGAGCATCCTGTAATGCGAAAATGAGACTTCGTCTTCCTAAAAAGCCTTGTGCGGTCAGCTGTGAAATTACTGCCGCTGAAGGTGATAACGGTGTTGAAAGTACAGATATTACTTTTGAGTGGAATGATGAAAGCTCAACAGCTTTACTGTCATTTAAAAACACCGCAGGCAAAACAGTTATTAAGGGTTGTTTTTGAAATTTGTAATGAGAAAAGCATTGTACCGTAACAGGTACAATGCTTTTTTTCAGAATATGAACTTAATTTCATTATCCTCGGGGAAGATTAAAAATCCGTTTTCGGATGATGTGAAATATCCTTTTTCAAGAACCGCTTCATAAAGAAAATCCTCATCGCCGTAATTTCTGAATTTCATTTTAAGAGTTTTGTTTTCTGCGGCAACATAGGGGGATTTCGCGTTTTCTGAATTTACCGCACACATATACCAGCTGGGCTCATTGCATCGGATGTGAATACTGTTTTCGTCAGCGGTTATTTTCAGTGATTCATCGAGATAAATATTTGCGGTTTTATTGTTTTCAAAGCTTCTCCAAGGAGAAGAAAAGCTTATTTCATGACCGTGTCTGTAAAAATACAGTCCGGCTCTAACCTTATCATCCGTAAATCTGAAGCCGTCAATTACGGGAAGAGTATAATAGGAGCAATTATGGGAGGTTTCTTTTGCATCAAGAAATTTTTCCTTGAAATTTTCATTGAAAATATAAAAATCTCTTATCCATATCCGTCCTTTTTCGTAAAGCACATTGAGTCTGTAGTTTTTGCAGTTATACCAGAGTGTTTTATATCGGTTATTTCTGATGTCACTGTCAAACATCTGTGCCTGAGGAGGAGTCACGGAGTAGTTTTCCTTAAACCATTTTCCGCTGTCGGCAAGTGTCATAATTTCAAGATTACCCTCGTTTTTCAGTTCATTCAGAATTTCAAACTGCATGGGAAGTCCTTTGGAAATATCCTCCCAGCCCATAGAATTTTCCTGTCCCGTTTGTGTGTAGGAAAGAGAAATGCCCTTGCTGTTGAAATTTTCGGAGAGATACCATTTAACCCAATTTTTGTCGCAGCCGGAATTTCCGTATACGGGCTCAAGGGAAGTTACCTTCTGACAGGCATTTTTCTCTCCGGCATTCATATCGTACTGATATATGGGATCAGCTCCAAGCATTCTGAAAACAGGAACATTAATCTGATTTTCTTTTGTTGCGGCGGGGCAGAGCATATTGTATTTTGACGGATAGTATGCTCCGGAATATATACCTCCCCACATCGTATAGCCGTCGGTGCCGTATTGCTCCTTGCAGTTGCACGATGCCGTGATGCCGTATTTGTCATACATATATTTCAGAGAATACGCATCAATATGCCAACTTCCGCAGGAGGCGGGATAGCACCCGAATATTTCCTTGAATTTATTGAAGGCTTCATCAATAAGAAGCTCCCTTTCCTTCGGAGAATAGCCTACAAGAAAGCCCACATCATTATGCCAGTCCCACGGAAATCTGCCGTTCCATGTAATTCCCACAGCCTCAACAAGAGGCTTTACTACCTCAAGCCAGAGTCCGATTTCAGTGTTATTCTTGTATAAATTTACAAGATTTATGTATTTTTTATCAATAAGTGCATCATATTGCAAAAGAACCGTTGACGGAAAATTATAGCTTTTGCACAGCTCAAGCTCTTCCTTAGTTGTCTGAAAAAGATAGCTGTCGTCATCGCATCTGGGCTCGCAGAACCTGACAAAATTGATGATATTCACAATATTTTTCATTTTTCCGCCTCTTTCTTTTTTTTCTTAATGATATAACTTTTTTACAAAAAATGCAATTAAAGATTGAAAAAAAATATTATTTATGATATAATAATCCCGCTCAGACGGAGAATTCCGTAAATATTGATGAAAGAAGAGAATTTGAAAATGAGAAATTTCAGAAAAGCATTTGCAGTTATTTTAAGTGTACTTATGCTTCTTGGTGCAGTGTCAGTTATGGCATTTGCGGCAGAAGATGAGAAAACACTTCAGTTCGGTGAGGACGGCAAATTTACGATTTTACAGTTTGCCGATATTCAGGACGGCTTCCCCATGCTTACTATCACCAAAGAGCTTATCAAGGCTACAATAGCAAAGGTTCAGCCCGACCTTATTGTCCTTACAGGTGACAATATTTCAGGCGGAAGCACAACAACCAAGGTTGTTACCCGTGCGGCTATCAATGAATTTATGAGCATCTTTGAGAAGGCAGGCATTCCCACTGCTGCAGTTTTCGGTAATCACGATGATGAAAGTGCACTTGCTGATAAGGATTTCCAGATGTCTGTTTATGAATCCTATGATTGCTTTGTAGGCTACAATGAGGGAGACAGTATTCCCGGCTGCGGCACATACAACCTTCCCATTATGTCCTCAGACGGAGAAAGAATTGCTTTCAATATCTGGATGACAGACTCAGGCACATATAACTCTGAAAATGACCTTGGCGGTTATGCCTGCACCACAAAGGAGCAGATTGCATGGTATGTTGAAAAGTCCGAGGAGCTCAAGGCTCAGAACGGCGGACAGAGTGTTCCTTCCTTTAACTTCCAGCACATTATCGTTCCTGAAATTTATGATGCACTTGTTGAATGTGAACAGGGTGCCCCCGAATCTATTGAAAGAAACGGCAAATATCTTACACTTCCCGAAGGCGTTGAAGGACATCTTCACGAAAATCCCTGTCCTCCCAACTATAACAACGGACAGTTTGCCGCTTTTGTTCAGCAGGGTGATGTTCTTGCAACTGTTTCAGGTCACGACCATAAGAATGATTTTGTAATTTCATATCAGGGTGTTGACATCATCAATACACCCGGCGTAGGCTTCAGTTCATATAACGATGAAACAGTAGGCTCCCGTGTGTTTGTTATTGATGAAAACGAGCCCGAAAATTACGAAACCTATGTTGAAGGTTATTTCGATGTTTTCGGTGATGACGAGGTTGCATTTTACAGATATCAGGCATATTCAAGAACAACAGACGATATGACAAAGTTTGTTTCTTGGTTCAAAATGATATTTGCAAGCATCAAGGCAATATTTGCATAAGAAAAAAATAAAATCCGTCGGCTCTCGGCGGATTTTATTAAATTACAGTTGTACTTAAAGAAGGTATTCTATGAATAATTATTTATCTCAGTCAGTAAGTAAGTTTTTGACCTTGCTGTTCGGCTCGCTGTTTTTGTTTTCCGGCTTCAGAAGCGGGTTTTTCGGAAAGGAAACAGAGGTTCCCGATGATTTTTCTCCCATTCTCCGTTTTGTTGTATGCTCGGATATTCATCTGAACGGTGAGGAAAATCAGGAGGCGGCAATAAGGTTCAGAAATCTTTTTAAGGATATGTATGCTTATGCACAGAGCTGTTCATATAAGACGCTTGATGCTGTGGTGGTTGCAGGCGACTTTACGGGCGGCGGTGCCCAAATGCAATATGAAATGTATAATAAAATTGTCAGTGAAAGCATAAGAGAAGAAACACAGCTTCTCACGGTTCTTGGAAATCATGAATTTATTGATTACGTGATGTTGATGCAAGCGTGGGCTATGATGTTTATAAAAAATACATCAATGAAAGTGTTGACACCGATGTGGTGATTAACGGCTACCATTTTATCGGTGTTTCTTATGACAGTGACGGTAAGAGTTTTAAGGGGAAGACCGAGTGGCTTAAGGAAAGACTTGATAATGCAACAAAGGAAAATCCCGATAAGCCTGTGTTTGTATATCAGCATCCCCATCCACTGTTGACTGTATACGGCAGTGTGAACTGGTGTGATGTTGATTTGAGAAAAGTTCTCAGTCAATATCCTCAGGTTGTGGATTTTTCAGGGCATTCACATTATGCTCCCAGCGATCCCAGAAGTGTGTGGCAGGGTGAATTTACCGCTGTGGGATGCGGCTCACTTTCTGCATTTATGGGTAATCTCAACTATATAGAGGGGGACAAGGATGCCCCCGGAAAATCAGGCGGTGCATGGCTTGTTGAATGCGATGAAAACGGCAATGTGCGAATGAAGCTCTATGATATCGAAAACAGAATGTTCTTCTCCGGAACGGAATATTATTTTACAGACCTTTCGGATGCTTCAAAGAGAGCATATAACTGGCACAAGCAGAAATCACTTGATACCGCTCCCGCATTTCCCGAAGCTTCAGAGATAAAATCAGAAAAAAATGAAAACGGTGAAACAATAATATCCTTCCCGGAAGCATATGGCTATTATGAAGCGGAAAATTATAAAATCAGTGTAACGGACGGAAACAAAAAGGTTGTTTTTGAAAAAACCGTTATTTCCGAATATGTAAGAGCTACAAATGAGGATGTAAAGGTTAATATAGGAAAGCTTCCACAAGGAAATTATACCGTCAAGATTAAGTCCTACAGCCCCTATGCAAAAAGCGGAGAGGTTCTGAAAAACTCAATTATGATTGAATAAAAACAAAAAGGAATTTGCCGTTTCGGGTAAATTCCTTTTTTGCTGTTCATATGCCTATTGTGATAATCTCAAAGGGCTTATACTGAATGGTGTGGGCTTCCTCTACGGTGTCCTCAAGCATATTAAGAAGCTTCACTTTTTCGGGGAAGTGTATTTCGCCTCTTGTACCTGCACATTCAGCAAAGCGAAGTACTGTCATATGGGATTTTTCTGCTTTTTTGACAGACTGTAAAACCAGTTTGCCGTCTGCCTGCCACTCTGAAGGCACGTTCAGATGCTCTGTTTTTATGAGGGGAGTGTTGAAAATAAGTGCCTCGCTGTTGATGTCTTTGTATGTGAAATTGCCGTGGGGGAGAATTGCATATGTGAAATCGTGATGTCCTGTATCAGACAGGGGATCGGGACGCTCTGTGGCACGAAGAAGAGACAGCGTGATTTCTTTTTCAGATACGCCCACACCGTATTTGCAGTCGTTTATAACAGCAATACCGCCGTCGGTTTCCGAAATATCAAACCACTTGTGATGACAGCACTCAAAGCGTGCTTGTTGCCAGGTGGTATTTTTATGCATATCTCTTTTTATAAAGCCTGCGGATGTGTCGCAGACCAGTTCTCTTGTGAGAATATTGCAGTTGAATGCCGCTTTCATAAGGCGGTGGCTCTCATTCCAGTCAACAATGTTTTCCACTTCAATTTTCTTTGAGCTTCTGAAAAGACGGATTTTTCTTTCCCAAATACTGTTATCCGTTTTATGAGTAACTGCAAATTCTGCGGCTTCACCGTCAGCCTTTACAAAATGAAGCTCAACCGAGGTTGCAAGAGGAAGCTCCTTGTCCTTATAGTCGGGGAGAATATCCCATGCATCATACATTCCGGGACGGTCATCATAAAATTTCAGCTTATTGAAGTCACCGTCGGTAAACTCTCTTTGTAATTCTTTGTCGAAAAGAGAAATGAAACTGCCGTCGGGATTGAATTCAATTCTGTAAAACGGTGTTTCTGCTTTTTTTCCGGCTGTTTTTATCCATGATGTGTCATTGTCGGGAATGGTTAATCTGCCGTGAGACAATGCTGCAAAGTCGGTTTTGCAATAAGCCCCCTGTTTTCCTTCTCTTGTAAAATTACCGTTTTCATTTTCAATGAATTCAACTGTATTTCTTCCGACATTGAGGGGATTGAAAAGGTGCTCACCTTCACCGATAATTTCATTCAGTGCTCCGTCAATTTCCCTGTAATCCTTTATGCAATCCCTGTGAACAGGTGTTATATGGCTTCCGGGAAGAATGTCGTGGAACTGATTTACAAGAAACTTTTTATAAAGCTTCTTTATTTGCTCCCTGGGATAAGTCTTTCCTTTCTTTTCTCTTAATACACAAAGCATTTCCGCCAGCCTGAATTTGTTTTCAAGGTGCCTGTTGAATTTCTTTATATCAGCCTTTGTGGTGAAGGTGCCGCGGTGCATTTCAAGGTATAATTCACCGTCCCACACATCAAATTTATGCTCTGTATTGAAATTATCGTGAAGAAACTCCCTGACTGTAATGTGTCTTGTTTCGGGCATTACGGAAAGCTTATTGAAGCGGTGCATAAGCTCAAGCATTTCTTCTGTTACACCGGAGCCGCCGTCACCGTAGCCGAACATTGAAAGAGTTTCCGTGTTTGTATTTTTATCCTGAAATGCCTCCCAGTTTTCAACCACCTGTGAGGGCTCATTCCATGTTATGAAATGTGTGGGGGGAACCGAGGCGTAAACCTCACTGCCGTCAATGCCTCTCCATATAAAGTTGTTGTGAGGAAAGCGGTTTGTATCGTTCCATGTGCTCATTTTATTGGAAATGAAATAATCCACACCGCTCTTTTTTAATATCTGGGGAAGAATCCAGCTGTTTCCGAAAACATCGGGAAGGAAACAGGAGTCAACAGTAATTCCGAATTTTTCTCTGAAATAGTGCTGTCCGTAAAGGCACTGTCTTATAAGGCTTTCCGCAGACGGTACGTTGCAGTCAGGCTCAACATACATGGCACCCACAATTTCAAAGCTGCCGTTTTTGATTTTAGTCTTTAATTCCTCGAAAACCTCGGGATAATACTTTTCTACGGTTTCATATGTATAGGCTTGTGTATGGGCATATCTGAAATCGGGATATTTATCCATAAGCCGCATCTGTATAAGAACCGTGCGGAGATTTTTCTGAACCGCGTGAATTCTTCTCCAATAGTATGCAATATCAAGGTGCGAATGGCCCACAAGAGCAACCTTACCTGAAGAACGGAAGGTTTTATCTGCATAGATATTCTGCTCGATATATTCTGTTGCCTGTTTCGCCGCTTCTTCTGTTATGTTGTCATAGTCAATTAAATTCAGTGCCTTATCAAGCTTGTCGGTGATTATTTTTACATATTCTTCGTCGAACTGTCCGCTTGAAATAATGTCGGTAAATATTTCAAGGTCATAGCACAGTGATTGAATGCTTTTGTTTACTGTTGTGAGATACAGTCCCGTGAATTCCTGTCTGCAGCCTCGTCTTGCAAGTGTTTCGGGATTTCTTTCATCGTCGGGCTTTGAACGGTTGAAGCCTTCCGCTTCAATGAGAATTCTGCCGTTTTTTATATAGGGATTTATGAGAATTCTCTCACGGTTCGGATCAAGGCCTCCTGCAAAGAAGCCGTTGACTTTCACAATCATTTCACTTGCAGTACGAAAATACAAATATATTTCTTCCCCAAGAAGCTTTTCGGGGATAGAGCTTTCGCATCTTAAAAATGCACTGCCGTCGGGAGAATAAAAAATATCTCCCTTGTTGAGAGGCTTGAATTCCTCATCATAAAAATCATATTCATTTTCTGAAATCTGATGTGCTTCTTTTATGAAAACGGAAGGCAATTCATACATTTTGCCGTAAATGCATCTTTTCAGCCAGCCGTATCTCAATTCAATATATTCTTCGGGACGCATTGAACGTCTTATAACCTTTATATGTGCCATATCCTACCTCATTTATCCCAGAAAAACGGTTTTTTTCTTGTTGCGGTGAGCTTTACTTTTCTGTGTAAATCAGAATAAATTCTTTCCTCGCACCATTTAAGACAAAGCTCAAGCTTGTGGCATTTTGAGCACTCTCCCCGTGCCAGCACCGTGATTTCATCACCGTTTTCATCAAGATATTCAATATAACCGCCGTCTCCCTGTAAAAACGGAGATAGGGTGTTGTTGATATAGTCCTTCATAATGTCAGCACCTTTCTCAGAATAACCGGAAAATACCGAAAAACATTTCTAATCAGAATTGTCTGTGTTTTTTTGTGTTAAAAAACAACTGTAAAATCAGTATAGCATCTTTTTTCCGTTTGTTCAACATTTCTCTTTAATTTGTAATATAAACTAAAAAAATTTTTATAAAAATATTAAAAAATCTTGATTATTTTTGTCGGCAGTGATATAGTAAAATCGTATATGTGTTTCTATGCCTAAAAAACAGATGGTCAGGCTGAAAACGGTTGAGAAATTTACATATCTCAGCAAAAATATTAAAAATTAAAACAAGCGGAAAAACCGCAAAAAAGGGATATCCCTTTTTGTGTAACAGATAAACTGTTACACAAAAAAACACTAAGGAGATGATTTTTTTAATGGCGAAATTACGAATTAAAAAAGCATTATCAGTTTTTCTTTCAGTACTTATGGTACTCTCATGCTGGGTATGGGTGGCACCCCATGACCATACTCATGCAAATGCGGCAGAGACTGAAAAGGATCATTATCTGTTTGCATATTTCACAGGTAATTCCAGTGACGGACAGACTGTTCATTTTGCTGTTTCAGAGGATGGTTTTAATTATACTGCACTTCGAAACAACGAGCCAGTTATAATTCCCTCAAAGGGTACAGGTGCAGTCCGTGACCCTTATATCTGGTACAATGAGCA
>JAZNRX010000027.1:0-6042 GCA_045590915.1 Acutalibacteraceae bacterium | reverse complement strand
AAAGATTTATCGGAAAGCTGTCAGCAACAAAAGAACCGCCTTTTTCATTGAAATGAAGCCTGTCTTTGCCGAGATATTCAAGCTTAGTGCAGTTGTTTTTTTCTTCATTCTGCAACAATTCTGCCTGATTGAATACAGCATAAAATATATTTGAATTCTCTTTCAGTTTTTCGTTATATTCCTGAGCCATCTGCTCTTTTTCAGGACGGGAGTCTATACATTCCCCGAATTTTACAGTATTGACTATTATAACGTTAATACCTTTTTCCGTCAGCTTATCATAAATTTTCTTTATTCCGTCAAAAACTGCATCAGCAGTGGGCTTTTCCTGTGAGGGTGCGGCTATTGTACCGTATTGAAGAAAATCATTTGTTCCCAAAGCAAGAATAACATATTTGCAATCGGGATATGCGAGAATATCCTTGTCTGCACGGCTAATTCCGCTGTAACCGAAAAGTCCCTTGCAGGGAAAACGGGAACTGTAATCCCGAAGCACACGGTTTCCCATAATTGATTTGTTTATCAGTGAATATTTGCCCGGATATTCTTTTCGTATACGCTCTTCAAGACGGTTTGTCCAGAAGCCCTGCTGACTGAGAGAATCACCGAAAACAATAATTGACGCAGCATCACATGCATTTTGTACCTGAACGGATTGAATAAGAGGCAGTGGCTTATGAAGAAACAGATTAAGAACCTTTCCTGCAAATTCTATTACACCGTCTCTTTTTCTTCTTTGATTTTCAATTACGGTTTCTTCTGTCTTATTTCCCTTAACCGTCAGAAGCGATATATTGTTAAGCAGATTTCCGCTTCGAAGATCCCCTTCCCTTACAAAAATGCTGACAGCAATATAATCCCCCACTCCGATTTCAAAAGAAACAGCATCAGACAGCAATACCTGTCCCTTTCTTATTACGAAATCACTTTTACTGTCAACAAAAAGCTTTTTTGGCGGGGAAAGGAAATCACCGTTTTTATTGCACAGTGCCACACTCATATCACCGATATGAACATCATTTTTTGCAAATTCATTGGAAAGCTCAATGCGGACAGCAGTTCCGGATATTGCAGAATTTATCACAAATCGGTAGGTTTTTTCACTCGAAGGATAATAAAAATGCGAAAGATTTGAATGTGCCTGTCCCCATATCTGTACCCATTTATTTTCCATATCTTCACCCGTAAATTAATATTTATTCAAGTCTATCACACATTCAGAAAAAACACAACCGAAAGAAAAAAATGACATTTGGGTTGCAATACAGATTTTGCCGTGATATAATTGTTTTACAAAAGTATAAACACGAATCGGCAGAATTTATTCTGCAATCGGACATTTTTTTGTTCGGGGATAAGGAAATTGCGGTGCAAATCCGCAGCAACAGCCATTACCGTAATTCCGTTTTCGGTCAAGTCGGAATACTTATCGTTTCGTGCCGCTTAAAAGTCTCTTGGGCAATTCGAGGAGATGTCGGAGCCTGTTTCGGAACAGGTTTGTTTTCACGGCAGAAGTTTTTTTGGCACCCCTCGAAGAAGGGTGCTTTTATTTTATCCTTTTGCAAAAGAACCGAAAGGATGTTAAAATGATGAAAAAAACAATAAAATCTATTTTAGCCTTGCTTCTTATTGCTTTATGTGCTGTTTCTTTTTGTTCATGTGTGAGCGAAGAAAAGCCTCAGACCGAAACTACTTCTGTTCAGACAGAAAACACAACAGAAGCTCAGTTACCTGAGCTCTGGTCTGATGCACTTTATACAGAAGACAAGGAATTCGGTAACGGTGAAAAAACTCTCACCGTTGAAGTAACCGCAGGTGATAAAACCGTTACATTTACAGTGAAAACCGACAAGGATACCGTCGGTGCCGCTCTTATTGAACACGGACTCGTAACAGGTGAAGACGGCCCTTACGGACTTTATATTAAAACCGTAAACGGTATTCTTGCAGATTATGATATAGACCAGAGCTACTGGGCTTTCTATATCGGTGAAGAATCTGCAATAACCGGTGTTGATTCCACTGATATAGCAGAAGGAACAACATATAAGCTGGTTTATACAAAATAAAATCAACTTACCTTCTGCCGTAAAAATTCTGCCTCTGCCGAAAAGCAGAGGCATTGTTCATTATATAGGACATTGCTCGCGAAGTGAGCAGTGTCCCATATATCAAGAAACACCTACAGCACACAAGATTGGGTGTAGTGGGTTGATAAACCGTATGACTTTTTCTTAATGTATATTGTTATTGTTCTCGGAAATAACACCGCATTTTTTTGAGATTATCTCAAATGGAGCATCAAAGGTATTATTGTATATGTCTGCACCTTCAAGATATTCAAGAAAGAATGTATGCTTTTCATTAAGAGGTTCCATAAAAGAATTATTATAAACATTCAGCCTTCCGTGAACAAAGCCTTCATATTTTTCATTCATCACCTTGGGGGTATATTGAATTACGGGACTGCCTTCCCATGTTTTCCCGAAATTACAGGATATTACCTCATTATTGCGGAAGGTGATTTCTTTTGTGTACCCTGATTCAAACCAAAAATTGCAGTCGTCCTCAATTAAAAGTGCAGGGCCCCAGAGCTTACGGAAGCGGTTGTTTTCAATTATGACCTCTCCTCTTGTGGTTGCAAGAATGCCTCTGCCTGAGGTTGCACCGAAAAAGCAGTTTCTGACATAAAGATTGGGAGTATATGTTGCATTTTCAACAACATCCTTACCAACAACGATATTTTCGGGAATTTCCGTCACAAAAAGCTTTATGTCAGTATTGTTAAGCTTTTGGAAGGCTGTAACAACGGCTTCACTGTAGGGCTTGAGAGTATCCCATCGTATAAAATCTACTATATCACCGTCTGAAAATGCCTGAAATCCCCAGCTTTCCGAGTGCATAAAGCGGACTGTCATTGAATTTTGTGTATTATCCGTTTCAATGATACGAAGATGTGTTCCGTGAACATTTACATAATCATCCTGTGCTCCCGATGCTTTGCAATTTTCAATAATTATATTCCCTTTACAGCCTGAAAACTGAAAGAAATCCGCGGTGCTTGCTATGGTTCTGTTTTCTTTAGGAGTAAAATCACAGTTTCTGAAGGTTATATTCTCACTGAACTGATTTACCATACCAAGCCCGTGCATAAACATCACCCTTAAATTTTCAAATGTGAGATTTTTGCAACGCTCAAACATACTTCCGACCTGATCTCTTATTATGTTTCTGGTCTGAAATATATCGCCTTTATTTATCTTCACTTCATTATTGAGAAGTGTGCATTTCAATACATTTTCACCGATTACCTCAATTTTTTTAAAAGAAAGGTCGTTTCTGTTGAAATCTCTCGTACATTCGGTTTCGGGTGAATACACTTTTATGTAACGCTTGGGGGCATTACAGGCATTTTCCCAGTAATAATTTCCGTCACTTCCCTTTTCACCGTGCCAATAAAGAATGTTATCCTCAACACGCCACAGACAGTCATCATTGATTTTTATTGTAATTTCACCGTTTGAACTTTCAAGCACAGCAAATTCCGTCATTGTGGGGACTGCATAATCTATGGTAAGGTTTCTGACTGTTACATTTTCACAACCGTAAAAAAGCAAGGGTGTCATTTTTCCGTGAATACGCAGTGTTGCACCGTTTCCGTCAATAACTATATTCTTTTTGTTTTCAAGAAAAACTGCCGTATATCTTGTCCCAGCGGGATTTTCCTCCTGCTTTGCGGTATTTGAGCAGAAAAAACCCGTTTTCACAAAGGAATCATCCTGACGGACATCATATATTCTGTTTTTTTCAAGAATAACTGTTTCTTCATCGGATACCGAAAGAAAAATGCTGCTTAATTCATTCATTTTCAACACCTCACAGATAAATTATACTTGATTTATTTGATAATACAACATAAAATTCCCGAAAAACCCACAGGCGTTTCCGGAGTTTTTCGGGAAAATTCTTATTACTGAAATATCAGGCAAAGAATTAATGCTATGTTATCTTGTCATATCATTCTCTGCGGTTATAAGCTCACCTTTTTCATTCCATGATGCCTCATATGCACAGTAATAGATATTACCTTCTGCATCAACATAGGGATAATCGTAATACCTGTAGTCATCATAAAATCCGTCTATGTAGTTTTCATAATACTCATCCAGCTCTTCTTCCGTCATATCAGAAGTATCCTCAGAATAAGGCTCAAGAAAACCGCCCTTGTCGCAATAGAACCATCCGTCTTCTGTAACATAGCAATCAAGCTCATAGTATTTTTCACCGGTGTCACTCACATAAAAATAAGTTTCTGACAAAACATCATCATCGGATGCTTCGGATATCAGCTTATATACCTTTCCGTCTTCACCGTAAAGAAGAACACGGCTTTCATCCTCATATGCATTTCCTTTTTTATCATAGAAAACACCGTCAACAGAAATTCTGTACTGCTCATCGGAATTGAGCACTTCGTTTACTATTGAGCCTATAAACATACCGAAAAACACCGTTTCAAGAATTAACATAACAATAACGGCACTGCCGAAAATACGGCTCAATTTTTTCTGTTTTTGCTTTATTTCGCTGTTATTTTCAGGCAAATCAATAACACAGTTGGAGCAGACCTTGAAATTCTCGGGGAATCTTGCACCGCATTGGTCACATACCTTAACCTTATCTCCGGGAAAATCCTTTCTCTTGAAAAGAAATACAAGAACAGTCCACAATCCGAAAAGCACACCGCAGACATACCAAGCAGTTGAAAGCTTCTGATTTCTGTGCTTTGCCGAAAAATGCATAAAGAGCAAACCAAAAATAATAGACAGAGCATTACACACATTCATTGCAACACTCAACCCCATAGACTCTACAAACAATTCCATACCAATTCTCCTTTTCTGATATTTTTTTCTCTTTAAGTATAGCCTGTTTTTGTAAATTTTTCAATAATTTTTCAAATAATTCTATATATTCTTGATTATAAAATGTTCTTATGCTAAACTTTTTACGGTGGTCTGAATGAAAAGAAAGCTGAAAATTTCAATTTCGATTTTTCTTGCGGTTATTATTGTTACGGGAGGTTATTTCGGTAATATGTTCGGTGTTTTTTCTGAAGGAAATTACGGTGAATATTCACCCGGCTCCGATATAAATCAAAACAGTGAAATTAAAGGGAAAACAATAATTTTTCTCGGCTCTTCCGTTACCTTCGGTTATGGTTCATTAGGTGTGAGCTTCGTTGAATTTCTCAGTGCGGAAGACGGAATAATACCTGTGAAGGAAGCGGTTTCGGGAACTACGCTTGCTGACATCAAGGATAATTCTTATGTCAGCAGACTAAAAAATATTGATAAAAACATCAATGCTGATGCCTTTGTCTGTCAGCTTTCAACAAATGATGCCACTAAAAATATTTCTCTCGGAGAAATAAGTGACAGTTTCAATATTGACGATTTTGACACATTAACCGTAGCAGGTGCCATAGAACACATTATCGCTTATGTCCGAGAAACATTTAACTGTCCTGTAATTTTTTATACTCAAGCTAAATATGACAGTGAAAATTACGGCAAAATGGTTGAGCTTCTCACTCTTATTCAAAAAAAGTGGGACATTGAAATAATAGATTTATGGAACAGTGAAGAAATCAACAATATATCTGATAAGCAAAGAGAATTATATCTTATTGACAGTATTCATCCCACCAAAGCCGGATATAAGCAGTGGTGGCTCCCCTCTTTCCGTGAAATGCTCAATAAGGTTATCTCAACAGACAAATAATAAAATACAGGTAATAAAATGACAGTTCTTTTAATTGTAATTTACATAGTTTTTGTATCATTGGGACTTCCCGATTCACTTTTCGGAGTCAGCTGGCCCGTTGTTCATACAGATTTCGGTTTAAATGAGAGCTTTGCATCCTTTTACAGTATTATCACGGCGGTTTGCACAGGCGGTGTAAGCTTTGTTGCAGGCAAGCTTCTGCGCCGATTCGGCACGGCTAAGGTGACATTTTTCTCAACACTTCTCACAGCAATA
>JAZNRX010000026.1:0-14964 GCA_045590915.1 Acutalibacteraceae bacterium | reverse complement strand
GGACAACAAGAAGGTCGTGAGCGATGAAAAGATATGTAAGATTAAGCTTATCCTGAAGCTCGTCGAACATATTTATAACCTGTGCCTGAATTGAAACGTCAAGAGCAGATACGGGCTCATCGCATACGATAAATTCGGGATTAACAGCAAGAGAACGTGCAATGCCGATTCTCTGACGCTGACCGCCTGAAAATTCGTGGGCATAACGGGAAGCATGCTCACTGTTCAGTCCGACATGATTCATAAGCTCAAGAATTCTTTCCTCACGCTCTTTCTTGTTTGCACAAAGACCGTGAATATCAAGAGGCTCACCGATAATATCGGAAACTGTCATACGGGGATTAAGGGATGAATAGGGATCCTGAAAAACCATTGTGGCTTTCTTTCTGAATTCCTTTATATCAGCCTTGCTCTTTATGAGCTTTCCGTCATAATAAATTTCGCCTGCTGTGGGCTTGTAAAGATGAAGAAGAGTTCTTCCGACTGTGGTTTTGCCGCAGCCTGATTCGCCTACAAGGCCAAGGGTTTCACCCTTGTTGATATAGAAAGATACATCGTCAACCGCTTTAAGAGGCTTTGAACGAAGCATACCGACATTGATATTGAAATATTCCTTAAGGCCCTTTACTTCTATAAGGGGTTTAGTTGCACTCATTATTCTTCTCCCCCTTTGTTTTCTTCAAGATTGATTTCTCTGTTCTCTAAACCTTCCCTGATATTCATCCAGCATACTGCACTGTGAGTATCGGTGATTTCGCATACGGGAGCACGCTCGGTAAGACAAATCTTCATAGCATTATCACAGCGAGGTGCGAAGGGACAGCCCTTCGGCATATTAAGAAGGTCAATGGGAGTACCCGTGATGGGCTGAAGACGGGTGCCTGCCGATGTGGTTGAAGGGATTGAACGCATAAGGCCCTTTGTATATTCGTGCTTGGGCTCGTAGAAAATTTCGTCTGCCGTACCCTTTTCACAGATTGAACCGGCATACATGACGATAACCTCATCACACATCTGTGCAACGACACCGAGGTCGTGGGTAATCATTATGATTGCCATGCCCAGTTCCTTCTGAAGATTGCTCATAAGCTCGAGAATCTGTGCCTGAATTGTAACGTCGAGAGCTGTTGTGGGCTCGTCTGCAATAAGAATATCGGGCTCACATGCAAGTGCCATAGCAATCATAACACGCTGACGCATACCGCCTGAAAATTCGAAGGGATACTGCTTCATTCTCTTTTCGGGCTCGTTTACATTTACGAGCTTGAGCATTTCAACCGCTCTGTCGTAAGCCTGCTTCTTATTTCTGTCAGTGTGAAGCATAATTGCTTCCATAAGCTGCTTGCCTATTGTATATGTGGGGTTAAGAGATGTCATGGGATCCTGAAAGATTATGGAAATCTTGTTACCTCTGACAGTCTTCATAACCTTTTCGCCTGCACCTACAAGCTCCTGTCCGTCGATTTTAATTGAACCGCCGACAATTTTGCCTGTACCTGCAAGAATCTGCATAATTGAGTAGGCTGTAACAGACTTACCTGAGCCTGATTCACCTACAATACCGAGAACCTTTCCTCTTTCAAGGTCGAAGGAAACTCCGTTTACTGCCTTTACCTCGCCTGCATCTGTAAAAAACGAGGTATGCAAATCTTTAACTTCCAATAAAGCCATATCATACTCTCCTTTTCTTACTTGTTAAGCTTGGGATCGAAAGCATCGCGAAGTCCGTCACCAAAGAGGTTGAGGGATAAAACGATGAGAGAAATCACGATTGCGGGAATAACTAATCTGTAGGGGTATGAGCTCATACCGTTAAGAGCATCGGATGCAAGTGAACCGAGGCTGGGCATGGGAGCATTAACACCAAGGCCTAAAAATGAAAGATAGCTTTCCGTAAAAATGGCAGAGGGAATCTGAAGTGCTGTTGAAATAATAACAACGCTTATACAGTTGGGAATAAGGTGCTTTTTGATAACCCAGCTTCCCTTTGCTCCTGTTGCCTTTGAAGCAAGAACGAATTCCTGCTCACGAAGAGAAAGAATCTGTCCTCTTATAAGACGGGACATTGATACCCAATAAAGAAGTGCGAAAACTATGAAAAGGCTTATGATATTGGAGCCGATTTTTTCAAGCACCGTACCGTCAACAAGCTTTTCGATGGGATCTCCGAGCATTGCCGCAAGAAGAATAACCATAAGCATATCGGGAAGAGAATAGATAATATCAACTATTCTCATTATGATCATATCAACCTTTCCGCCCACATAACCTGAAACGGAGCCGATGAAAAGACCGATGATAAGAACAATAATACTTGCAAAGAAGCCTACTGCAAGAGAAATTCTTGCGCCGTAAACCACGCGGATGAAATAGTCACGGCCTGCAGAGTCAGTACCGAAAACATGGGGGAATATTTTCTCACCGTCTTCAATACGGGCAAGCTCAGAGGCACCGTACTGAAAGGGCTCAAGATTAGCATATGAGGGATCAACGGGCTTACCGGGAGCGATACCTAACTGCTGGTCATAAGCGTAGGGCCAGAACATAGGAATGAAAATTGCCGAAAGTGTAATGAGAACTACAACAATAAGGCTGACAGTTGCAACCTTGTTCTTGAGAAGTCTTTTTACGCCATCCTTGAAGAAGGTTGAGGACTCACGCATCTGCACGATATATTCTTTTTCTTCAGCAGTTGCAGGGATAAATGAGTCAAGATTTACATGGAAGCTGAAGGGAGTATATTTTTTCATATGTGATTCCTCCTTATTCAAGATTGATTCTGGGATCAACAACCTTGTAAAGAATGTCGCCCACAAGGTTCATAACAACGATTAAGATAGCAAGAACGATTGTTGTACCCATAATAAGAGGATAGTCACGGTTGGTGATGGAATTAACAAAATATCCGCCGACACCGGGAACTGCGAAAATCTTTTCAACAACAAGTGAGCCTGTAACGATATATGCAAGCATAGGTCCGAAATATGTGATAACGGGAATAAGAGAATTCTTAAGAGCGTGTCCGAAAATAATCTTTGCACCGGAAACACCCTTTGCCTTTGCAGTTCTTATGTAGTCCTGCCCTAAAACATCAAGCATGGATGAACGGGTAAGACGGGTGATGTATGCAGTGGGGTAAAGTGCAAGAGTGATTATGGGAAGCACGAGACCGCCCTGAGCATTGCCGTTTGCAGGGAACCATCCCAGCCACAGTGAGAAAGTCAAAAGAAGCAGTGAGCCCATAATGAATGAGGGCATTGAAACGAAGGCTGTTGTAATAACCATTATAATACGGTCAATAAGCTTGTTTCTGCGAAGAGCCGCAATGGCACCCAGCACAACGCCGATGCCGAGAGCAATAAACGCAGCGGCAACACCGAGAACAGAGGAGGTTTTCATACCGTCCATAATAATATCTACAACCTGTCTGCCTCTTTGCTTAAGAGAGGGACCGAAGTCAAATCCGGTGACGATATCCTTAAGATATGTAAAATACTGCTCCATAACGGGCTTATCAAGACCGTATTTTGCTTCCAAGGCAGCCTGTGCGGCAGGAGAAATAGCCTTTTCTCCCATAAAGGGACCGCCGGGAACAGCACGTGTAGCAAAGAACGTAACAGTAATAACTACCCATACCGTAAGAATCATCAGAAGCACACGCTTGCCGATATAAAGTAATGTTTTTGTGTTCATATCAAAACTCCAATCTGTTTGCAGGACAGGATTTACCAATCAGACACCGTCCTGAAGTGTCGGAAATTGCCGAAATCAGATATTTCAAAATAAGAAAATTCATCAAGGCATAAAAACAGTTATAAGTATTTTACCCGACCTTAGACAAAAAAGCAACAGTTTAAACTTGATTTTAACAATTTGTAACCTTTTTTACAAAATTATATCAACACAATTTCATTTTATTGTTCATTCTACCTTGATTTATTTTATTATATATATTACATTATACATGACAACTACAAAATGAAGGTGTTATTATGGTAAAATATAACTATGTTGCCGTTATCGGCATTGACGGAATGGGAAAATTCAACTCCCAGACGGACACACCCAATCTTGACAGAATATTTAAAAACGGTGCTGTAAACTGGTCTGCAATTTCACAAAATCCCACAATAAGTGCACAGAACTGGGGAGCTATGCTTCTCGGTGCAACACCCCTTGTACATAAGCTCACAAACGGAAGTATCAGCAACGAGCCATATGAAAACGAGGCACTTCCCTCTGTTTTCAAAACCATAAGAAAAAATTACCCCGATTGCTATCTGGCATCCTGCTGTAACTGGAATCCCATAAATCACGGTATTGTTGAGAACGGACTGGGTGTAGACAAAATTACTGCTCCTAACGACAAAGAGCTGACACCGATGATAATTGAGTGTGTAAAGAAAAAACCGAAGTTTCTTTTTGTTCAGCTTGATGATGTGGACGGTGCAGGTCATTCGGGCGGCTACGGAACAGAGCATCATTATGAAGAAATAAGACGGGCAGACGGTTATACAGGTGAAATTTATAATGCATATGTTGATGCAGGCATTATTGAAGAAACACTGTTTATCGTCATTTCCGACCACGGCGGTGTGAGAAACGGACACGGCGGATATACGGACACCGAAAAATATGTATTTATGGCTGTTGCGGGAAAGGATGTAAAGGAAGGCTTCATTCCTTACTCCGAGACACGTGATATTGCGGCTGTTGTCCTTTATGCCTTGGGACTTCCCGTACCAGAATATAATGAGGAGGGCTTCACATCACAGGTTCCCGAAAACATCTGGGAGGGCACAGCCCCCTATTACAGAAAGCCTGTTGAAAAAACAGCCATCCCCGTAAGAGAAACACCGGACAACATATTTGATTTTATTGAGAAGGACAGTATAAAGCTTCTTATGCACCTTGATAATTCCCTTGAGGATGCAACAGGCAAAAACACAATAAAGCAGAAAGGCACCGTAAAATTCTATTCAAACGGTGTAAACGGCAGCTGCGGAGAATTCGGAAAAACAGGCTTTGCCGTTGCGAACAGCGTTTCCTTCGGCGAGGACAGCTTCTCCATAGCCTTCTGGGTTGAAACCGACAAATCCATAAATGAAGCACCTGCTCTTATGGGAAATCAGGACTGGTGGTGGCAGAACAGAAGAAAGAACGGTCTCACAGTAGCACTGAGAAATAACGATATTGTGTTCAACATCTCCAACGGAAACGACCATATTGATACTGTGGTTCCCTTCCCCGAGGAAATGGACGGCGGCTGGATGCACTATATCGTTGCATTTGACAGAGAATATAACGAAATCCGTTTTTACAACAACTTTAAGCTCCGCCACAAAATAACCGTACCCGATGAATTCAACATTTACTATGACACCGTATATCCCTTTGTTATCGGTAATGACGGCAAGGGCGTATATAACAATGTCAGCCACGACTTTATTTTCAGGCTTGACGATGTGCTTATCACAGCATTCCCATTCAACGAGGAAACAACAGAAAATCTGAGAAAATATTATTACGGTGAATGATATGAAAAAAGAGCTTCGATTCAAGGACGGAAAATTCAGGATTTTATGCTTTTCAGACTCCCACGGAATTAAGGATTTTGATACCCGTGTAGTACGGGACATAGAGGCAATTATCAGCAACACAATGCCCGACCTTGTTCTGTTTTTAGGTGACAATGTATGGAAAGACGGTGCAAAAAATGAAGAAACACTGCGTTCCTTTATGAGTGCGGTTGTAAAGCCGCTCAACGAAAGGGGCATTCCTTGGGCACACGTTTTCGGCAATCACGATATGGAAAGCGGCTTTCTTACAAAAGATCAGCAGCCTGTCTATGAATCCATTGAAGGCTGTCTGTCGGAAGCGGGCCCCGAAGAAATAAGCGGCGTGGGAAATTGGGTGCTTGAAATAAAATCGGAGCATTCCGACAAAACGATATACAATGTCTGGGGACTTGACTCGGGCAGAGGCATAGGGGAATTTCTTGACTACTGCGGTCTTCCCAAAGAAACAAAAACCAAGCTCTCCGATCCCTTGCACGTTTCATCCTCCTATGATGCCGTAAAATTTGACCAACAGATGTGGTATTGGAATAAATCCGCAGAAATTGAAAAGGAAAACGGCGGCAAGGTTCCCGGTCTTCTTGTTATGCATATGGCATTCCCCGAATATGTACTTCTTTACAAAAATGTTCAGGAAACAAATTTCAAGGGAGTTCACCGTGAAAGCGTGGGAAGCGGTCCCGTCAATTCGGGAATGCTCGCGACTCTTGCACAAAGAGGCGACGTAAAAACCGTTGTTGTTGGCCACGACCATATAAATGACTGCGAGGGAGAATACCTCGGAATAAGGCTCACCTATGATGCAGGAATAGGCTATGACGGCTATTGCCACGGAGATTTACGAGGCGGCAGAATAGTGGACGTAAAGGAAAATGATCCGTGGAACATCAGCACATATATGGTACGCTCCTCAGATTATGTAGAAAACTACGAATTTCTTGACACCTGACAATAAAACGGCAAGGACAACACCCGTCCTTGCCGTTTTTATATTGCTTTATATATCGTTTCTGATTATATCATCAAGAGTTTCCCTTTTTACTGCCACATAATCCTTACCGTCAGCTATCATTACAACCGCGGGTTTCCCCAGTCTGTTGTAATTTGAGCTCATTGAGTAGTTATATGCACCGGTTGTAAGAACTGCAATTATTTCTCCTCTTTTTACATCGTGAGGAAGCCGAATGTTTTCCTGTATAAGATCTCCGCTTTCACAGCAGCGTCCCGCAAGAGTGCAAAGCATATCGCACTCGGCTTCGGGGCGTGTGGCTGACAGGACTGTATAATATGAGCCGTAAAGGGCATATCTGGGATTATCCGCCATACCGCCGTCTATTGAAACATAGTTTTTATAGCCGGGGATTTTCTTGAGTGTTCCTGCAGTGTACAAAGTGAGTCCAGCATCCGCAACAATGCTTCTTCCGGGCTCAAGACAGATTTTGGGGATGGCAATTTTAAGCTGTGCCGCAGTCTTTTTTATAAATTCGGAAAGCTCTCTGATATTTTTATCAATAGCAATATAAGGATTGGCTTCAATGTATCTCACACCGTAGCCGCCGCCGAGATCGAGAATTTCCGCCGTAAAGCTCAGTTCATCTCTGACCTGTGCAATAAACTCAAGCATAATTTCGGAGCTTCTTATATAGATTTCGGAATCGAATATCTGTGAGCCCACATGACAGTGAAAGCCGCACAATTTTATATTGGGAAGCCCGAGGGTTTTCCTTGTAATTTCAAATGCCTGACCTGTTTCTATGGCAGAACCGAACTTTGAATCAACCTTACCCGTATTTACGGCTTCGTAGGTGTGGGGATCAATTCCGGGGGTGAGACGAAGAAGCACCTTCTGCATAACACCCTTTTCACCCGCAATTTCACTTATGGCATTTACTTCCTCTATGTTATCGCAGACAAAATAGCCGATACCGTTATCTATTGCGAAGGCAATATCCTCATCGGTTTTGTTGTTTGAGTGAAAATATGCATTTCGGAGGTCAAAGCCTGCTTTGAGTGCAGTATAAACCTCACCCGAGGACACAACATCGGTGCCGAAGCCTTCTTCCTTTATTATCTCGTATATTCTCTTGAAGGAGCATGCCTTACTGGCAAAAAGACAGGCTGAGTTTTCTCCGAAATACTTTTTTACGGCATTCATATAAACTCTGCAGTTATGTCTTATTCTGTTTTCATCCATAACATAAAGCGGTGTGCCGTATTTTTCGGCAAGCTCTACAGTATCAACACCCGAAAAAGTGAGATGGCCGAGAGAATTTACACCTAAATTTTCACAGATCATAATAAATCTCCTGTATCAAAGCATATGAGCCAGCATTTCCTCATAAGGAACTGCAGACATATCACGGGGAGCAACATCAAAAACTGTCTTACAGCCTGTGTCCCCTCTCAGCTTCATTTTATAAATTGCTCTTGCATAGCAAAGAATTACGCTTGCGGTAAACTCGGGGTTTGAATCAAGCTTCAGCTTATATTCAATTATTTCCTTGTTTTCACCGTTTTCACCCGTAACACCTGTTCTTATAACAGAACCGCCGTGAGGAATTCCCTTATGGTTACGCTCTAATTCTTCCTTTGTGATAAAGGTTACTGTGGTATCATAATCGGCAAAATAATTGGGCATTGTCTTGATTTCATTTTCAATCCTTACCAAATCTGCCCCATCTTCTGCTACAACAAAGCACTCTCTTTTGTGCTTTTCACGGGTTGAAAGCTCGGGATTTTCACCGTTTCTCACCTTTTCCATAGCAGACTCAACAGGACAGGTATACTGTCTTGCATCAACAACACCGTCAAGCCGTCTTATAGCATCGGAGTGTCCCTGACTGACACCTCTGCCCCAGAAGGTATAATCCTTACCGTCGGGAAGAATGGCGGATGCCATAAGTCTGTTCACAGAAAACATACCGGGATCCCAGCCTGCAGAGATGAGAGCGATATTGCCGTTTTCCTTTGCCGCGGTATCAACATTCTTAAAATGGACGGGAATATTTGCGTGAGTGTCAAAGGAATCTATAACATTAAAATTTTTGCTGAGCTCAGGTGTCATAACAGGTAAATCCGTAGCACTTCCGCCGCAGATAACAAGAACATCAATTCTGTCCTTATAAAGTAAAACATTATCTGCTTTTTCAACTGTTGCAGAAGGAGTGAGAATTTTCACATTCTCAGGATTTCTTCTTGTAAATACGGCAACAAGCTCCATATCGGAATTCTGCTTTATTGCACATTCCACTCCTCTTCCCAAGTTACCGTAACCGTAAATACCAATTTTCATACTAAACACCTGATTTCGATTTAATTAGCCGATCAATGATGCCATATCATAAAGACCGGGAGTCTTTCCCGTCAGATACTCTGCTGCTGCAATAGCACCCTCTGCAAAAAGTGTTCTTGAATGTGCCTCGTGCTTGATTGTTATTGTTTCATAATCAGTGGAAACAATAACTTCGTGAATTCCCACGATATTGCCGCGTCTTACGGCATGGACGGTAATTTCATCGGGCTCTCTTTTTGCCATACCGTGTCTGCCGAAAATAAACTTTGCATTTTCTCTCACGGAATTTATCGCATTGGCTATCATAAGAGCCGTACCGCTGGGAGCATCAAGCTTGCGGTTGTGATGGGTTTCAACTATTTCGATATCCGCACCGGGAAGTGTTTTTGCGGTGAGGGTTGCCATACGGCACAGAAGTGCCACACCCATAGACATATTTGCACTGTAGAATACGGGGATGCTTTCGGCGGCTTTTCTTATAATTTCCTTTTCCTCATCCGTGTGTCCCGTAGTGGAAACGACAAGAGGGAGAGAACAAGCCACTGCATAATCGGCAACAGCCTTTATTGAAGCGTGATTTGAAAAATCTATAATACAATCCGCTTTTTCACTGACATCTGAAAATGAGGAGTAACAGGGGATGTCACTTTCCGCGGGATAAAGGTCAACACCCGCAACGACCTCAGCACCGAGATAACCGTTTTCACACACCTCAAGTACAGCTTTTCCCATTCTGCCTGAAAAACCGTTAAGTAAAATCTTCATTTTTATACCTCTTAAAACTTAAGTCCTGCTTCACGCATAAGAGCGAAAAGCTTCTTTTCGTTTTCTTCCTCCATTGTTGTGAGAGGAAGTCTTACATAGTTTTCTCCGTAACCCATAGCGGCACAGGCGGCCTTTACGGGAATGGGATTAACCTCACAGAAAAGAGCATTTACAAGTGCAAGATAATCAAGCTGCATCTTTGTTGCCTCGGCTGTGTTGCCGTTGAAATAGTGCTTGCACATAAGTGAGGTTTCCTTGGGAAGAATGTTTGAAAGAACAGAAATAACACCCTTACCGCCAAGAGAAAGAACAGGAAGAATCTGGTCGTCATTACCTGAATAAATATCAAGCTTGCCTCTTGTGAGAGCGGCAATTTCGGCAATCTGTGAAAGATTTCCGGAAGCCTCCTTAACAGCTACGATATTGGGATGGTCTGCCAGCTCAAGCATTGTCTTAGGTAAAATGTTACAGCCTGTACGGGAGGGAACATTATAAAGAATACAGGGAGCAGTTGCCACATCAGCAACAACCTCAAAGGACTTTATAAGACCTTTCTGCGTTGCCTTGTTATAGTAGGGAGTTACAAGAAGAACTGCATCCGCACCGACCTCACAGGCATATTTAGTAAGCTCAATGGCATAATCCGTGTCATTTGAGCCTGTTCCTGCAATAACGGGAACTCTGCCTGCAACCTTGTCAACAGCAAACTTAATGCATTCTCTGTGCTCCTCGTCCGTGAGAGTTGAAGCCTCACCTGTTGTTCCGCAGGCTACGATTGCATCAATACCTTCATTTATCTGCCATTCAATAAGTCTGCCGAAGCTTTCATAATCTACTCCGTCCTTGTTGAGTGGGGTTACAATAGCGGTTGCCGCACCTGTAAAAACTGTCTTTTTCATTATATATTCCTCCGATAAATTATACTGTAATTTTAACAAAAAATCAGCCGCCCGAAAACACGGACAGCAACCATACAAAAGATGTAACATAAAAAACAGCCGTACAATACGGCTACCATACATTACAAGCAACAACTTATGTACAGATAGCTCTCCGCCAAAAAGCGACAGCACAGTGAATCTTATTTCACTTTGCCGGAAAAACTCACGCCTGAATTCACCTCGGCGCCGATACCTTTCAATCCTGCAACACTTTCGCGTTAAAAGCTTACACAGAACATACTCTTTACCCAACGCACCTCTATCAATAATATTGTATGTAGAATAACACAGATAAAGAAGATTGTCAACAACTTATTTCAAGAAAAAAACCGTACAGAGATTATCTGCACGGCTTTTTGCTGTTCAATTGTTTTTCTGTCTTGAATAAAAGACATTAAAGCTTATTTCGGATAATTTTTCCGCTTGTTGTCTTGGGAAGAGAGTCTCTGAATTCAACTATTCTCGGATATTTATAAGGAGCGGTGTGCTTCTTGACATAATTCTGAATATCCTTTTTAAGTGTTTCGGAGCCTTCGGTTCCCTTCGTGAGAACAATAACTGCCTTTACAACCTGTCCTCTTACCTCGTCGGGTGCGGCAGTGACACCGCATTCAAGAACATAGGGAAGCTCCATAATAACATTTTCGATTTCAAAGGGCCCGATACGGTAGCCTGATGATTTGATAACATCATCAACTCTGCCCACATACCAATAGAAGCCGTCCTCGTCCTTCCATGCAAGGTCGCCTGTATGATACATTCCGTCGTGCCATGCTTCCTTTGTCTTTTCTTCATCAAGATAATATCCGGTGAAAAGACCGCTGGGAACCTTATCACCTGTACGGACAATAATTTCACCGTGCTCACCCACGTCACAGGAATTACCGTCACTGTCTACAATATCAATATCATAAATGGGTACGGGCTTACCCATTGAGCCGATCTTATGGTTTGCTCCCACAAGATTACCTATCATAAGTGTGCTTTCGGACTGACCGAAGCCCTCCATAATACGAAGACCTGTCAGCTTTTCAAGCTGCTTGAACACCTCGGGATTGAGTGCTTCACCTGCTATTGTTGCATGCTCAACGGAAGACATATCATACTTTGTCAGATCTTCCTTTATAAGCATACGGTACATTGTGGGAGGAGCACAGAAGGTAGTAATATGATATTTTGCGAACATAGGCAGAATATCAGCAGCATTAAAGCGGTCAAAATCATAAACGAAGGTGGCGGCTTCACACATCCACTGACCGTAAAGCTTACCCCAGAGAGCCTTTGCCCAACCGGTATCCGAAATTGTGAGATGAAGGCCGTCGGGATCTACGCAGTGCCAGTATTTTGCAGTCACAAAATGACCGAGAGCATATCTGAAATTATGTGCGGCAATTTTGGGATAGCCTGTTGTACCTGAGGTAAAAAACATAAGCATAAGGTCATCTCCGCAGGGAGAGTCCTCTTTTCTTTCAAATTTTTCACTGAAAAGCTTATATTCATTGTCAAAGCTGTGCCAGCCCTCTTTTTCTCCGTTTACTATAATCTTCGTAGCGAGAGAGGGTGCATTCTGTGCGGCTTTTTCGGCTTCGTCAGAGGTGTTGCCGTCTGCGGTACATAAAATTGCACTTATGCCTGCCGCATTGAAGCGATACTGAAAATCGTGCTCAAGAAGCTGATTTGTTGCGGGAATTGCCACTGCACCGATTTTGTGAAGACCTAAAATGGCAAACCAGAACTGATAGTGACGCTTGAGAACAAGAAGAACTCTGTCGCCCCTCTTTATACCCAGAGATGTAAAATAGTTTGCACACTGATTTGATGCACGTGAAATGTCATCAAAGGTAAATCTTCTTTCCGTCATATCCTCGGAGATATGAAGCATTGCAAGCTTATCGGGCTTCTTGGCGGCTATTTCATCAACGATGTCAAAGGCAAAGTTGAATTTATCCTCATTGTAAAAATCAACCTTAACGGGCGTGCCGTTTTCATTTTTCTGAACGGATACCCATTTTCTGTAAACACGGTCTGTTTTTGCTTCACCGAGTCTTTTGGGAGCCACTGCATTTTCTGCCTTCTGTGCAGAAAATTCAGGGATGGGCTCACCGGAGGGATTGAGAACTATAGCATAGAAAAGGCAATCCTCATCACCCACTGCAACCATTCCGTGAGGTGAAGATGAATCGTAATAAATACTGTCACCCTCATGAAGCACCTCAACATGCTCACCAACCTGCACCTTAAGAGTACCCTTGATGACGATGTCACACTCCTGTCCCTCGTGGGTTGTCAGCTCAATATCCTTATTGTCATCATTCTCGGATTTAACGGAATGAACATAAAGAGGCTCCGCAATCCTGTTTTTAAACGATGAGGCAAGGTTATAATAGGTCATACCGTGTGCCTGTTCAATTTTCTGGCCCTCGCCCTTTCTTGTAACGGTATAGGATGCCAGCGTGGGAGACGTACCCTGAATAATATCGGTTACATCAACATTGAAGGCAAGTGCACAACGGTATATAAATGCGAAGTTAAGGTCACTTTTACCCTCTTCACAGCTCATATATTCCTCAACGGTAACGCCCGTTTTCTGTGCCATTTCCATATAGGTATAGCCCATAACCTCACGAAGCTCTTTTATTCGGGAAGCCATTTCACGAATTTTGAAATCAAGTCCTGAAATAATGTTGCTCATAAATTCCTCCTATCGGGACAAAAAAAATCGTCCCAAAGAAAATTCTTTGTGACGAGTAAATCACCCGCGGTACCACTCAAATTGCACATAAGTGCCACTCAGACTCTATCAAGTCTTAGGCTTTTACGCAGCCTTACGGGAGAGTTCTACGGCAAAAGCTTTCCTCTCTCCGACTCGGAAGCTACAGATATTTTCCCGTTTACAACGGCTTGCACCAAACGCCGTCTCTCTGAGAAAACAAAGAAAATTCCCTCTTCGTCATAGTCTTTAATGGAGTTATTCTATCATTAAAACATCTAATTGTCAATGGAAATTCAATTAAAATAATTAAAATGCGTCTTTAATATGTTTGAACATCTTTCTTATTTCAATATTCTGCGGACATCTCTTTTCACAGGCACCGCAATCTGCACACATACCTACTCTGTATTCAATGTCGGGCATTACTTCCTTTACCCTTCTTCTGTCGGCGGATGCACTGAGATTAAAGGCAGCGAATATTTCGGGAATTGCAATCTTTTCGGGGCATATATCGCAATAGTTACAACCTGTACAGGAAATAAGTCCCAAAGCATTATACGCCTTTTTTGCATTGCTGAAAGCTTCACTGTCCTCTTCTGAAAGAGAATTTGCGGTATATTTATCGGCATAAGAGAGATTTTCTTCAAGCTGTCCGGCTGTTCCCATTCCGCTTAAAAGAAGTGACACGCCCTCATAGTTCCACACATATGCAAGAGCGGCTTCAACGGTATTCATTCTTTCGGGCAGACATTTTTTCACTGTTTCGTGAGGTGTAACAAGCCCGCCGCCGAGAAGGGGCTCCATGACGATAATGCCCATTCCCTTTTCTTCTGCCATGCGAAGTCCCTCGATACCTGCCTGATAATCGGTATCAAGATAATTGAACTGAAGCTGACAGAATTCGCAGCCGTCATATTCTTCAATAATTTTTTCAAAAACCTCAAGGTCATCGTGAAAGGAAAAGCCCATATGGCGTATTCTGCCGTCTGCCTTTGCCTTTTTCATTTCATCAATAAGACCGAAGTTTATTACCTTTTCCCATTGCTCACGGTTAAGAGCATGGAAAAGATAGAAGTCAACATATTCCGTATCAAGCTTCTTGAGCTGTTCGTTAAGAAGTCTGTCAAAATCCTCCTTACATTTAACGTGTCCCATAGGAAGCTTTGTTGCAAGATATGTCTTTTCTCTGTAGCCGTCCTTGAGTGCCTTCCCCACAAGAACCTCACTGGCACCCTCATGGTAGAAATATGCAGTGTCAACATAATTCACACCGCTGTCAATAGCCTGACGGATGAGTGCGATTGCCTTTTCTTCATCAATAATTTTTTTACCGTCCTTTTCAACAGTGGGCATACGCATAGCACCGAAACCAAGCTGAGAAATCTCTTTTCCTGTTTTTCCGAATACTCTGTACTTCATATTCAATCTCCCGAAAAGTATTTTTACTATTATAACATATCACAAGCATTCATGTAAATCATAATTTGTGAAATAGTGAATAGAGAAAAAGTAAACCCGGAATATCCGTACGGATATTCGGGGTTTATGCCGGCGACGGCCTATCTTCCCGGGCGGCTGCCCGCCAAGTATTTTCGGCACGATTGAGCTTAACTACCGTGTTCGGGATGGGAACGGGTGGGACCTCAATGTTATAGACACCGACTGTCTCAAGAGCTT
>JAZNRX010000025.1:0-3920 GCA_045590915.1 Acutalibacteraceae bacterium | reverse complement strand
TGTCTTTGAACGCTGACCTCTTACGGGAAGTCCCTTACGGTGACGAACACCACGATAACTGCCTATTTCGATAAGTCTCTTGATGTCAAATGCTGTTTCTCTTCTGAGATCACCTTCAACCTTAACATTACGGTCGATATACTCACGAAGCTTTGAAACATCGTCTTCTGTTAAATCCTTAACTCTGATGTCAGGATCAACACCTGTTGCCTTAATAATGTCGCTTGCAGTTTTCTGACCAATACCATAGATATAAGTAAGAGCGATTTCAACTCTCTTCTCTCTGGGAAGGTCTACACCAGATATACGCGCCATTTGTCAGTTACACCTCCATTAATAGGTTGTTGTCAAGGCTTAGCCCTGACGCTGCTTATGCTTGGGATTTTCACAGATAACCATTACTTTTCCCTTGCGCTTAATGATTTTGCACTTCTCGCAAATTTTCTTTACAGAAGGTCTGACTTTCATTGTTAATACCTCCTAATATTATTTGCCTTTATCCGATATTCTTATCGGTTCAGGGATTTATTTTGAACGCCAAGTTATGCGTCCTTTTGTGAGATCATAGGGTGAGAGCTCAACTGTTACCTTATCTCCGGGAAGAATTCTGATATAATTCATACGAAGCTTTCCTGAGATATGAGCTAAGATCACTTTTCCGTTCTGAAGTTCTACCTTGAATGCTGCATTGGGAAGAGCTTCAACAACGGTACCTTCGATTTCGATATTATCCTGCTTGGACATAACTTTTACCTCCGTTATTCATTGTGGGACTCTATTCGGGCAAGTGCTTTTCTTAAACCTCTGTCGGAATTCATATCCTCTTCAGTTAAAGAATACGCTGTTATTGTAATATGCTTCGGATTTTTACGCTTCGGATTTCCGAGCCGTCTCTCTTTACCGTCGCACACATAAACAAAGCTTTCATCAAAGGCAACCACTGTCATAAGGTAGTCTTTGTCTCGACCTGCCGCAGATTTAATTACTTGTCCTCTAAAAAACATTTGGCACCTCTCAGACTTGGGTGAGTATTATACACTCACCTTCTGTTATTGCAACGGTGTGTTCGAAATGAGCTGAAAGCTTTCCGTCTGCCGTTACTACGGTCCATTTATTTTTGAGAATTCTTACATCCTGAGTTCCTTCATTAATCATCGGTTCAATGGCAATAGTCATACCGGGCAGGAGCCTTGCACCCTTTCCGGGTTTGCCGTAGTTCGGAACCGAAGGATCTTCATGGAGATGAGTTCCGATGCCGTGTCCTGTAAAATCACGGACAACACCGTAACCTCTGTTTTCACAGTGCTCCTGAATTGCGAATCCGATATCACCCAATCTGTTTCCTGCAACAGCCTTGGACAGCCCTATATAAAGAGCTTCCTTTGTGGTGTTGCACAGCCGCTCGGCAGCAGGTGAAATCTTTCCGCAGGCGAATGTCGCTGCATTGTCTCCGTGGAAGCCGTTTATCATAGCTCCCAAGTCAATGCTGACTATGTCACCTTCACGAATAATGTGTTCCCTGTCGGGAATTCCATGAATAACTTCTGAATTTATGGAAATGCATGCAGTTGCCGGAAAACCGTTATAGTTGAGAAAGTTTGGTGTTGCACCCTGACTTTTTATATAGTCGTATGCAATCTTATCAATCTCCTTGGTTGTTATACCGGGTTGAACAGCCTCACCGGCAATCTTCAGTGCTCCCGCAGCAATTCTGCCGGCTTCACGCATAAGCTCGATTTCTCGGCGTGTTTTGAGCACTATCATGCTTATTCCTCCACTGCTTTGAGGGTGAGAGCAGTTGTATCACTGACCTCTTCCTGTCCCTCAACAATGAAAAGCTTACCCTGCTTTTCATAATAATCCTTCAAAGGCTCTGTCTCGTCGTGATAAATCTTGAGTCTTTCAAGAACTGTTTCGGGAGCGTCATCCTTTCTCTGAATAAGCTCACCGCCGCAAGCATCACAGACACCGTCATTCTGGGGCTTCTTATACTCAAGGTGATAGGAATTTCCGCAAGCCTTGCATACCCTTCTGCCGGACATTCTTGCTGCAATCTTTTCGTCTGCAACCTCAATGTCAATTACCTTGTCAATTACGATACCCATTGTATCAAGTGCTTCTGCCTGAGGGATAGTTCTGGGGAAGCCGTCAAGAATGAAGCCGTTTTTGCAATCGTCTTCAGCGAGTCTGTCCTTGATGATGCCGATTACGACTTCATCGGGAACAAGCTTTCCGGATTCGATAAACTCTTTAGCCTTAAGGCCCATAGGTGTGCCGTTTTTAAGTGCAGCACGGATAATGTTTCCGGTAGATACAGTGGGAATAGCAAGCTTTTCGCTTACTATTTCCGCCTGTGTTCCTTTACCTGCACCGGGGGCACCGAGAAAAATTATATTCATCGGTATATCCTCCTTATTAATCAAGGAAGCCCTTGTAGTGACGCATCATCATCTGGCTCTCAATCTGAGAAACTGTTTCAAGAGCAACACCAACAAGAATTATGATTGATGTACCGCCGATTGAAACGTCGATATCACCATAGCCTACGGCTGAAGTGATCTGTGCGAAGATGATGGGGAAAAGTGCGCACACACTCAGCATAAGAGCTCCGAGAAGAACCATCTTGCCGATAACCTTAGCAATATATTCTGCTGTAGGCTTACCTGAACGGATACCGGGAATCATACCGGAATTCTTTGCAAGATTGTTAGCCATATCTACGGGATTATACTGAATTGATGAATAGAAATATGCGAAGAAGATTATGAGTAAGAAATAGATTATTCCGTAAACCCAGTGGTCTGCCTTGAACCAACCAAAGAATGTATGCCAGAAGGATTCGTCTGTGAGCTTATTCTCAATGAACATTTCAATGGTGGGAGGAAGAGAAAGAATTGAGCTTGCGAAGATAACGGGAAGAACACCGGACATATTTACCTTAATCGGAATGTTGGAGCTCTGTCCGCCGTACATCTTACGGCCAACAACTTTCTTTGCATACTGTACGGGAATTTTACGCTCACCTGCATCCATAAAGCAGATATAAACGATCATTGCGAGAAGGCTTATAAGTGCAAGAGGTGCAATGAGCCAGTACCATTTACCTGTACGCCATACAGCCATTACCATCTGATAAAGGATGGTGGGAACACGGGATACGATACCTGCGAAAAGAATGAGAGAAATACCGTTACCGATACCCTTATCATTAATCTGTTCGCCGAGCCACATAACAAGTGCTGAGCCTGCTGTGAGAACAGCTACAACTACAAGGCCCTGGAAGAATACTCCGAAGCCTGTGTAAGCCTTGCCGTCTGCACCGGGAGTAAGCATTCCCTGACTCCAGATGTATACGAAATATGCGATACTCTGAAGAATTGCAAGAGCAATTGTTACATAACGAGTGATGGTTGCCATCTTTTTACGGCCTTCCTCATCATGAGAAAGCTTTTCAAGAGCGGGGATAGCAACAGCAAGAAGCTGAAGAATAATGGAGGAGTTGATGTAGGGTGTGATACCCAGAGCAAAAACACGTCCATAGTTGAATGCTTCACCGGTCATCATTGAAAGATAGTTGAGGAAAGTGCCTGTGTTGTCGCCTACAAGTCCGTTTTCACTAACGATATTAATGAAGGGAACAGGTATTGCGCAACCTAATCTGAACAGGAAGAGAATGAACACTGTGTATAAAATCTTTTTACGCAGGTCAGCAATCTTCCATGCGTTAACCATTGTTTTAATCATTTGTGTACACGCTCCTTCCTTTTCCGTTAATAAAATCTGAACAGTTGTTATTATTCAATAACTTCAGCTGTGCCGCCTGCTGCTTCGATTTTAGCTTTTGCTTCTGCGGAAAAGGCATGAGCCTTAACTGTAAGCTTCTTTGTAAGCTCACCGTGTGCAAGGACCTTGATACCGTC
>JAZNRX010000024.1:0-5178 GCA_045590915.1 Acutalibacteraceae bacterium | reverse complement strand
CTTTCACAGGCAGAGCATGATAAAAATGCAAGTGCGGTTCTTGTTACGGAGTCAAAGGAGCTTGCACAGGCGGTGTCCCGTGAGCTTGAACGACAGATTCCGCTTCTTCCCCGTGAAGATATTGCAAGAGTTTCTATTGATAATAACGGTAAAATAATTGTTGCCCCCGACATTGAAACAGGCATAAAAATTGCCAATGAAATAGCCCCCGAGCATCTTGAGCTATGTCTTGACGATCCCTTCGCATATCTTGACTCAATCAAGAATGCAGGAAGTATTTTTATGGGAAGATATTGTCCCGAAGCCTTGGGTGATTATTTTGCAGGCCCCAATCATACGCTTCCCACAAGCGGCACTGCAAGATTTTCCAGTCCCTTATCGGTTGATGATTTTGTAAAAAAGACTCAGTTCACATATTATACTAAGGATGCACTTGAGAAGGTGTATAGGGATATTGCATATTTCGCAGAAAAAGAAGGACTTGGTGCTCACGCAAAGAGTGCAACGGTCAGATTTGAGGAAATAAAATGAGCAGATTTTTAAGCAGTTTATACGCATCTCTTAAGGAATATGTTCCCGGCGAGCAGCCGCAGGACAAAAAATATGTAAAGCTTAACACAAATGAATCTCCGTTTCCGCCGTCAAAGAGAGTAATTGATGCTGTAACAGACACGGAAGTTGGAAAGCTTTGTCTTTATTCCGATCCCGAAAGCAAGCTTCTGAAAGCAAAGCTTGCGGAAAACTATTCTCTTAATAGTGAAAATGTTTTTGTAGCAAACGGCTCGGATGATATTCTGAATTTTGCTTTTATGGCATTTGCCCGTGAAAGCGGAGCCGCATTTCCCGATATTTCATACGGATTTTATCCCGTTTTTGCTGATTTATATAATGTTGATGCAAAAATAATTCCTCTTGAAGATGACTTTTCCATTGATTATAAGAAATATCTTTCCTGCGGAAAAATGATAGTAATTGCCAATCCTAATGCTCCGACAGGTAAGGCTCTTCCCAAAGAGGAAATAGAAGAAATCATTAAGACAAATCCGGATAATGTTGTTCTGATTGATGAAGCATATGTTGATTTCGGGGCTCAGAGTGTTGTTGATTGGGTGAATAAGTATGATAATCTTCTTGTTGTTCAGACCTTCTCAAAATCACGCTCAATGGCAGGTGCACGACTCGGTTTTGCATTTGCAAATTCTGAAATCATAAAAGACCTTGAAAAAATCAAATATTCCACCAACCCCTATAATCTGAACAGACTCACACAGCTTATGGGTGTTAAGGCTCTCGAAGAGCAGGAATATTACGATAACAACTGTAAAATCATCGCTGAAAACCGCGAATTTACAATTAAAGAGCTTGAAAAAATCGGATTTTCCGTAATTCCATCAAAAGCCAACTTTATTTTTGCAAAGCACGAAAAATTAAGCGGTGAAAAAATCTATCTGAAATTAAAGGATAAGGGTGTTCTCATAAGACACTTTACATCCGAAAGAATTAAAGACCACAACCGCATAACAATAGGCACAAAGGACCAGATGCTTGTACTTATAGAAAAGCTGGTCGAAATAATTAAGGAGGAGAATTATGAGAACAGCTGAAATTATCAGAAAGACTGCAGAAACCGATATTGAACTCAAACTCAATGTAGACGGAAGCGGCAAATGTGAAATAGCTACAGGATGCGGTTTCATTGATCATATGCTTACTCTTTTTTCGAAGCACGGCAGATTTGATCTTACGGTTAAGTGTATTGGCGATACATATGTTGACTATCATCACACTGTTGAGGATATCGGAATTGCAATGGGAACAGCTTTTTCTGAGGCACTGTCTGATATGAAGGGCATAAAAAGATACGCCGATATAATTCTTCCTATGGATGAGTCTCTCATTCTTGAAGCCATTGACATTTCGGGCAGAAGCTATTTGCAGTTTGATGCTGAAATCCCCACACAGAAGGTCGGAGATTTTGATACAGAGCTTGTTGAAGAATTCTTTCTGGGCTTTGTCAGAAAAGCAGGGGTGACGCTTCACATTAAAAAGCTTTCAGGCACAAACAGTCACCATATAATTGAAGGTATTTTCAAGGCATTCGGAAGAATTATGAATGAAGCTTCCGAGATTAATGAAAAATTCAAGGATGAAATTCCTTCAACAAAGGGACTGTTAGTTTAAGAAAGGATTTCTCGTTTTATGATAGCTATAGTTGATTACGGTGTAGGAAATCTTTTCTCGCTTCGTTCTTCCTTTAAGGCAATCGGTGCGGATGCGGTTTTTACATCCGATGAAAAAATAATCCGAAATGCTGACAGAATTCTTCTTCCCGGTGTAGGTGCATTTGAGGATGCCGCAGATAAACTGAAAAATACGGGACTTGGAGAATTGGTAGTTTCCGAAGTAAAAAACGGAAAACCGCTTCTCGGAATTTGTCTCGGGATGCAACTGCTTTTTGAAAAGAGCTTTGAATTCGGTTGCTTTGACGGACTTTCTCTTATTCCGGGGAATATTGTTTCTTTTGAAGGAAAAATTAATAATGAGCTTAAAATCCCCGAAATCGGATGGAATAATCTGAAGCTTAACAAAAGCGATTCAGTGCTTTATGAGGGGTTTTCAGGCGGAGAATTTGTTTATTTCGTGCATTCATATTTTGCGGAGTGTGACAGTAAATTTGTTTCTGCATACTCTGAGTATGACATTGATTTTCCCGCATCGGTTGAATATGAAAATGTATTCGGGTGTCAGTTTCACCCAGAGAAAAGCGGTAAGGTAGGACTTAAAATTCTTGATAATTTTTGTAAGGCAGGTTTTGGCTTATGATAATTTTACCCGCCATAGATATGTATGATAAAAAAGCAGTTCGCTTATTTAAAGGTGACTATCAGCAGATGACCGTTTATTCGGACAATCCTGTTGAAATTGCCCTTGATTTTAAAAAAGCCGGTGCTGAATTTATCCACCTTGTTGACCTTGAGGGGGCAAAGGACGGCACAACTCCCAATATTGATGTTGTTGAAAGAATAATCAGGGAAACAGGACTTAAAGCCGAAATCGGCGGCGGAATAAGAAGCAGGGAGACTTTAGAAAAGTATCTTTCAATCGGTGTTACCCGTGTTATTTTAGGGACTGCCGCAGTTACTGACAGAGATTTTCTGTTATGGGCTGTTAATACATACGGTGATAAAATTGCAGTCGGAGCGGATATAAAGGACGGTTATGTTGCAATCAAGGGATGGTTGGAAAAATCCGAAATTAAATGTGAAGACTATTTTAAGGATATGGAAGGCATTGGTGTTAAAACCGTAATTTGTACCGATATTTCAAAGGACGGTGCCATGCAGGGAACAAACCGCGAATTATATAAAGAGCTTTCACAAAAATTCAATATTGATATTATAGCCTCAGGCGGTGTCAGCAGTATTGAAGACATAAAAGCACTTCGTGAAATGAATCTTCACGGTGCTATTGTTGGAAAAGCATATTATATTAAAGCAATTAATCTTGCTCAGGCAATATCACTTGCCCGATAAGGAGAAATTATGATTACAAAAAGGATTATTCCCTGCCTTGATGTAAAGGACGGCAGGGTTGTAAAAGGCGTAAATTTTAAGTCGCTTGCAGATGTCAATGATCCTGTGGGACTTGCTTCATATTACAGTGACAACGGAGCAGATGAGCTTGTTTTTTATGATATAACAGCATCTGCCGAAGGAAGACAGCTTTTTACCGATATTCTGCAAAAGGTTGCCTCTACAGTTTTTATTCCTCTGACTGTTGGTGGCGGTATAAACACTGTAGCCGATTTTGACAGAGTTCTGAAATCAGGTGCAGACAAGGTAAGTGTGAATTCAGGTGCCATAAGAAATCCGGAGCTTATAAGAGAGGCTGCCCGTCTTTACGGAAGTCAGTGTGTTGTTATATCTGCGGATGTTAAAAGAGTCGACGGTGTTTTCAGAGTATTTTCAAAAGGCGGCAGGGAACAGACTGACCTTGAAGCAATAGATTGGATAAAACGCTGTGTGGATATGGGGGCAGGTGAGGTCGTTCTCAATTCCATTGACACAGACGGAGTAAAAAAAGGCTTCGACATTGAAATGCTTGACGCTGTTTGTAATGCTGTCAATGTGCCTGTAATAGCATCGGGCGGTGCGGGATGTGTCAATGACTTTGTTGACCTGTTCAAAAAAGTTCCGAGAGTTGATGCGGGACTTGCCGCTTCTGTTTTTCATTTTGGAGAAATTGCCATAAATGATCTGAAGGCACAGTTAAAAAAGAATGATATAATAGTGAGGTTATGAGATGCTCAATATTAATGAACTGAAATTTGATGAAAAGGGACTTATTCCTGCTGTTGTGGTTGACTCGTGGACAAAAAAGGTTCTCACAGTGGCTTATATGAACCGTGAAAGCCTTGAAATATCCATTGAAAAGGGCTTGACCTGTTTCTATAGCCGTTCAAGAAATGAACTGTGGCTCAAAGGCGAAACCAGTGGAAATTATCAGCATATAGTATCAATTACAGCTGACTGTGATAATGATGCACTTGTTGTGGTTGTTGAAAAGGACGGTCCCGCCTGTCATATAGGTACTGATTCCTGCTTTACAAAAGAGATTTATCATAGTGATGATAGGCACGAATTTACGGTAAACGGATTATATAAGCTTTTGGAGGGCAGAAAAAATGATATGCCCGAAGGCTCATATACAACATATTTGTTTTCAAAAGGTACCGATAAAATTCTTAAAAAAATCGGCGAAGAGTGTACGGAAGTAATTATTGCGGGCAAGGCTGACGATAAGGCTGAAACCGTATATGAAATAGCAGACCTTATGTATCACACAATGGTGCTTATGGTAAATATGGGTATTTCAGTAGAGGACATTCAGAAGGAGCTTGCCTCTCGCCACATAATCGACCATAAGGTAAAACAGGAAAAAATGACAGGAGACAATAAATAACAAAAAAAGCTGTATCACCGAAAAAAGTGATACAGCTATTGTTATTATATAGGAAATTGCTCGCGATGTGAGCAATTTACATATAACAAGAAACACCTACAGCCCCCAAGATTGGGGGCAATGTCATTAAGTTAACAGCAAAACAAGAACAACAAAAAGAAAAATGAGCATCCAAAGCAGTAAACGAACTGTTTTAGGGTGCTCTTTTAGCAAAAA
>JAZNRX010000023.1:0-51138 GCA_045590915.1 Acutalibacteraceae bacterium | reverse complement strand
ATCGGATTTCGGAATTCGGAGCTCCCCAAACACAAATACAATCAAACTTCAACGATGTTTCGAAGAAACGAGTGTTTAGGGCGAAGCGGAATAAGACACGGAGTGTCTTC
Organism: Acutalibacteraceae bacterium; assembly: GCA_045590915.1. Lineage (GTDB taxonomy): Bacteria > Bacillota > Clostridia > Oscillospirales > Acutalibacteraceae > RUG806. Next base: position 51,028 of record JAZNRX010000023.1, on the reverse strand, counting down.
CTTCACATTTTCCGCAGGAAAATATTTCACTCCTGCGAAGCAGGAATTTCACTCATAGCGAAGCTATGAATATCACTGCATAATTCAGCGGTGCTGAATTATGCTTCACGGGGGTTTTATGAAGACTTTAATTTTGGGTTCTCCCAGTGAGAGACAGAAGCTTTTTCTTTCGGACACTCACCGATATATTGCATTCGGCGGTGCGAGAGGCGGGGGAAAGAGCTGGGCGGTGAGGGTTAAGGCGGTGCTTTTAGCCTACCGATACCGCGGAATAAAAATAATGATAGTGAGAAGGACATATCCCGAGCTTCGTTCCAATCACATCAATCCGCTGAGAACACTTCTGGGAGATGCGGCGGTTTATAAGGAATCCACAAAGGAGTTTACCTTTCCTACGGGCTCGGTTATTATGTTCCGCCATTGCGGAAATTCAGCGGATATTGATAAATATCAGGGTACAGAGGTTGATGTTCTGTTTCTTGATGAGGCAACTCAGCTGACAGAGGAGGAATATGAACGCTTCAAGGCATGTGTGCGAGGTGTCAACAGCTTCCCCAAAAGAATATATCTCACCTGTAATCCCGGCGGAGTGGGGCACGGTTTTGTGAAACGGCTTTTCGTTGACAGGGCATTCAGGGAGAATGAAAATCCCGATGATTATGTTTTTTATAAAAGTCTTGTGACGGATAACAAGGCACTTATGGAAAGCGATCCCGAATACATAAAGCAGCTGGAGTCCTTGCCGCCGAAGCTGAAAAAGGCGTGGCTTTTCGGTGACTGGAATATTTTTGACGGTCAGTTTTTTGAGGAGTTCAAGGATGTTCCCGAGCATTATAAGGACAGAAGATATACTCATGTTATTGAGCCCTTTGAGGTGCCGAGGGACTGGAAAATTGTGAGAAGCTTTGACTTCGGCTTCCGAAAGCCCTTTTCATGCGACTGGTGGGCAATAGATTATGAGGGCAGGGCATATCTGATTTTTCAGCTTTACGGCTGTACGGATACCCCAAACGACGGACTCAAATGGCATCCCGACAGGATATTTTCGGAAATCGCACGCATTGAAAGGGAGCACCGCTGGCTCAGGGGAAAGTGCATTGACGGTGTTGCGGACCCGTCAATATGGGATGCTTCAAGGGGCGAGGCAATAATTGAGTCGGCAGACAGGCATTTCGTATATTTTTCAAAGGGTGACAACAAGAGAATTCCCGGCTGGATGCAGTGCCACTACCGTATGGCATTTGATGATGAGGGAAAGCCTATGGTGTATTTCTTCAACACCTGTAAGGCGGCAATAAGAACTCTTCCCCTTCTGCAGTTCTCTCCCACCAATCCCGAGGATCTGAACACCGAGCAGGAGGACCATTTTGCAGACAGCTTCCGCTATTTCTGTATGAGCCGTCCCATTGTGCCCAAAAGGGAGAAGGAGACTGCTGAGGCAGAGGATGATCCTCTCAATCAGAGAAGCTACCGAAGGTTCTCGTATTAAACTGAAATTATTAAATTTTTCCGGAGGTTTTATATGGAAAAAAACAATGAAAAAATGATGTTATCCGTTATCGGAGAGGATGAGGTGCGTGAGGCACTTCGGGTTTTGGCTCTTTATAAGAGTGCAAAGTCCAGACTTGATAACAGAGTGCTTGAAAACGAGAAGTGGTTCCGTCTTCGTCATTGGGAGCAGCTTCGTGATGACAAGGATAAGAAAAGACGGCATTCCGCCTGGCTTTTCAATTCCATTATCAACAAGCACGCTGATTTTATGGACTCAATTCCCGAATGCACGGTGCTTCCCCGTGAGATGAACGATAAGACTGAAGCCGAAAGGCTGACACAGGTGCTTCCCGTTGTGCTTGAAAGAAATAACTGGCAGGAAATATATTCCGACGGTGCTTTTTCAAAGCTTAAGACAGGCACTGCGGTCTACAGTGTCTTATGGGACAGTGAAAGCGATATGGGGCTCGGGGAAATTTCCGTAAAGAATGTTGATATTCTTAAATTGTTCTGGGAGCCGGGAATAAGAGATATTCAGAAATCCCGAAACCTCTTTTTCATTGACCTTATTGACAATGACATTCTTCTTGAAAGCTATCCCTTTTTAGAGGGGACGCTTGGAACTAAGGGCAGTGAGACGCTTATTTATACATACGACAGCTCGGTTGACACCTCAAATAAGTCGGCTGTGGTTGACTGGTACTATAAAAAGAAGGTCGGAAAGAAAACCGTAGTTCACTACTGTAAATTTGTCAATTCCACCGTGCTTTATGCCTCGGAGAACGATCCTCTTTATCAGGCGAGAGGCTGGTATGACCACGGACTTTATCCCTTTATTTTCGATCCGCTTTTCAAGGAGGAGGGAACTCCCGTTGGCTTTGGCTTTATTGACATTATGAAGGATGCACAGGAGGAAATTGACCTTCTGGGCAATGAAATTGTGAGAAATGCAAGGCTTGGTGCAAGAAAGCGTTATTTCACCCGTGTTGAAGGTGCGGTGAATGAGGAGGAATTCTCGGATTTTGACCGTGATTTTGTTCATGTGGCAGGTTCCTCAATCGGAGAGGAGTCCATCAGGGAAATAGGCTACACGCCTCTTTCATCAGTCTATCTTAATGTTCTTAATAACAAGATAAACGAGCTTAAGGAAACAAGCGGAAACAGAGATTTCGCACAGGGCGGAACCATGGGCGGTGTCACCTCGGGCACTGCAATCACCGCACTTCAGGAGGCGGGAAACAAGCTTTCAAGAGATATGATATTCTCCACCTACAATGCATTTTCCAAAATATGCACTCTGTGTATTGAGCTTATAAGACAGTTCTATACAGTGCCCCGTACAGTAAGGATTTTAGGTAGTGACGGAGAATATTCCTATTCCCTTTATGACAACGGCTTAATTGCCCCACAGCTTACTGAGGGTGAATTCGGTCTTGAAAATGTGCTTCGCCAGCCTGTTTTTGATGTGAAGGTAAAGGCACACAAGCAGAATGCATATTCCCGTGCGGCACAGAACAGCGATGCATTGAATTTCTATTCCATGGGCTTTTTCGCACCCGAAAAAGCGGTTGAGTCCTTAGCCTGTATGGAAATTCTTGATATGGAGAACAAGGAAAAAATCAAAAATATCATAAAAAGCAATATGAGAATGAGGGAAGGGGAAGTCGTATGATAAATGTTCAGTGCTCTGTAAACAGGGGCGGTGCAAGGCTTTATCTCAAGGGACACGCCTTATATGCACCTAAAGGTCAGGATATTGTGTGTGCGGCGGTGTCCTCGCTTTGTATTGCACTTGCAGGGACGCTGGGGGAGGAAAAAAAGCATAATGAAGGAGGCTTCACCCTTGTTTCTCACTCTGACGACGGTGAGCTTCTGATAAAAGCAGATGGCTTTTCCGACAACGGCACCGCCCTTCGAATTCTCAGCTATTTCACCCTTGCTGTAAAGGGGCTTGTTGCCCTCGAAAAGCTTTATCCCCACTGTGTATCGGTTAAAAAGGATATTATTCCGTCAAGGATTTATAATATTGACACTTCGGAACAGACGATGAATTTAAGAGAGAAAGGAAGCTCAATGAAAGACATCAATCTTTTACAGCATTTCTCGGAGGACACTCCGGCGGCAGATAGTGAGGATGCATCCGAAAACACACAGGAAAACACTCTCACCGACGAAGAAGAATTCGAGACTCTTATCGGGGGACGCTATAAGGAAGCCTTCAGGAAACGTACTCAGGGTATAATTGACCGCCGCTTTGCAAAAATGAAAGGGTTTGAAAATACCGCAAAAGTATGTTCACCGCTTCTCCGGAGGCTCAGTGAAAGCTATCCCCATATTGATAAGAGTGACACCGAAGCACTTGTGAATGCCTTTCTTGAGGAAAGAGAGAAAAGCGAAGCCGAAAATCAGAAAAAAGCGGCCTTTAATGCAGTTTCGGAAAAAATCGAACAGGCATTGGCACAAAAAGCGGCTTATAAGCTTTCAACGGACCTTCAGAAAGAGGCGGCAAGCCTTCGTGAAATTTATCCGTCCTTTGAGCTTCACAGGGAGATTTCCTCGTCTCCCGAATTAAAACATCTGCTTTCCTGCGGAGTTCCGCTGCAAAGAGCATATGAAACGGTGAATTTTGACAAAATCTTGTCCTTCGCCATGAGATATGCGGCAGTGAGGGCGGGAAAAACCGCCGCAGATTCCGTGAGAAGCACAAGAGTTCAGGAAAATTCCCTGACAGGAAGTGCCGCTTCGGTTTCCCGTACCGATGTGAGAAATCTCACCGAAAAGGACATAATGAGAATTATATCCGAGGTGAACCGCGGTGCAAAAATCAGTTTCAGGTAAAAGGAGAAAAATATGAATAATCTTGATATTACACTTATGCATTTTTCAGCAGGCGAGGTAATCAATTCAACTGAGGGAACACTTGTTGAGGGTGCGGTGGCTGATGCCAACGCTCTTTCCCCCGAAATGAAGACCTTTTATGACAAGACACTTATTACCCTTGCAGGCGCAAACCTTATTCATGAGCAGTTCGGTCAGAAAAGACCTGTTCCCAAGGGAAGCGGCAAGAGTGTTGAATTCAGACGCTTTTCCCGTCTTCCCAAGGCATTGAAGCCCATTACGGAGGGCATCACCCCTGCAGGCAACAAGCTTAACGTAACTGCAGTTACCTGTACCGTTGATCAGTACGGTGACTATATCGAGCAGACCGATATGCTTGAGCTTACCGCAGTGGATAATACCATTGTTGAGGCAACAAAGGAGCTTGCTTCACAGGCAGGACTTACTCTTGACACCATTGTCAGAAATGAGCTTGCGGGCGGAACAAACGTAATGTATGCCCCCGAAATTGAAGGCGGAAACGAAAAGGAAATCACAAGCCGCAGTGACATCAATAAAAACTGCCGTCTTCGTGTAAAGGACGTTTTCAGAGCGGCGGCAGAGCTGAAGGCAGTCAATGCTCCCAAAATCAACGGCTCATATGTTGCCGTAATTCACCCTTATGTTGCCTATGATCTTATGCAGGAGGCAGGCGACAAGTGGCTTTCCGTTGCAAAGTATGTCAGCCCCGAAAATGTCCTTAAGGGTGAGATCGGAACATTGGGCGGTGTGCGTTTTGTTGAAAGCACAGAGGCAAAGATTTTCGCACCTGCTGAAATTTCAAACGGCATTTCAAGAATGACGGTTGCCGCAAAGAGTGACGGTGTGAGTGTCACAGTTAATGAGGATATGGGTGAAAAGGTGTTCAGTGAGCCTGTGAAGGTTTATGTAAACGGCACACCCAACACCGTTGTGTCCGTAAACGGCAACACAGTGACACTGGGCACTGCGGCTTCCGTAAATGAAGGTCAGCTCATCTGCGGCTTCGGCGGCGGTAAGGACGGCTCTGCTGTCTTCTCCACTATTTTCCTCGGTGAAAATGCCTACGGCGTAACTGACATTGAGGGCGGCGGACTTGAGCATATCGTAAAGCCCAGAGGCTATGGCAACGATCCTCTCAACCAGAGAAGCTCTGTGGGCTGGAAGGCAACAAAGGTTGCAAAGAGACTTCTTGAGGAATACATTCTGAGAGTTGAGTCAGGCTCGGAGTTTTCATTAACAGCCGAAAACAACTGACGGCGGAAGCTTTGTAAGGTCGGAGATCGGATGCTTCGCAAATTCGGAATTCGGATTTCGGAAGGCGGAGGCTTTCTGAGTTCGGAGAAAATCCTGAACAAATGCGAGCAAGCCCTGTTTGACGATACCGATTGCTGCTTCAGAATTTTTGGGAGAGGCTTTGCTGTCTCTCCCGATGAAAGGAAAAACTATGAAAAAGATTAAAGAAAACAATATGAAAGCGGTTTTTATTCCGAAGCTTAATAAGAATGATGAGTCACTTTTTGTGGCGGTCAACGGAAAGCGTATTCTTGTGAAAAAGGGGGAGACGGTGATGCTTCCCTGTGCCTTTGCCGAGGTTGTCGAAAATTCGGCTTCCATGGCAAGACAGGCGGAAAAATTTATTGAAGCCGTATGCTCTGAGGGGTGACGGCTATGACAGTAAAGGCTGTTATTGATAAAACGGATATGCTTTTTCCCAATGTTATGTCCTTTTCTCAGAAGGCAGAACGGATAAAGGAGCTTGAGCTTAAAATTATGACGGAGCTTTTTCCCTGTTATGAGGAACTCGGGGGTATTTCTCTGCCCGAGGAATATAAGAGCGATACCGGACTTCTTGTTCCCGATGCCTTCTCTGATATTTATGTGAGGTACATATGCCTGCACAATGATATTGCAGGCTCCGATATGGTGTCCTACAGAAACAATGCGGCTCTTTTCAATTCATGCTATCTTTCTTATATGCAGTATATAAACCGCACCTTTACGGCGAAAAGGAATTCAATAAAAATATCGGGGGGTTAAGCTATGTTTTATCCGTCTTTAAATACCTTTTCGGAAAGGATATATTCCGTTGACGGCTTCGGCGGACTTATAACAGGAGAAAATACACCCGAAAATTCCTTTAGTGATGCCGAAAATTTAAGCGGAAGATTTTTTCCGAAAATGGCTGTCAGAGAAAAGAGAGGCTTTTTCGCAGATGAAAAGGGGAATACGGATTTTCTCTTGGACTCTGAAATTACCTGTGCCGCAAACACCGCATCGGGAATACTTATTATAACCGGAGAGGATATTTTCCTTGACGGCAGAAAAATTGAGGGTATCACTCTCACAAAAGGGATAAAAAGACGCAGTGCCGTGAATATGGGAAGAAATATTTTTATCGCTCCCGACGGAATATATCTTAAGATTTCCGATGAGGGTGTTGACGTGGTACAGTGTAATTTCAAAAGGACACTGACCGATGCGGCAGTAAATTTCTGCTATGAGGACGGAACGGATGTTTTTCCCTTATATTACGGCGGCTTTCCCGAGGATGCTTCTATGGGGGATGAGCTTGTTATTTCATCGGACAGCTCAATGGAGCTTTATTCCTATTCGGGCGGTCAGTGGGTTAAATCGGCTGACCTTTATATAAGGCTCAGTGTGGGGGATGTTTCTCCCTTCAGTGCAGGGCAGACCGTTTTTGTTGAAACGGACAGCACGGATATAAAATCGGGCTATTACACCGTAAGAGCAGTTCTCGGCTTTTCTCTTGTGCTTGAGGGGGCAATCGCCCACGAGTGTGAGGGGATTACCCTTACCGTAAAAAGTGAAATTCCCCGTATGGATTTTGTTGTTGAGCACAACAATCGTCTGTGGGGATGCCGTTACGGTGAAAACAATAACGGTGAGTTTGTAAATGAAATTTATGCATCGAGGCTTGGAAGTGCTGAGGACTGGTACAGCTTCAATGGGATTTCAACCGATTCCTATACTGCAAATCTCGGCTGTTCGGGAGAATTTACGGGTGCGGCGGCTCTGGGCAGTGAGGTGGTCTTCTTCAAGGAAAACCATATAATAAGAGTTTCAGGCTTTATGCCCTCGGAATTTCAGGTAAACTCTGTTTTTGCAAGAGGTGTTGAAAAAGGAGCACACGGCAGTGTCGTATGTCTTAATGAAAGGATATTCTATAAAAACCGCGAGGGTATTATGCTTTATGACGGAACATATCCCGTCAATATTTCATCGGCACTGGCTTCGGAGAAATTTACGGCACACACCGCGGCGGGTATTGACGGAAAATATATCGTTTCAATGACCGCTTCCTCCGGTGAAAGAGGCTTATATATCCTTGATACCGCAAGGGGAGTGTGGCACCGCGAGGATGACCGCTTTTGCTCCAAGTATATTTTTCAGAGAAACGGCAGACTGTTATTCCTTTGCGAAAAAGAAAATATATGTCGGTTTTTTGTGTCATCCTATGAGGACGATAAGGACTCAGAGGAAAGGCTTTTGTCAGAAGCCCCCTTCACACTTATTCCCGAAAAAGAGGTTTTGTGGTCGGCTCTTACGGGCATGACCGACGTTAAGGCATCCTCGGGAAAGGAAAAGATAAGAGGCTTTTATATCACGCTTTCACTGGGAGAGGACTCCTTTATTGAAATCTCGGTTATAACGGATGACAAAAGCGAAAGACAAAAGATATTTTTCCTTGACAGAAAAACAGACGGGGCTGTGAGAGTTCCCGTAAATGTACCGCCGTGTATAAAAAGCAGGCTTTATTTCAGGGGCAAGGGTGAATGCACCATTCATCGCATTGAGCGTGCAGTCAGAACAGCGGGTGAGGTGAAAAACATTGAATGATAAATATTTTTCCGAGGAAATAACCCTTCAGAAGCTGTATTCTCTTATTCTTTCAATGAGAGAGGATATAAGACTTCTTTCCTCGTCAGTAAGGGGTATGAATAAGGAGAAAAAAGAGGTGAATACACTTGGCAAAAAAATATAGCTCAAAGGAAATTCTTGATATGGCGGTGGGGCTTATTGAAAAGGATATGGCGGCAGACCTGAATTCTGACGGTAAAATTTCCGCCGCCGATGCAAGAGTGGCTTTAAGACAGGAGCAGGGACTTCCCGCCGAGTCTGCCACGTCGGGAAGCTTGGTTTCCGAGGATGTTCTTAACAGGATAATGAACAGAACAGGCTCATTTTTATATGATATTAACGGGGATAATCTTTATCGCCAGTATAAGAATATGTATGAAAAAGAGGGGCAGCGTGAGGCAGAAAATGTGCTGGGGCTTGCCGCCTCTCTCACAGGCGGTTACGGCAATTCCTACGGTGCGAAGCTCTCCTCTGATGTGCTTTCGGAATATTCCGAAAAGGCTGATAGGAAAAGAGAGGAGCTTGAGAATAAGGCATATGAACGCTTCAATGACGAGACGGACAGACTTGTTTCCCTGTATAAGATACTTTCCGATAAGGAATATGACGAAAAGAAGCTTGAAGCCGAAAGACTTGAAAATATGAAAAGCACTGCCTTCAAGGCGGCAGACATCGGTGACTATTCACTTCTTGAGAATTTAGGTATTGACACGTCGAAGCTTAAGGGGGATGAACAGTGGGATATGGCTCAGCTTCTTGCGAAATATTCCGACTATTCGGGACTGAAGGAGCTTGGTGTTGACCTGTCCTCGCTGCAGGCGGATAAGCTTATTTCCGTAGCACAGCTTTTTGCGGATTACGGGGATTATACACTTCTGAAGCTTCTCGGGGTGAATACACAGAATAAAGAAAAGGAAGACCTTCTCGATATTCTCATCAAAAGCAGTAAGCTTAACGGGTAGCATATGAAAATATACATAAATGCCGCACATAAGCCTTCCTCGCCCGGAGGGATTTTCGGGGGAAGAAATGAGCATAAGGATGTGCTTTCATTCTGTTTAATTCTTAAAAGGGAGCTTGATAAAGCAGGCTTTGACACAAAGCTTTTTACAGGCTATGAGCTGCCTATGATTGAAAGACATTCGCCTGTTCTTATTTTTCACAGAGGCGTTTCATATAAAAATGCCGTATCGGACGGAGCCTTGGTGACGGTGAGGGAGAATTCTTCGGCTGACATACAGTATGAGGCATACCGTATGCTTGAAGCAATTACTCTTTCGGGCGGCTTCAGATACAGGGGTGTGCATACCGTCACACCCTCATATCCACACCGCTTTATTGAAAAAACAGGTACGAAACGAAGCTTTCTTTTTGATATGGGCTTCATTGAAAGCGAAAGGGACAATTCCCTTTTTGACTGCAATAAAGAAAAAATTGCTTCGGCACTTGTGGGTATAGTTAAAGAAATTTTTATGAAGGAGAAAATGAATGAAGATAATTCCTGATTTTTTAAGGCTCAATTCGGGAGAAAATATTTCGAGATCTCTCACTCTTGATGTGTCGGATTTCTCCCGTGGCTTTACATATAAGCTTTGCTTTATAACACCTTTGGGGAAGCTTTATGTGACGGATGAGCTTTCCTGTCCCGATGGCAAGGGGGAATATAAATTACCGTCAGTCCTTCTTGACGGCAGAGGTGTGCTTTACTGTCAGCTTCATATTTCGGGGGAAAACGGCTTTGTAATAAAAAGTGAAATCTATGAATTTCCCGTTTATTCCTCCTGTGATGACTTCTCTCATCCGGAAGCGGACGGGGATGAATTGAAAAGCGTAGCTGAATTGTTCGGTCTTCTGGAGGGAAAAAGCGATATTTCCCATACGCACGGTGAATATGTAACAAGGAATGAGCTTTCTTCAATGGCGGAAATTCCCAAAAATGTTTCCCAGCTCAATAATGACACGGGGTATGTGACGGGAAGTGAAATGAATGCCGCTCTTTCGGGAAAGAGTGATGCTGCACACAATCACAGCGGTATGTACTATACGGAAGACGAGGTTGATGATCTTGTAAGCTCTGCAAGATTTGAAGCTCTGACTCTTGTGCAGGACCACAACCACGATGATGTTTACAGTAAAAAGAATGAAGTAACAGAGCTTCTTGACGGCAAGAGTGATGTAGGTCATAACCACGACGGAACATATTACACCGAAACCGAGGTTGACGACCTTGTGAGTGAAGCAAGACTTGAAGCATTAAATCTTGTTCAGAGTCACAACCACGATGATGTTTACAGTAAGAAGAACGAGGTAACAGAGCTTCTTGACGGCAAGAGCGATGTAGGTCATAACCACGACGGAACATATTACACCGAAACCGAGGTTGACGACCTTGTGAGTGAAACAAGGCTTGAGGCATTAAATCTTGTTCAGAGTCATAACCACGATGATGTTTACAGTAAAAAGAATGAAGTAACAGAGCTTCTTGACGGCAAGAGTGATGCAGGGCACACTCACGGAGAATATCTGACGGCTGAGGATATTCCCGAAAATGTTTCCGCATTTAATAACGATGCAGGCTATATCAATGAAAGCACGCTCAATGATGCCGTTAAGGATTTCAGGTCAGTGCTTCTGGTTACGGGAAAAATTAATTTTACAAATAACGATATTGAAGATGTTTCCCATACCTTCTCACAGATAGAGCAGGCAAAAAATGATGGTGTTCCCGTGTTTTTTGTTGCGGATATATCGCAGATGTATCCCGGCGGTTCGGTTGTTGTTCCGTTACAGCTTATTGAGTCGGGCAGCTATGCAGTGTTTGCCTTTATTATTGATTTTGATGAGCAATCGGTTATGAAGGGTACTATCTATATTATGTCGGATAGCAGGTATTCTAATTTAACAATAACGTCTCTTGCAACATCTGATGCCGTAAGCTCGGCAAGGCTTGAGGCACTGACTCTTATACAGGACCATAACCATAACGCTACATATTATACCGAAGCTGAAGTAAACAGTCTTCTTTCGGGCAAAAGTGATACCTCTCATACACATGACGGCAGATACTATACCGAAACAGAGGTGAACAGTCTTCTTTCGGGCAAAAGTGATGCCTCGCACACCCACGACGGACGCTATTATACCGAGTCGGAGGTGGACTCGAAGCTTTCCGGTAAAAGCGACAGCTCACATACACATTGGTACTTAACCCCCATAAACGGCGGTGTCAATACCGTTATGATGACATCGGGCGGTAATCTATATCCGTATGCCAATGAGGCACAGCAGTTGGGCACAACGGCATCAAGATGGAGCTGGGTAATGTGCAAGGCTGTTGATGAGTCCTCTGATGAGAGACTGAAAGAGAACTTTGACACGGATATGGATAAGTATGTAAAAATGCTTGATCTGCTTGAGCCCGCATCCTATCACTTTAAGAGTGAAGAAAGTCTGCCTGACCGTAAGCGCAGTGTGGGTTATGTGGCGCAGAGAGTTCAGGAGGCTTTGTCTGCCGTGGGACTTGAGGACAGGGATTTTGCCGGTCTTCGCTATGATAAGGACGGTGAAAGCCGAGGGGAATATACCTACGGTCTTGCATATTCACAATTCATTCCCATTCTTCATGCAAAAATCAGACAGCTTGAAGAAAAATATAATGAGAAAATTGAAGAATTGGATAAGAAAATTGCTTCCCTGCAAAAAGCAGGCCAAGCGTAAAAACGGAGGTGATATTATGAAAATTTTTATTGATGCGGGGCACGGCGGCAGCAGTATCGGTGCCTCCTATAACGGCAGAAAGGAGCAGGATGACTGTCTTCGTCTTGCAAAGGCGGTAAGACAGCTTCTCGAAACTCAGCAGGGGGTTGAGGTTATGCTGTCAAGAGAGGATGACACCAATCCCACTATAACGGAAAGGGCTGTGGCGGCAAATGTGTGGGGAGCCGATTATTTTATCTCCATTCACCGCAATTCCTTTTCTCCCAATAAGGCACAGGGGGTTGAGGCTTGGGTTTATTCCCGTGTAAAAACCGACGGCGAAACCTTCAATATGGCAAAAAATATAGTAGATAAGGTTTGTGAAAGGGCAGGCTTTACTGACCGCGGTGTGAAGAAGGGTGCTCCCCAATATGCAGATTTCGGTGTGAACAGACTGACAAAAATGCATTCCTGTCTTTTTGAGGCGGGATTTATTGACAGCGATAAGGACAACGCCCTTTTTGATTCTATGTTTTCTGAAATGGCACTGGGAATTGCCGAGGGGCTCCTTGAAGCCGTGGGGCTCACTTTTATACCGCCCGTGATTTCGGGGGATGCCGACGGTGACGGAAAGCTCACATCAGCCGATGCACGTTTAATTCTTCGTGCGGCGGTGGGACTTGAAAATATAGCTCTTGAAAGAGGCGATACGGACGGTGACGGAAAAATCACCGCCGCGGATGCGAGAGCAGTTCTTCGTACAGTAACAAAACAGGAGGGATAGTGATGGAAAAGAGTACAATTAAAGAGCGTCTGAAATCCTGGGCGGTTTGGCTGTCCGTTTTCGGTGCCGTGGGTGTTATTCTCAACGCCTTCGGGGTGTTCGAAAAAATCGGTATTGATAATACCGCATTCGATATGATTGTCAATGCAGTGGGTACAATTCTTATTGCCTTCGGAATACTCAACAATCCCACGGACAAAAATACGTTTTAAGGCGGTGGGAATGTGAGTCTGACAAATGAAGACAGGGAGTATATTCACGAAACCTTTATTTCAAGAAGGGAATGCAGTGAATGTACCGCAAGAATACGCGAGGAGCTTGCCGAGGGCTCAACGGCATTTGCAACCATAAGACAGGACCTGCAGTACATAAAGAATACCCTTGATAAAAAAAGCCGCTTCAATTCCGCAGCCCTTTCAAGCATAATTCAGGCGGTTTGCACGCTTCTTGTTGCAATTATTGCCGCAAGAATGGGAATAGGCTGATTTTTCTTGTATTATTTCCCTTTTTGTGATAATATATTTTTATGTAATATTGCAAAAAGGGGAAATTTTTATGTCTTTCAGTAAAATAAATATCAATGAACTTGAGTTTTCGCCTACAAAGGCAATAGGAGAGAACTGGGGTATTCTCACAGGCTGTTCGGATGCCGGCTTCAACTCAATGACAGTCAGCTGGGGCAGTGTGGGTGTGCTTTGGAGCAAGCCCTGTGTTTTCGCCTTTGTCCGTCCTCACAGACATACATATTCCTTTATGGAAAACGGAGAATATTTCTCTCTTGCAATTATGCCCGAGGGAATTCACAAGGAAATGGCGGTTTTCGGCTCGAAAAGCGGCAGAGATGCAGATAAGTATGCCGAATCGGGCTTTACCGTATGCGAGGAAAACGGTGTGAAATATCCTATGGAAGCCGAAACGGTTTTTATCTGCAGAAAAATTGCCGCAGGGGATATGAAGCCCGAATGGTTTATTGATGAAAGCATTGAGCCTGATTGCTATCCCAAAAAGGACTATCACAGAATGTATGTGGGTGAAATTATCACTGTTCTGAAAAAAAATTAAAAAAATGAAAAAAAGTGTTGACAAGAGGGATTGTATCTGTTATAATCCCTCTTGCGCTTGAGAGATAAGCTCTTGAGACAGTCGGTGTCTATAACATTGAGGTCCCACCCGTTCCCATCCCGAACACGGTAGTTAAGCTCAATCGTGCCGAAAATACTTGGCGGGCAGCCGCCCGGGAAGATAGGTCGTCGCCGGCATAAACCCCGAATATCCGTACGGATATTCGGGGTTTACTTATTCACTCTTCACTCTTCACTCTTCACTTGAAAAATAAATAATACGACGGAGCATATATGAAGCTGATTAAAAAAATTAAAGACTTTTCCCCTTTATGCGACAGAGAAGCCCGTGATAAAGCTGATTTTATCAATTTTATTGAAAATAATGAAAACTGTCTTCTCCGTGAAAATGAGGCGGGGCATATTACCGTTTCCGCGTGGATTGTCAACAAAAACAGGGATAAGGTTCTTTTTTGTTATCATAATATATACGATTCATGGAGCTGGGTGGGCGGTCACGCTGACGGTGAGGAGGACCTTCCGGCAGTTGCTCTGAAAGAGGCAAAAGAGGAAACGGGTGTTTCGGCAAGACCTGTTTCTGAGGAGATTTTTTCTCTTGAAATTCTGCCCGTGGCAGAGCATATCAGAAAGGGAATACGGGTACCGCCGCATACTCACTATAATGTGACCTTTCTTCTTGAAGCAGATGAAAATGCTGAAATATCCGTAAATCCTTGTGAGAATTCGGGGGTTATGTGGATAAAAAAGGAAGAAATATGCAAAAAATCATCTGAAGAATGGATGATTGAAAATGTATATAAAAAGCTTATTGAGAGAACCTGATTTTTGTAATCAGGTTTTTTTCTTGCAATTTTTATATTTTTATTATAGAATGATTATGTATGTACTTTATTAAAAGGAGACGCTTATGAGAACTGTTACCAATATAAACAAGAACTGGAATGTATTGCTTGATGTGAAGGCTCTTCCCGAAAAGGATGCTAAGGGCTGGTTTAATGTTGACCTGCCTTATACATGGAACGGCAAGGACGGTCAGGACGGCGGAAACGATTATCTTCGCTGTATTTCCTGCTTCAAGAGGGCTCTTACAAAAGAGGAGCTTTGCGTAAATGAGGTTGCTTATATTGAATTTCAGGGTGTGAATTCATCAGCTGAAATATATTTCAACGGCAAAAAGATATTCACCCATCACGGCGGTTATTCCACCTTCAGAGTAAAAATTGATAATGAGGATATAAAGGATGAAAACGAGCTTGCGGTTATGGTTGACAACCGTCCCAACGATTTCGTTTATCCCCAGATGGCAGACTTTACCTTCTACGGCGGTATTTACAGGGATGTAAACATCATATCCGTAAATAAAGAGCATTTTGAGTTGGATTATTACGGAACACCTGCCATTAAGGTTACTCCCGAAAAGAAGACGGATAAATGGGAAATTGAGGTTGAAGCCTTCTGTGAGGGTGATGTAAAATTCTCGATTTACGATATGGAAGGCAATAAAATTGCAGAAAAGTGTGAAAGCGGTAAAAATCCCGAGGCTGAATTTGAATTTGACACCGTTCATCTCTGGGACGGTATTGATGATCCCTATCTTTACACAGCCGAGGCAGTGCTTTTGGTTGACGGTGAGGAAAAGGATAAGCTTTCAGCCCGCTTCGGCTGCCGTACATTCAGTGTTGATTCCGACAAGGGCTTTTTCCTCAACGGCAGAAGCTATCCCCTGAGAGGTGTTTCACGCCATCAGGACAGACCTGAAATAGGAAATGCACTTCTCCCCGAGCATCATAAGGAGGATATTGACCTTATTCTTGAGGTGGGTGCAAATACCATAAGACTTGCCCACTATCAGCATTCACAGGTTTTCTATGATCTTTGCGATGAAAAGGGACTTGTTCTCTGGGCTGAAATTCCTTATATCTCAATGCATATGAAAAACGGCTTTGATAACACCGTTTCACAGATGACAGAGCTTGTTATTCAGAACTATAACCATCCCTCAATCGTTGTATGGGGACTTTCAAACGAAATCTCCATGGGCGGTGCCGCAGACGAAAGCCTGCTTAAAAATCACAGGGCTCTCAACGACCTGTGCCATAAGCTTGACAAAACAAGACCTACCGTAATTGCCGCAGTTACAATGGCTGATCCCGACTGCGAATATGTGCAGATTTCCGATATTCTTTCATATAATCACTATTTCGGCTGGTACGGCGGTACAACAGATATGAACGGCCCTTGGTTTGATGATTTCCATAAGAAGCATCCCAACCGTGCAATAGGCATCAGTGAATACGGCTGTGAGGCTCTTAACTGGCATACCTCAACTCCCACACAGGGCGACTATACCGAGGAATATCAGTCATTCTACCATGAGGAGCTTATAAAGCAGATTGCAGACCGTCCGTATCTCTGGGCAACTCACGTGTGGAATATGTTTGACTTTGCCGCAGACGCAAGAAGCGAGGGCGGTGAGGACGGAATGAACCACAAGGGACTTATAACCTTTGACAGAAAGTATAAGAAGGACTCCTTCTATGCATATAAGGCATGGCTCAATCCCGAAAAGATGGTGCATATCTGCTCCAAGAGATATATTGACCGCGTTGAAGACGAAACAAGGGTGACTGTTTATTCAAACTGTGATGAGGTTGAGCTTTTTGCAAACGGTGTGTCTGTGGGCAAGAGCAAAAAGGGTAAATATCCCTTCTTCTATTTCACAGTGAAGAATGAGGGTGAAACCTCTCTTAAGGCAGTTGCAGGTGAGCTTTGTGATGAGGCGGTTATCCGCAAGGTTGACACTCCCAATGAGGATTATATTCTCAAGGAGGAGGGTGCAGTTATCAACTGGTTTGAAATTGACACCCCCGTGGGCTACCTTTCAATAAACGACAGCCTCGGTGACATATGGGCAACCCCCAAGGGTAAAATTGTGCTCTTAGGCGTTGTAGCGGGACTTCTTAAGAAATTGAAGTCCAAGGGCGGCGAGAAAAAAGAGGTTGCAGGCTTTGATGCTTCCAATATGAAGATAAGCCGCAAGATGATAAATAAGACCACCATAGGTATGCTTATGGGCTTCTCCATAAAGAGAGTATGTATGATGGCAAAGGGCATCTTCACCAAGGAAGAGCTTCTTTCAATAAACAAAAAGCTTAATAAAATCAAGAAGAAATAAGCCGGAAATCACGAAAAAAATAACCGTATCGGAACTTGCCGATACGGTTATTGTGTTTTTAGTTTGTTATCTGTTTGTTTTCTTCGCGGCGTTTTTCTCGCATTACTTCAAGGTCCTTATACATCTGTACCTTCTTTTCACCTTCTACATCGTATAAGAATTTGAGGACGATGGCTTTGAGAAGGTTTGCAAGTGCATAGCCGAAGACGAGGAAGGCAAGAAGCCACAGGCAAGTGTCCCAATAGCTTTCCTTTGCCTTCATGGTTTCGAGAAGGTTATCTATATTTGAGCTTTCATAGCCTATCCACACAAGCATATAGGGGATAATAAGCTCCTTGAGATAGTTGAGAACATTGTTTATCCAGCCGGGGATTGTGCCGTGTATTGCTTCAAGGCGTTCACCGGTCTGCCATTCAAGATAGTCGTTGAATTCAACATTGAAGTGGGAGGTTGAAAGCTCCTGAAGACCGACACCTACACCGAAGAGGAAATAGAAAATATAGAAAAGTATGCCGAATTCACGGGATGTGAATACAATAAAGAAGATTATTGCGGCAGTTACCATTGAATAGAGACCTACGAATTTCAGTATCTTTGTGGGCTCGAATTTCTTTGAGATTTTCGTACATATTGCAATGCCCACAACTGTTCCGATGGCGGTGGGAAGTGTGAGGAGAAGGTTTTTCGAGGAGCCTACGGTGATGGCGGCAAGGAAGGTGGACATCTTGCCCAGCATAGCGAGAATGTTCACCCACTGGATATAATAGTACGCTCTGTAGTTTCTGTATTTGAAAAGTGAAAAAAGTGCACCTGTGATTTTTACCTTTTCCTTTTTGGGAAGCTCAATTCTTTCACGGCAGAAAACTGCACACATTATGTTACCCACAGCGGTTATTGTTGCGGCAATAACTGCAAGTGACATATACATAGCACGCTTATTGTCACTGAATTCACCGAAAATGAAGGTGTAAAGATATGCTCCGCCATAGCCCAGATAATATGCAAACTGCCAGGCGGTTGTAACAAGCTTCTTTTCCTTGAAGTTGGGTGAAATAACCTGAGGAATGTTTCCGCCCAGACCGTTGAAGGCGTTGATTATTGTGGAAAGAATTGCAAGGATGTATTTGAATAATATCATACCCTGCTTGTCAAAATCCGTGGGAACAACATAGTTGAGAATTGTGAGAGTGAAAACGGGAATAAGGCATATCATATACCACTGACGGTATCTTCCCCATTTTGATTTCCACTTGTGTGCAACAATGGCAACAAGAAGACCGACGGCATACGCAAGAACCGTTGTTATTGTGGTCTGTATTGCGTTTATATCTGCAATTTCATCACTGCCCACATTTATTGAGCCGTAATAGACCTCATATGCGAAGGTGCTTGCAAGACCGCCGAGGGTGCTGACAAGAATGGAGCCGATACGGGCAAGGCAGATGCTTATATACTCAATGAGGGTAACATTTCTCTGCTGTTCGAGGGGAATTGCGGGATTTATATTCTTTCCCCATGAACAAATTTCTCTGAATTTCGTTGAAAGAGATGCAGTTTTTCCCATAAAAAATCTCCTTTTGCTTATTTGTAATAATACTATACAATAAACAAAAGGAAAAATCAAGAATTCTGTAAAATATGAACAAACTGTAAATCAGGGACAGTCAAACAGCATATTGCTTATATAGCTTTCGGAAAAGTCTTTATCGCAGGCAAGGTCAATATATTCTGCCTCGGGTGTGAAGGATAACTGATTTGTTTCTGAACAGGATAAATTTATAAGTCCCGCAAGACAGGAATTTTTCAGAGAAACGCATTTATTTTTCATCTCACGGGGGATTATTCCCGAAAGCACCGCATTTTCTATGTTGAGCCTTGAGGAAAAGCCGCCTGAAATGTAAAGGGTGTCTATGTCTGCCGCAGTGAGTTTCTTTCTTTTCAGAAGAGTGGCTACTCCGGAATAAATTGCGGCTTTTCCGTTCTGGAATTGACGGACATCCTTGGGTGACAGAAAAACATCTTCGGTTATTGCGAAGTCCTTTTCCAAATAACCCGTTTCGTCTATGATGCCGTGTCCGAGAAGCACTGCAATTATGTCTATCAGTGCGGTGGAGCATATGCCCCTTGCTTTTTTATTGCCTATAACCGAAAAGTCGGTGCCGCAGCGGTATTCATAAATTGCTCCCTCTGAGGCACTCATTCCGCAACTTATTCCCACACCCTCAAAGCAGGGGCCTGCGGCGGCGGAGGTGCAAAGAATTTCTTTTTCTGAAAAAAGCACTATCTCCGCATTGGTGCCCAGATCAACCAGAATTGAATATTTGTTATTCTTCGGAAAAGGCACACTGTTGAGCCCTGCAACAATATCCGCACCCACAAAGGATGAAAGACAAGGAAGAGAGAGTATGCTTTTTATTGAGCTTATGCCGATTTCTTCCCCCCTGCATCTTTTCTCCTCAAGAAAAACGGGAGTGTAGGGGAAAACCCCCATACTCTGCGGATTTATTCCGAAAAACAGGTGAAGCATAACCGTGTTTCCCGCAACAAAAAGAGTGTGGGCATTGTTTTCGGGAAAGGAGGAGAGCATACTGTTGATTTTATCAACAAGAATTTTCTGAAGAGCTCCGGTGCCGTATTTTTTTGCTCCTTCAATGCGGGATATTACATCCGCA
This sequence comes from Acutalibacteraceae bacterium, assembly GCA_045590915.1. Classification (GTDB taxonomy): domain Bacteria; phylum Bacillota; class Clostridia; order Oscillospirales; family Acutalibacteraceae; genus RUG806. Next base: position 31,390 of record JAZNRX010000023.1, on the reverse strand, counting down.
CCGTATACGGACTGAGGATTTTTTTCTGTGATGACCTTTATTGCACTGCGGTTTTTCGTGTCAATAAGAGCCAGTGCTACGGTGGTTGTGCCGATGTCGAGAATAAAGCAGTGCTCACAGGAGAGGCTTTCGTGAACGCGAAGTCCCTCATCGGAAAAAATATTGTTTTCTTCCGAAAGCGTGACCGTAATATCCGAATAAATCTTATACTGACAGGAAAGCTCTTTTTTGCCGTTTACAAGCACGGCGCATTTTTTACATATTCCTTGTCTTCCGCAGGGGTGGGAATGCTCTGCCCCCGAGGAAATAAGAAGTGCGGATAAATCGGTTCCGTCCTCACACATAAAAGAGCTGTCACCTATTAAAACCCTGTTCATAAAATCACCGCCTTTTGTACGATTTTAGCATTAAACATCGGATAAAGCAAACAAAATTCTTATAAATAAATATTTCATTGACTTTTATTCTCTTTCGTGTAAAATAGAAGTTGCAAAGATACTGGAAATATTGATAGAGGTGCGTGCAACATCAGTAATACGGAGGAGTCCGGCAGACCTTGACACCGTATGAAAGGGAAGCACGCCGAGAGAAAGCGGAAAGCCGAGTCGCTTTTTCGGAAGAAGGGATAACATCTCTTATTCTGTCACATTTGTGGAGAGCTATCTGACTTTTTGGTTACGACTGTTTTTCACAGGGCGTAGCCGTTTTTTTATCTGTATTTCCGAAAAAAGAAAGGATGTAAATTATGAAAACACGCAAAAAACTGTTCTGTATGCTTGTTGCTCTTATGCTTTGCACCTTTATGTTTATGACAGCAGGAGCAACCGATGTTGCCGTTACGGATGAGGCTGCCCCCGATGCCGCCGAAACAACCGTTGAGGCTGTGGAGGATGTAACAAAGGAAGCGGCTGACGATGAAGCAGCAGATGCAGATGATGCCGTAACTACAGGTCCTGCCGAGTCTTCACTGGATGTTTATATTGATTCCTGTCCCGATTGTGACGGCGAGGGAACCTGCTATACTTGTGAGGAATGTGAATATACAGGCATCTGTGCAACCTGTGAGGGTACAGGCGAAATTGATGTGAGAACAACTGCATCAAGTAATTATTTCGCAAAGTTCTGGGCTCTTATTCCTCCCATTATCGCTATTGCACTTGCTCTTATCACAAAGGAGGTTTATTCCTCACTTTTCGTGGGTATTCTTGTAGGCGGTCTTCTTTCCGCAAATGTATTCCAGTCCGGCTTCTCCTTTACAGCCGCTATGGACTACATTATCAGTGACGGACTTATTGCAGCCGTTTCCGACAGTGCAGGTATCTTTATTTTCCTTGTGCTTTTAGGCATTATGGTTGCACTTATCAACAAGTCAGGCGGCTCAAGAGCCTTCGGTGACTGGGCTGTAAAGAATATCAAGACACGTGCAGGTGCTATGATTGCAACCTTCATTCTCGGTATTCTTATTTTCATTGACGACTATTTCAACTGTCTTACAGTTGGCTCCGTTATGCGTCCCGTAACCGACTCACACAAGATTTCAAGAGCAAAGCTTTCCTATCTTATAGATGCAACAGCTGCTCCGGTTTGTATGATTGCTCCCATTTCTTCTTGGGCTGCCGCAGTTGCAAGCTATGCTGAAGAAGGTCAGGGACTCAAGCTCTTCATTCAGGCTATTCCCTTTAACTACTATTCACTTCTTACCTTCGTATTCATTCTCTCTATAACATTCTTCAAGATTGATTACGGTCCTATGAAGCTTCACGAAATGAACGCAAAGCTTCGCGGCGACCTTTACACTACAGGTGACAGAGTTGATACTGCTGATGAGGCTCAGGGTAATCCCAAGGGCAAGGTTATTGACCTTATTCTTCCCGTTGTTTTCCTTATCGTTGCATGTGTATTCGCTCTCGTTTACAACGGCGGTATTCTTGACGGTGCTTCCTTTATTGATGCATTTTCAGATACAGATGCCACTGTAGGTCTTCCCTGGGGTGCTCTTATTGCTCTTGTTATCACAATGGTTTATTTTGTTTGCAGAAGAGTCATCAGCTTCAAGGGTGCTATGGAATGTATCCCCGAGGGCTTCAAGGCAATGGTTCCCGCTATCACAATCCTTACCTTTGCAACTGCTCTCAAGAATATGACAGGTCTTTTGGGTGCAAAGTTCTTCGTTGCAGATCTTATGAACGGTGCTGCAGCAGGTCTTGCAAACTTCCTTCCCGCTATTATTTTCCTTGTTGCCTGCGGTCTTGCTTTTGCAACAGGTACATCATGGGGTACCTTCGGTATTCTCATTCCTATCGTTACTGCAATCTTCCCCACATACACAAATATCCTTTTTATCGGTATCTCCGCCTGTCTTGCAGGTGCGGTTTGCGGCGACCACTGCTCACCTATTTACGACACAACAATTATGTCCTCTGCAGGTGCAAAGTGTAACCATATCAACCACCTAAACACCCAGCTTCCCTATGCAATTACGGTTGCGGGAATTTCCTTCGTTGTTTACGTCGTTGCAGGTATTCTCCAGTCCGTTATTGCTTCCTATGCAGCAGTTGCTGCAATCACTCTCGCATTCGGCGTGGTTGCAACAATCGGTACACTTCTTGTTATCAAGGCTGTAACAAAGGACAAAAAGGCATAAGTATTAAAATCAGCATTATGAGGCACACTCGCATGAGTGTGCCTCGGTTTTTTTGCATAAAAAAGGAACCGCGTTTTGCGGTTCCCGGAAAGGCTTATTCTGTTGTGTTTTCGGTTTTATTCAGTGTCAGATAAAATTCCCCGAAGGATTTTTTGCAGTTTACCGCTTCAAAGGAAATGCTTCCCGAGGCTTCGCTGAAATCGGGCTTTTCTTCCGACTTTACATAAAGAGAAATTGTGAAGCTGTCATCCTTATCCTTTGAAAAAGCAAGGGGCTCGTCAAGCACGACCGTATAATCAAGAATGCTTTCGGGAAGAGCGTCCCCGTTTATTGTAAATTCGGGAATTTCATAGGAATAAGGAGAAATGCTTCCTGTTGATGCCACACCGCTGAAATCAATGCGATACCAGTTTTCTGTGTCTTCCTTTGTGAAGGCTTCGTCGTTTTCAGGACTTTCACATATTTCTATTTTGTCAAAGGTGAAAACAGGCGGTGTGAATGCCTGCCATATGAAAAGCACGGGAGCAGAAAAAAGTGTAAGCAGAATAAGCACATATGCTATTGCCGCACCGCTTTTCAATATTGTAATTACGGATTTTTCAAACATATAAAGCACCCTTGTTGATTTTTGAGGTATGTATTTTCAAGCCCTTACATTTTAGCACAAAGTTTTCCTTTAGTCAATAAAATGAAAACTTCTTGAAATTGAAGGCTTGTTATAATATACTGTAAATAATAATTATATATTTTAAAACGATGTGAGGAACAAATGAAAAGACTTTTTTCCGTTATTGCGGTTTTTATAATATTAATATCGGTATTTTCTTCCTGTAAGACAAATGAGGAGGAGGGCTATCCGCTGACTGTCAGCGGTACAGCCATTGACGGTGAAATTTTCCGTTATTATCTGGACAGTGTGTGGGATGCTCCCGAGTCTCTGGGAACAAAGGACGGCAGAATAACCAATGCAACCCATCAGTGTATAAGATATGTTGCCGTGAATTCCACCTTCAAGGCATATTCATTGAAACTTTCCGACGGGGATAAGGCTGAAATTTCCGCAAATGCCAATGTTCTGTGGGATATGTTTCAGAAGCACTATGAAAGCATAGGTGTTTCCAAAACCACATTTGTGAAGATTAAGACAAACGAGGCATATATCGAGAAGCTTCGCACCGCCTTTTTTGACAAGGGCGGCACGGACGAAATTTCCGATGCACTTTTAAGAGGCACGCTTTCGGAAAATTTTGTTGCATTCAAATATGTGAAAACTCCTCTCAAAACCACGGATGTTTACGGAAATGAAATTCCCTTTACCGACAGTGAGCTTAATAAGCTTTCCAATCTTTACAATAACTCCGTAAATTCAGTTGCCGCATCCTACGGTGTTGAAAAGGCATATTCCGAAATTGCCGCCGCCTTCCCTCTCACCGAGCAAAGCTATGACACCGTGGTTATTGATAATTCCGACCACGAGTTTTCCGCGGTGTTCTATAACACCATAAGAGAAATGAAGGACGGCACCGCAAAGGCATTTCAGTATAATGATGCCTTATATCTTATTTATAAAATTGATATTGTAAATGACGGACTTATTTTCTCTCTTAAAAGAGATGAGTGTCTGAAAATTATAAGTGAGGAGCCCTTGCAGTCAAAAATCAATACTATGTGTAACTCATATCAGTCTGTTCGCGATACGGCGCTTGTAAGAGATTATTATGAAAGGGTAGGAAATAACAGATGAATTTGACAGTAGAAGCAATTCTCAACAGAAGAACAATAAGAGAGTATAAGGATACACCCCTTTCAGAAGAGGTGCTTGAAAAGCTGCTGGAGTGTGCCATGTGGGCACCCAGCGGCAGAAACTCACAGCCCTGTCACGTGAGGGTGCTTGCTGATAAAAGGGCACTTGATGCACTGAACACCGATTTTAAAAACAAGGTGGGCTGGGATACCCCCGCATATACAAAATGGGATGTAAATCCCGTCTATCAGGGAGCCCCCGCAATGTTCTTTATTTATGCCGAAAGCAAGGACGGTATGAATTCGGGAATTATGGTGGAAAACATTGCCATAGCCGCCGAGAGTATGGGCTTGGGCTCTTGTATAATTGCAAGTGTGGGAGGACTTCTGGATGCTCCCGAGGGGGATAAATGGAAGAAAATTCTTGAAATTCCCTCTCATTTTCAGTTCTGTATTGCAATAGCCGTGGGTGAAAAGGCTGAAAACCCCGCTCCAAAGGAGAGAAAGCCTGAAAATTTCAGAATAATCGAGGATATAGATTATGACTCCCTTTAAGTTCTGGCTTATTACGGATACTCACTATTTTTCACAAAAGCTTGGCTGTCACGGTGAAGCCTATGAGGAATTTATGCAAAGTGAGCAGAAATGCTTTGCGGAAACCGAGGCTATAAACAAGGCCGCTTTCAGTTTTCTTTGTCAGTCGCAGGATGCCCATACCGTTCTCATTGCAGGAGATTTAAGCTTCAACGGAGAAAAGGAAAGCCATCTTGAATTTCTGGAGCTTCTCAAAAGCCTTAAATGTGCGGGAAAGAGAGTTTTTGTAATCACCGCAGGCCACGATTTCAATGAAAAATGCTTTGCCTTTGATGACACGGGAAGACTTGAGTTTCCCGGAACTGCCCGTGAGGAGCTTTTTGACCTTTACCGTGAATACGGCTTTTCGGATGCCCTATCCGTACATAAAGAGAGCCTTTCATATGTGGCTCAGCTTTCCGAAGGCATAAGGCTTCTTGCACTCAATAATGACGGTGACGAGGAACTGCGCCATACCTATACAGCTTCTCAGAGAGAATGGATTAAAGAGGAATTGAAAAAGGGAAGACAGGCGGGGGATATGATGTTTGTTATGAATCACTATCCGCTTCTTCCTGCCTGTCCTGTTTTCAGTCTTATAAATGATGCGGTTATGCCCGATGCCGATGAAATGACAACGCTTTTTGCAGACAGCGGTGTGCATCTCGGCTTTACGGGACATATGCACAATCAGAGTATAAAACTGAAAACCACCGAAAAGGGTAATAAATTCTATGATGTATGCACAGGCTCTCTTATCGGCTGTCCCGCTTTTATGCGGCTTGTGGAAATTCAGGATGAAAACACCGTTAAAATCAACTCCGTTCCCGTGCCCGATTTCGACTGGGATATGAAAGGTCTTTCAAACGAGCAATATTTCCGCCGTCAGTTTGACAAAATGATAAACAATTATCTTGATTTTATGGCAAATGATACGGGAAGACTTATGAGAAAGCTGGGACTTCCCGAAAATGCACTGCTCAAAAGGCTTCTTGCCGCATTCGGACGGTTTATTGATAAAGCGACATTGGGAACAGTGTGCAGGCTTTTCCTTGTTCGCTGTGACAAAAGCATAAAAGACAGAAGCCTTAAGGAGTTTATTGCCGAAGTTGTCAGAAATATCTTTGAAGGAAATGCTCCCTATACGGAAGATACTCACGAATATAAGGCTTTTATGGGTGTTCTCGGAAGATTTTCCCCCGTGCTTTTCATTATAAAGAAAAAGGTCAGAGTCAAAGGCAAGCCCTTGGATATAAAGGGGATGCTTCGTGAATGCCTCGGAAACTACGGCGAGGACGAATATAATACTGTACTGAAGTTGAAATAGAAAGAGCAGGGCAGATGTCGAAGGGTGAGTGCTTCGCAAATCCGAATTTGCTTTCCATTCTGCTTCATATGTTATCGTTTTGTAATATTTTGCCATTACTTTGCATAAATTAAATTGATGTTCCCGATTAATTTGGTTAATATTTCATAATCTTTATGACAATTATTACAAAACCCTTGCTTTTTTTTACGTCAGGTGGTATATTTCTTTCCGCGTTGTGAAACAATGCACAAAACACGCATATTATTTTTGGAGGATTTAACTATGAAAAAGTTAATCGCTGTTCTTTTAACTCTCGTTATCGTTGGTGCTTTCGCAGCTTGCGGCGGCAACACAGAAGAAACAACTGTTGCTGATGAAACAACAACTGTTGCAGAAGAAACAACTGTAGCTGCTGACGAAACAACTGCAGAAGGCGAAACAGCTGACGAAACAACAGAAGCTGCTGAAGAAACAACAGAAGCTGTTGAAGAGACAACTGAAGCTGCTGCTGAAGAAACAACAGAGGCTGTTGAAGAAACAACTGCTGCTTAATTGACGGTTAAAGAGAAAACATTTGCACGGATTTTATCCGTGCTTTGTTTTTTTTTCGGGACAGCTCTTTATTCATTTCAGCCGGTTGTGGAAAATGCGGCGAATGTGTATAAATATTGACGGATTATGTATAAAATTGCAAGATTTTAGAATGCATATGCATAAATTCTTGAAAAATGTGTGGCATTATGCATAAATATGACATTTTGTTCTGTGTATATGAGGGGAAAGTATACAAAAAGCAAATATTTATACAAAAACACTTGCATTTTTTTTCATATGGTGGTATATTCTACCTCGCAATCTTAAAAAAATTTATTGGAGGACAAAACAATGAAAAAGATTTTTGCAATTCTTTTAACTCTCGTTCTCGTTGTAGGCGTATTTGCAGCTTGCGGCGGCAACACAGAAGAAACAACAGCAGCTGACGAAACAACATCAGCAGACACAGCTAACCTCACTGCAACAGCAGGCGTGCTTGTTATGGCAACAAATGCAGCATTCCCTCCCTATGAGTATAAGGAAGGCGATGATTTCGCAGGTATCGACGTTGAAATCGCTGAAAAAATTGCTGAAAAGCTCGGTCTCACACTTGAAATCAAGGACGTTGAATTCGGTTCAATCGTTGGCGGTGTTCAGACAGGCAAGTTTGATATGGGTATGGCAGGTATGACTGTTACCGATGAAAGACTTGAAAGCGTAAACTTCTCAACATCCTATGCAACAGGCATTCAGGTTGTTATCGTAGCTGAAGACAGTGCTATCAAATCTCTTGACGACCTCAAGGGTGACGGCTCCATGAAGTTCGGCGTTCAGCAGGATACAACCGGTGACATCTATGCTTCCGCTCCCGTTGACGAATACGGCTACGGTGAAGAAAACGTAGTTCGTTACAAGACAGGTGCAGACGCTGTTCAGGCTCTCAAGACAGGCAAGGTTGATGCAGTTATCATCGACAACGAGCCCGCAAAGAGCTTCGTAGCAGCAAACGAAGGTCTCCAGATTCTTGACGGTGAATGGACTCTTGAAAACTATGCTATTGCTATTGCAAAAGAAAACACAGCTCTTCTTGACGCTGTAAACAACGCTCTTGCAGAGCTTACAGCAGACGGTACAGTAGCAGGCATTATCAATAAGTACATTCCCGCTTCTGAAAATGCAGAAGAAACAACTGTTGCAGATGAAACAACTGAGGCTGCAGCAGATGAAACAACTGAAGCAACTGAGGAGACAACTGTTGCTGCTTAATTGAAGTAATGAATCCGAGGACGGTTTCACCCCGTCCTCTTTTTCTTCATTTTAAGAACGGATTACGGAGGGCATAATTTTGGTAGAAATGTTCGAACACTTTAAAAAGACCTTTATCCTCTGTTTCATTGACGGAGACAGGTGGAAATGGCTTGTTGAAGGCTTTTACAATTCAATAATCATCACTCTGGCGGCTATTGCTATCGGTCTTGTTTTCGGTATTGTTCTTGCCGCCGTACGTTCATCTTATGATAAGAATGAGGATTCTCTGAAGCTTCGCGGAGGCTTCGGATATTGGTCCCTTAAAATCTGCAATATCCTTGCAAAGATTTATATAACCGTAATAAGAGGTATTCCCGTTGTCGTTCAGCTTATGATATGGTATTTCGTAATTCTTGTGGCACAGAAAAACGATGTTATTATTGCCATAACAGGCTTCGGCTTCAACTCTGCGGCATATGTTGCGGAAATTTTCCGCGGCGGCATTATGTCCATTGACAACGGTCAGTTTGAGGCAGGTAGGTCTCTGGGCTTCAACTATATTCAGACCATGCGCAACATAGTCATTCCTCAGGCGGTAAAGTCCACACTTCCCACCCTTCTCAATGAGGTTATAGCTCTTCTCAAGGAGACCTCTGTTGCAGGCTATGTGGGTATTATGGATCTCACCAAGGCAGGCGACCTTATAAGAGGCAGAACCTTTGAGGCGTTTATGCCCCTTATTGCAGTTGCAATTATCTATCTTATAACCGTTGTGGTGCTCACAAACATCTTCACGGCTGTTGAAAGGAGGCTTCGTCGCAGTGAACGGTAATATTATTCAGGTCAGAGGACTTAAAAAGCATTATTTCGGCGGCAAGGTCAAGGCTCTCGACGGTGTTGATGTTGACATCAGAAAGGGCGAGGTCGTTGTTATCATCGGCCCCTCGGGAAGCGGTAAATCCACACTTCTGCGCTCTCTCAATCTTCTTGAGCTTCCCACCGCGGGACAGATTTTCTTCAATGATATTGACATCACGGGAAGAAAGGTGAATATCAATGTTCACCGTCAGAAGATGGGAATGGTTTTTCAGCATTTCAATCTGTTCAATAATATGAATATACTGAAAAATATGACTGTTGCACCCGTTCAGCTTCTGCACAAAACAAAGTTTGAGGCAGAAGAAAAGGCAAGACAGCTTCTCAGAAAGGTCGGTCTTGAGGACAGAGCAGGGGCATACCCCTCACAGCTTTCAGGCGGTCAGAAGCAGAGAGTTGCCATCGTCCGTGCCTTATGTATGGAGCCCGAGGTTATGCTCTTTGATGAGCCCACCTCTGCGCTTGATCCCGAAATGGTAGGCGAGGTGCTTGATGTTATGAAGTCTCTTGCCCGTGACGGTATGACGATGGTTGTTGTAACTCACGAAATGGGCTTCGCCAAAGAGGTTGCTGACAGAGTTATATTTATGGATGAGGGAAGAATTATCGAAGCCGGCTCTCCCGAGGAAATTTTCGGCTCGCCCAAAAGTCCCAGACTTCAGGATTTTCTTTCAAAGGTTCTTATATAAGTCTTTTAAGGAGAATTATATTGTAATTTTTACTAAACGAAATATTGCATAATTGTGTTATTTGTGTAAATTTTGAAAGTTAATTGAAAAATGCACAAAATTCTATTGTGTTGTTTATTTGTTTGTGTTATTATGACAATGAATAAATAACAAATTTCTGAAAGCGAGGTGCAAATCAATGGAAGGTCCCGTATTAGGTATCACAAAGGATCAGGTTCTTGATTTTATTGAAAAGGTTCTCGGTGCAATGAAGAAGGTATTTGCATGGCTTGGTATTCTTATTCTCCCTGAAGACGGTGAATATGATAACTATCCCTCAGCAGGTTCAACAGACGATCCCGCTGTAGGAGCATAATTAATTTTGTGAGGTGTAATTATGATTCTCGATTTTTCACTTTCAATTGAAGATTGGAAAGCAATGTTTGAAGAATTAATTGATATTATTGTTAATTTCTTTGATAAAATCGGCATTCAGCTTTTTGCTGAAGAAACAACAAAGCCCGAAGAGCAGACAACTGCTTGATTTTGCTTTTTTCCGGTAACGGTTAAATTTTTATTTCTTATGAAAAGAGGTGTAACAAATGGAAGATATCCTTCAGGCTTTTATCACTTTCTTAACTGACCTTTTTGCAGCTCTCGGTGAGTTCCTCGGCGACGGTTTTGCATTCGGTGATATTCTTGGTGAGGTTGGCGGTCTTATCGGCGGCACAGAAGCAGAATAATTTATTTGCGGATTATATTCAGATTATATGTAAAGAGGTGAAAATTAATGTCAAGCTTTGATTTTACAGCACTCCTTAAGTTCCTTGGTGCTCTTTTCGATACTTTCATGAAGCTTTTTGAAAAGCTCGGTTTCAGCTTTGATCTCGGCACAGGCGACGATGCAGATGCAGGCACAGATGTTGAATAATTTACAAAATACGTTTATGTATTAAGAAAAACCGACGGTATTAAACCGTCGGTTTTCTTTTTTTTGGGAAAATCCCGATATAAATGCTTTTGTTCCGTTTCTTACAAGGATGGTTTATTGCTTATCCGACTTTACTTCATATTTTCTGTAAAGTGTTTTTGCAAGGTGACAGCTTCCGCCGTCCTTTTTCAGACAGTATTTGTTTACATAATCAAGCTTTTCCTCGCGATTGTGGAAAGCCGTGGTAATACAGGTTCTTGTTGCCACGCCCTCACAGCAGATTATGTTCTTTTTTTCGCCGACAAAAAACGGGCATTGAATAATAACTGATAATGGATAATTCATAGTGTGTAACCTCCGTTTTTTTACTGTGTACGATTTTTGGTACATTGAATGTTATATTATATACCTGATGAAAAAATCCCTTGCACCGCTCAAGGTCAGCTTCCTCGGAATATAAACTGAAAAAATGTTGACAAGTACAGAAAAATGTATTATAATTCGCTTATGTAAAGATATAATACAGAAAACTGTATCACACGGATAATATAATACAGAAATCTGTATTTGTCAAGAGTATTTTTTGTTTGTTGGTGTAAAAATCGGTCAGGTGGGAAAAAAGATGGAAACATATGAAATAATCAGACAGCTGTGTGATGAAAAGGGCATAAAAATGTCAGTGCTGGCGGCGGGTATCGGAATAAGAGGCTCGGTTTTCACGGAGCTTAAAATGGGAAGAACAAAAAAGCTTTCTGTTACAACGCTTGAAAAAATAGCCGCATATTTTGAGGTCCCCTTAAGCCTGCTTACAGGTGACGAGGACAATGTGGACGGAAAGCGCAATGAGCTTTTCCGAAAAAGAAAGCTCCTTTTCGACCTCTCAGCCAAAGCCACAGAGGAAGACCTGGACAAGCTGATAAAAATAGTAGACGCATTGACGAGCGATAGCTGAAGTCGGATGCGTTGCAAATTCGGATTTCGGAATTCGGAGAAATCTGTGTTTCGCAAATGCAGAATGCAAAATGCAGAATGTCGGAATCTGCGGTTGGCATTGTAATGTGCGTTGCACAAAATTGCGAAAACACAAATGCAATCAAACTTCAGCAATGTGCCGAAGGCACGAACGTTTTAGAGCGAAGCGGAACAAGGCGTTTACGCCTTCCTTCACTTTTGTCGAAGACAAAAATTTCATCCAATCGTCAGAATGGATTTCATCCGTCTCAGACGGATTTCACCGACACAAAGTGTCGATTTCATTGTCATAATTCAGCATCGCTGAATTATGACATTGGGGTGGTTTTATGATTGAAAACATTTTTATAAGAAAAATACCCTTACCGTGTGGGGTAAGGGCGTTTACCGTTCCTGATGAGCAGGGGGATTATAATATTTACCTGAATTCAAACCTGACATTTGAGCAGCAGAAGAAGAGCCTTGAGCATGAAACAAGCCACATAAAAAGAGGCGATTTTGAAAAGGACTCAGAAGCTTCTCTTATTGAGGCAGGTATGAAGACGGGGACAAAATAATCAGTATATGATTTTGGCAACAGCCTTTGTGACCATAACGCCCTTGTTGTCGGGTGCAACACAGGGACGGTGTGCTTCATCGGGGAAGATTACTACAAATAAGCCTTCCGTCAGATCTGCACGGGAGAAGGCATCCCCGCCCTTGTAAAATGCAATATCGTCTGTGTCAAGGCGGTCGTCATAGGCTTCAAGAGCATTTATGTCGCAAAGGTCAATAAATTCTCTGCCTTTAACAACATACTGAATGTCAATATACTTTCTGTGGGATTCATAGGCGCAGTCCTCAACGGGCTTGTTGGTATATTCGGAGAGATTAATGAAAATGTTATCTCCGTCAACAGTTATTCTGCCCTTTTCCGTGTTTTCGGAAATTTCCTCAAGAGCCTTGAATGCGGCTTCAAAAGAGGGATGAACACAGTAGTATTTGCCGGCGTTTTTGATTGAGTCAATTATCATAATGAAAACTTCCTTTCAATAAATTACATAAACAGGAGAGAGAAAAAATGTACAGAACCGTTTGCTTTACAGGTCACAGAGCAATTCCCCGCGAGGAAAGAGAGGCTCTGACAGAAAAGGTTTTTGATACCGTGGAAAAGCTTATTCTTGATGGCGCGACAGACTTTTACTGCGGCGGAGCGATAGGCTTTGATACCCTTGCCGCCGAGGTGGTTATCGCTCTTCGTATTAAGTATGAGCACATTAAGCTTCATATAATCAGTCCCTGTGTAAATCAGGAAAAAATGTGGACTGCGGAGAATAAGAAAAAATATTATGAGATAAACGGTGTTGCCGATGAGGTGAAGTGCCTTTCCGATAAGTATTATAACGGCTGTATGCATATCAGAAATCGCTATATGGTAGATAATACCGATGTCTGCATAGCCTATATAACCAAGGAAACAGGCGGTACCGCATCAACAGTGCGGCATGCAAAAAACAAAGGAAAACCGGTAATCATAGTACGATAGTGCCATGCAAATTCGGATTTGCGAAGCACTCGCCCTCCGAAATCCGAATTCCGAATTTGCGAAGCATCCGCCTTCCGACCTTGAGAAGCCTTCGGCTTCTCATTGGTATTGGCTTCGGAACAGGGCGGCGTATTTGCCGTTTTGTGAAAGAAGCTCCCTGTGTGTTCCCGTTTCAAGAATCTGTCCCTTTTCCATATATAAAATTCTGTCGGAATTGAGAATTGTTGAAAGTCGGTGGGCAACTACAAAGCTTGTTTTATTTTCCATAAGAGTACGGAATGCCTTCTGTACTCTTATTTCGGTTCTTGTGTCTATGGACGAGGTGGCTTCGTCGAGAATGAGAATTTTCGGGTTTGTCAGCATAACTCTTGTGATACACAGAAGCTGTTTTTGTCCCTGTGAAAGACTGCCGCCGTCTTCACCGATTACGGTATCGAGTCCCTCGGGAAGTCTTTTTATAAACGAATATGAGTGGGAAAGCTTTGCCGCGTTGATTATTTCTTCATCGGTGGCATCGGGTTTTCCCATTTTTATATTGTCTCTCACGGTGCCCGGCATAAGCCATGTATCTTGTAGAACCATACCGTAGACACTGCGAAGAGAGCTTCTCGTAATGTCTCTTATATCAACCCCGTCAATTTCTATAGAGCCTGAATTCACATCGTAAAATCTCATAAGAAGATTGATGAAGGTGGTTTTTCCGCAGCCTGTGGGGCCGACAATGGCAATCTTCTGACCGCTTTTAACACTTAAATTGAAACTTTCAATAAGCTTTTTATCCGGAGTGTATGAAAATGCGACATTTTTAATTTCCATTGTGCCTGTGGCATCGGTGATTACAGATGCATTTTCCCTGTCGGGAATTTCAGATGCTTCCCCGAGGATTTCAAATACTCTTGCCGCACACGCCAATGCATTCTGCAATTCTGCAGTAACCCCCGAAATTTCATTAAATGGCTTTGTATACTGATTTGCATAGGAGAGAAGACAGGTGAGAATACCCACCGTGATGCCCGTGCCCGAGATTACGGCAACGGCACCCGTAAAGGCAACTGCGGCATAAACTATGGCATTCACAAATCTTGTGGAGGGGTTAGTTATTGAAGAATAGAAAATTGCCTTAAGTGAGGTTTTCTGAAGTCTGTTGTTTATTTCTCCGAATTTGTCGAGAATATCCTTTTCTTTGGAAAATGCCTTAACGGTTTTAAGGTTTCCTGTGATTTCATCAATAAGTGCGGTCTGCTGTGCCTTTACCTGTGCCTGTGCACTGAAATATTTATATGTGTGCTTTGTTACGAATTTTGCAACGAAAAGAGACACGGGCGTGAGGGCGGCAACAACGAGAGCAATTTTCCAGTCAAGAGAAAGCATAAGAATAAGCGTACCCGCAATGGTCAGAATGCCTGTGAAAAACTGTGTGAAGCCCATAAGCAGACCTTCTGAAAACTGGTCAACATCGGCTATCATTCTCGAAACAATATCACCGCTTTTGTGTGTATCAAGATATGAAAGGGGCAGGGAATTTATTTTTATATAAGCCTTGTTTCTTATGTCCGTAACCACACTGTAGGTAATTTTGTTGTTAAGTGTAGACATAAGCCATGTGAAAAATGCACATACGGCGGCAAGAATTCCCGATTTAATCAGAAGTGGCGTGATTTTTACGAAATCAACGCTCCCCTTGCCGATGATGCTGTCAATGGCTTCACCGAAAATAAGGGGAATATAAAGAGTGAGAACAACGGTAAGTGCGGCTAAAATGACAGAAAGTGCAATCTGAAATTTATAAGGGGAAATAAAGCTCAGGACCTTTTTTATTGTGCCTTCGGGGGCCTTTTTCTTACTCATTGCCTTCACCTCCCGCAAGAGAATTGTGTATTTCTCTGTAAACACTGCTTGTTTTCAGAAGCTCCTCATGAGTGCCGATGCTTTCTGCTTCTCCGTCCTCCATAACTATTATTTTGTCACAGCTCATAACAGAGGATGTACGCTGTGAAACAATGAATACGGTGGGGGAGTCGGGGAGCTCATTGAGAGCACGTCTGAGCTTCAGATCTGTTGCAAAATCAAGTGCCGAGGCACTGTCGTCGAGAATGAGGATGGGAGCATTTTTAATAAGAGCTCTTGCAATGGTGAGCCTTTGCTTCTGACCTCCCGAGAAATTCTTTCCGCCCTCCTCAACGGTCTCATCAAGTCCCTTTGATTTTGAAAGAATAATATCCTCTGCCTGAGCGGTTTTAAGGGCAGTGCCGATTTCTTCATCGGTTGCCGCTGAGTTGCCCCAGAGAAGATTTTCTCTTATCGTTCCGCTGAAAAGAACTGCCCTTTGTGCAACCACGGCGGTAAGACGGTTAAGTTGATCTTCGCTGTAGGCGTTTACGGGGTTTCCGAAAAGCCTTATTTCACCGTCTGTCGCATCATAAAAACGGGGAATGAGATTTATGAGTGTGGATTTTCCGGAGCCTGTTGAACCGATAATTCCGATTTTTTCACCCTTTTTTGCGGTAAAGCTGATGTTGTCAAGAGAATTTGCACCTGCATTTTTGTAGGCAAAGGATACATTTCTGAATTCAACCGCATTTTCATTGAAATCGGGAACGGCACTGTTTTCGGGGAAGTGAAGTGAGGGCACGGTATCAAGAATTTCACTCACTCTGTTGGAGCTTGCAACTGCCTTTGTTATGGTAATAATAAGATTTGCAAGCTTTATAAGCTCAACTAAAATCTGTGACATATAGTTATATAATGCCACAACGGCACCCGTTGTGATGAAGCCCGCTTCAACACGGACGGCACCGGTGTAAATAAGGATTATAACGGCGGCATTTATTATTACATATGTCAGGGGATTGAGAAGCGAGGAGAATTTAGCCGCCCTTTTCTGTGCTTCAAGAAGAAGGGTGTTTTTTGCGGTATAGTCCTCAATATCCCTTTTTTCCGTTGTGAAAGCACGAAGGACTCTCACACCTGTAAGGGTGCTTCTTGTTTTTGATAAAACCGAATCCAGATGCTTCTGCACTGTTTTGTAGAGGGGCACCGTTCCCAGCATTATTGCAAAAACAACAACCGAAAGAGCAGGGATTGTTCCCGCAAAGGTGACAGCAGAGGTCTTGTCTACGGTAAATGCCATAATCATAGCACCGAAAACCACAAAGGGAGAGCGAAGAAGAAGTCTCAGCGTAAGGTTTATTCCGTTCTGAATCTGATTTATGTCACTTGTCATTCTTGCTATGAGCTTTGATGTGCCCAGAGTGTCAATTTCAGCATAGGAAAGCTTTCCTATGTGTGCGAAAAGGGAATAGCGAAGCTCAGACGAGAAGCCCACCGCCGCTTTTGCGGAAAAATACTGTGCGGTTATGGAAAAACCAAGTCCCACAAAGGCAATGAAGGACAGAAGCACACACATTTTAAGGACATATGAGCCGTCGCCGTTTCCGATGCCCACGTCAATTATTTTTTTTACTACCAGAGGAACAAAAAGCTCTAAAAGTGCCTCAAACATCTTGAAAAGCGGAGCAAGTATTGTTTCGGGAATATAGTTTTTTAAGTAAACTGCCAATTTTTTCAATATAATCACCAAAAATGATAGTACCATAATATATTATTTTTTTCAATAAGTGAGTTTGTTTTTCTTGCATATTCCGATATAGTATGTTAAAATATGATGTCACGATATGATATATTTTTAACTGAAAGGATGTTTTATATGTCAGGCCATTCCAAATGGAGTACAATAAAAAGAAAAAAGGAGAAGACCGATAATGCCAGAGCAAAGGTCTTCACTAAAATCGGCAGAGAAATTGCCGTTGCAGTAAAAGAGGGCGGCCCCGATCCCGCAGGTAACTCAAAGCTCAAGGATGTTATCGCAAAGGCAAAGGCTGCAAACGTTCCCAATGACAATATTGACAGAATTATCAAGAAGGCTGCAGGCGAAGGCGGCGGCGATAATTATGAGGAAATCATCTATGAGGGTTACGGTCCTTCAGGTGTTGCTGTTGTTGTTGAGGCTCTCACAGATAACAGAAACAGAACAGCAGGCGATGTAAGACACTATTTTGATAAGTTCGGCGGAAATATGGGACAGTCCGGCTCCGTTATGTTTATGTTTACCCGTCAGGGTGTTGTTCTTGTTGACGGTGAGGATGTTGACGAGGATAAGATTATGGAGGATGCACTTGAAGCAGGTGCAGACGATGTTATTCCCGATGAGGGCGTGTTCGATATCCGTACAGCAATAAATGCCGTAGCAGATGTTTCCGAAGCTCTCACAAAGCTTGGCTATACGGTTGTTTCCGCACAGCCCGAGTATGTTCCCTCAACCTACACCGCTTTACAGGGTGACGACATTACCCGTATGGGTAAGATGCTTGAAATGTTTGAGGATAATGATGACATTCAGGCAGTATGGCACAACTGGGAAAACGAAGACGATTACGAATAATAGGGTGGTATTATGACTTTTTGTCCCGATAAAACAGAGGTTTTCTTTTCATTCCTTGAAAATCCCGTAAATGTTTCCTCAATTTTCTGTCAGCTTGACCTTCCCTTTCTTTCCCAGCCTCTCACTATCCGTTGGTACGGTGTTATAATTGCATTCGGACTCACACTTGCAGTGCTTTTCGGCGGAAGAAAGGCATATGTGTGGAAAATGGACATCAATAAAATGCTTGATGTTCTCATTTACGGTGCCGTTGGCGGTATTTTAGGTGCCCGTCTTTACTATGTTTTCAGTAAATGGGACTATTACAGTGTCCATCTTGGTGAAATTTTTCAGATATGGAACGGCGGTCTTGCCATTTACGGCGGACTTATCGGCGGAATTTTAGTGGCCCTTGTTGTATGTAAGGTTGAAAAGCTCAATATTCTCAATCTTCTCGATTTGTGCGGAATGAGCTTTCTCATCGGACAGGGCATAGGCCGTTGGGGTAACTTCGCAAATCAGGAGGCATTCGGTACAAATACCGAATCTTTTATCGGTATGTATTCCGTGAAGACTGAGGCATATCTCACACAGCTTGTAAATTCAGGCACTGATATAATTGTTGATCCCTCAAAGCCTGTTCATCCCACATTCCTTTATGAGTCACTGTGGTGTATATTCAGCTTTATAATTCTTTATATCGTTTGTCAGAAATTCCGTAAGTTCTCGGGACAGCTTTTTCTGGGCTACGGTGTTTTATACGGTATGGAAAGAGCAATCGTTGAGGGAATGAGAACAGACTCCCTTTACATAGGGGACACAAATCTGCGCGTGTCACAGCTTCTGTCTTTAGGACTTGTTATAATCTGCGGAACACTTCTTGTGATATTCACAATAAAATACACAAAAAATCCCAAGCCCATTGAGGGTGTTGACTATTTCAACGAAATTCCCTTATACCGCCACAGAAAAAAGGCGGACGATGCGAAAAAGGAAATAGCAAAAATCAATGAGGATTTAGTTGTCCTCAAGGAGAAAAAGGAAGCAGGACTTCTCATAAAGCACGAAGAAAAGAAAATTCAGGCTCTTGAAGAAAAACTTGAAAAAACACAGAAGCTCCTTGATGCCGAACAGGCAAAGGTTGACGAGCAGGACAGAAAAAAAGCCTTAAAAGCAGCAAAAAAATCCAAAGCATAATGAAAATTCCGGAAGAACAACACTTCCGGATTTTTTCAAAATACCTCTGTCTTCGAATGCATAATGCAAAATATAGCATTCGCCGACCTCCGAAGTCCGACCTCGCGAAGCCTCCGACTTCCGACCTCAAGCTTGCAAAGCCTCCGAATTCCGAAATCCGAATTCCGAATTTGCGAAGCATCCGACTTTCGACCTCAAGCTTGCGAAGCACTCTATTTTATTGAAAGGGTGAATAAAATGTATTTCCTCGGCATTGACGGCGGCGGTACAAAAACCACCTGCCTTGTATGTGATGAGTCCCTGAATGAAATATTCCGCACTGTCGGTTCCTCGATTAATTTCTATTCCGAGGGGCTTATAAAAGCACGGGAAAATATGAGAGTGATGCTCTCGGTTATTGAACAGAGTACAGGCATTTCTCATTTTGACGGTGTATGTGTGGGCTCCTCCGCACTTTTCGGCAGAGCCGATGAAAAAACACTTTCCGATTTCTGCGGCGGCTTGTTTGATGCAGATAATATCATAATGGATTCCGACCTTTTTATTGCGCTTAAAGCCACTGAAAAAAAGAACTGTGCCGTTGTTATTGCGGGCACAGGCTCTATGGCGGCAGGCTTTGACGAAAAGGGTGAAGTTATCACCAAGGGCGGCTACGGTTACATTTTAGGTGACGAGGGAAGCGGCTACAGGATTGCCCTTGACGGTATACATTCTGCAGTCAGAAGCCTTGACGGAACAGGGGAATACACATCTCTCGGTGAGATGCTTCTCACGTTTTCGGATGTGAAAAACAAGGAAGAGCTTGTGGATAAGTTTTATTCTCCCGAAAAGGACAGAAAATCCATAGCCGCATTTTCAAAATATGTTGACCTTGCCGCAGGTGAGGGTGACAGGGTGGCACACGCCATTCTTGAAAAGCAGAGTGAGCTTCTGTCGTGTACGGTAAAGGCACTGCTGAGGGAAATGCCCAAAAATCCCTTTATTGCTTTATACGGCGGTGTTTTTCAGCACAGTGAAATATTTACTTCACTTTTTGTCAGGCTGTTTTCAGAGGAATGTAAGCTGATGGAAAGAGAGTCCGTATACGGAGCCTGTGTTGCCGCAAGGGAGATGTGCAGATGATAACCGAATTTATATGGGATTTTGACGGTATGCTTTTTGATACCTATCCTCATACAACGGCGGCACTTTGCGAATATTTCAGAAGAAAGGGAAAAATCATTGATGAAAATGAGGCGTTCTCTCAGCTGAAGGTCAGCATTCTTCAGGCATTTTCCTTTTACGGTATTACAAAAGAGGAGCAACAGGAATTCTATGAAATAGAAAATGATCTGGATTTTGCTCCCCAAGGTGTGCCCTATGACGGCATTCCCGAAATTCTGAAATTTATTGCGGAAAACGGCGGCAGAAACTATCTTTACACTCATCGCAATTATGTGGCACTTCAATATCTTGAGCGTTTCGGTCTTCAAGGCTTGTTTACGGATTTTGTCACGCGGGACATGGCTTTTCCCTTTAAGCCCGCTCCCGATGCGATAAACTATATTATAGAAAAGCACTCTCTTGATAAGGGAACCTGTATGATGCTGGGCGACCGACTCATAGACTGCGGTGCCGGCCTCAATGCAGGAATAAAAGCCCTTCTTTTCGATGAATTCAGATGTCTTTCAGAGGGTGAATATACCTATTATGTAAATACAATAAGCGAGCTTGACGAAAAGGTCCGCACGCTTATGAAATGAATTTTATCCCCGAAACTGTCTTCGGGGGTATTTTTATTATATAGGAAATTGCTCGCGATGTGAGCAATTCCCTTATACCAAGAAATACCTACAGCCCCCAAGATTGTGTGGGTAGGGGGGGGATAAATCTTATGATTTTTTCTTATTGCGAAGATTTCTTACCTTTACGGTTGATACAGAATATAATAAAGAACCGCAGAAAAAAATCTGCGGTTCAATATTCAAATAATTTATTCAATTATTTAACGGCATCCTTAAGAGCCTGACCTGCCTTGAAAGCGGGAACCTTTGTAGCAGCAACCTTGATTGTTTCGCCTGTTCTGGGATTACGAGCTTCTTTTTCAGCTCTTTCACGAACTTCAAAAGTACCGAAACCGATAAGCTGAACCTTTTCACCCTTCTTGAGAGCTTCTGTGATGCTGTCGATAACAGCCTTAACAGCGATGTCAGCATCCTTCTTTGAAAGGCCCTGAGCTGCAACTGCATTTACGAGTTCTGTCTTGTTCATTAGTATTTCCTCCTGATTTATTCAAAAGCCTTACGGCGTTTGTTCCTTAAGTATGGCTTTGGCTTTATCCCAAAGCTCATCCAACCTTTCAAGATCTGTATTTTTCATATCCAGACCTTGCTTCTGTGCCATTTCCTCAACGATTGAAAAACGGCTTGCAAATTTATCCGTTGCCTTGGTGAGTGCCTCCTCGGGATCAACACCGGCAAATCTTGAGACATTTACCGCTGCAAAGAGAAGATCGCCTATTTCATCAAGCATCTGTTCCTTTGTGCCGCTTGTAAGAGCCTCCCTGACCTCACAAAGCTCCTCCTGAACCTTTTCCAAGGCTCCGTCTGCATCATCCCAGTCAAAGCCTGCCTTTGATGCTTTTTTCTGCACCTTATTGGCACGCATAAGAGCAGGAAGCTCACGGGGGATGGAATCTATGGCTTCGGATACTGTTTTCTGCTTTTTTGTGTTCATTTTGATTGCATCCCAATTTGTGAGAACCTCATCAGTAGATGAAACGCTCACATCACCGAACACATGAGGATGCCTTATTATAAGCTTTTTGCATATTTCATCGGTTACATCGGAAAAATTGAAATTGCCTTTTTCCGTCTCAATTACAGTGTGGAAAACCACCTGAAGAAGAACATCTCCCAGCTCCTCACGAAGCATTTCGGGGCTGTTTTTGTTTATAGCTTCTACAACCTCATAGGTTTCCTCTATGAAATCCTTTCTGATGCTTTCATGGGACTGCTCGGCATCCCACGGACATCCGCCGGGGGCTCGCAATATCTTTACGATATGAAGCAGATCATCGCAATTATAGAAATCCTTAAACTGAAAATCCTTTATCATTTTCCTTACCGTCCGAAAATAACATACACTGTTATTTTATCTCAAAAGTCTATATTTTTCAAGTACTTTTGCAACTTTTTCTCCCATCGGAAACATTTTTATGTCGGTTTTTGTAAGAGTTCCGGTAAAAAGAAGTGCAAACACATAAATTATCACTGCAAAGCCCACTGCAATTACCGTGGAGATATTTCTGCCTGTAATAAATGAGCTTATTTCAACACCGCCGATAAAGGCATTCATAAGCTTACACACACACCACGCACCGACGGACGAAAGCACGGAGCATATAAGAGGCTTTACTACAAGTCCCTTTATATCATATTTCATTCCCGTCATTTTCTTTATAACAAGAAGTCCCCATAAATCTATAACCACGTTACACAAAAATGAGCCGACGACCGCACCATATATATTTACAGAGGGTATGCTTACAAGAATAAAGTTGGCAATTATTTTTACTGCCGCACCTGCCGCCATACTCTTTATGGGAACGGTTACCTGTTCAATTCCCTGAAGGATATTTGTTATAGGCTGAGAAAGTGTCAGGAAGCACACTGAAATTCCATATGCCATAAGTATGGGAGCAATATACGGAATTGCAGGTGCCGTAGCCGCGTTGTTTCCGTATATGAGAACCAACAAATCCTCGGACAGTGCCACCATACCGAGTCCTGCGGGGAGAGACAGAAGAAGAATGAATTTCAGAACATTGTGAATAAGATGTCCTGCTCTTTCCATATTTTTCACTGTCCACGCTTCAGTTATCAGATGCAGAGATGAAATACCGAATGCAAGCGTAAAGGTAGGAATTATATTCTTAATTTCAAGCACGGTGTCATATGCACCGAAAAGATAGGACTTAAAAGCCTCGGCATCTGCCGCAGTATAGCCTTTAATTGCAATAACCTCGGGGAACATGGCGGCAACGGTGTCGAAATCTGTCTGAAGCACTGCCATCAGTCTGTTCTGTATTGTCCAGCCGTCAATAAATGTGGTGAGATTAAAAACAAGTGAGCTTATTGCAAAGGGAATTGCAAGGCTGATAAGCTGTTTTTTCAGGACTTTTGTGTCTGTGGCAGAGGGTGAGGCATCAACAAGCTCAGAGGGAAGTGAGTTCTTGTCATATCTGTGCTTTACCGCCATATAAATGAGAGCGACAACAGAACCTATTGTTACACCCGAAATGGCGGCAGCCGCCGCATATGCGGAGGAGGCATCTGTTACGAGATCCTTTACAACAGGAATTTTATCGGCAAATTCCACACCGCCCAAAAGCACCGCATTCATAAGAATAAAGCCGAAAATCAGCTTTCCTGCGGATTCAACCACCTGCGAAACCGATGTGGGCGTCATATTGCCCAGCCCCTGTGTATATCCCTTATAACCGCTTATAATAGCACAGAAAAGAACCGACGGAGCAACCGCCAATATTGCGGGAATTGCATTTATTGAGCCTGTACTCAGGGCATAGGGATATGCCATAAGAACAATAAGAAGAAGACCTATGGTGCCCAGAATCGTAAATATTCCCAGTGAAACACTGAAAAGCTTTTTAACATCACGGTATTTACCCTCTGTGGCCTTCTGTGCCACAATTCTTGCAACTGCCGTGGGAAAGCCTGCAAGAGCAAGAGAATAGATTGGTGTGTATATATTATAAGCCGTGGCAAAATAACCTCTTGCATCATAACCTATTTTCTGTGTCACATAAATCTTAAAGATTATTCCCGTTATTTTAACCAGTATTCCTGCAACGGCAAGAACCAATGCACCGTTGAGAAGCGACTGCTTTTTGCGTTCTGACATCTGCTGACCACCACTTTCTGTTCACAAATAAGTATGCAGAAAACCTTAATTTAATTCACAAAAGGTCTTTTTATGAATACCGGCCGCTGCATTTTTATTTTTTACTCTTCCCGAAGAAACGAATAAAACCTTTCCGTTTCTTTTTTTCTCTCCCTCATATCATCAAATCGGGATATGTATTCATAGGGATATTTATAGTTGTACACTCTTATGAGCTTATCATTGATGGGATGCTTAAGCTTTGTCACAGCGGCGGCACCGACAGCCAGAACACTGTGAATTTCCTCCATCATGTAGATATTGTAAAGACAGGGCAGATTATTTCTGCACCAGCCTACATTTTCAAGATTACCTACGGATTTACTTTGCCTGTACATATAATACGGCGTATATCCGCTTTCATAGAGCCTTTTATTTGCATATTCAACCATTTTTTCGGTTTCACGGCATATGCCGTCTGTTTCATTTTCCGTCACAATTTCTGCCGAGCGTTTTAAGGACAGTGTATGCACGGTTATGTTTTCGGGATAAAGCTCTATGGTTTTATCAAGGCTTTTTCTGAAGCCCTCAAGGGTATCTGTGGGAAGACCGGCAATAAGATCCATATTTATATTGTTGAAGCCGAGCCTTCTTGCAAGAAGATATTTTTCCTCAGTATCCTTTCCCGTGTGCGGTCTTCCGATTGCTTCAAGCACACTGTCGGAGAAGGTCTGGGGATTTATGCTTATTCTTGAAACACCCGCATTTTTAAGGGTGATAAGCTTTTTTTCATCAATTGTGCTGGGACGTCCCGCTTCAACGGTAAACTCCCTGACACTTTTCATATCGAAATTCTCATTAAGAGCCGAAATTATGGCACCAAGGTCCTCACTTGGAAATGAAGTGGGTGTACCTCCGCCTATATAGACGGTTTCAAGCTTCAATCCCAGATTTTTAACCGACCGTGCGGTTATTTCTATTTCCTCACAGATTTTCTTCACATAATCGGGAATAAGCTTTGCGGCATTTTTTACCGAGTGTGACACAAAGGAGCAATATGAGCATCTTGTGGGGCAAAAAGGAATTGAAACATATAAAGAAAAGGATTTTTCACTGCACAGCTCTATACAGGCATTCTCCGTTCCGGCAATTTCAAGTGCAAGCTGTGTTTTTTCCTCGCTTACCTCAAAAAAGTCTCTGAAAAGCTTATATGCTTCTTCTTTTCCCAGCTCATTAAGGTATTTTCTCATGAGCTTTGCCGGTCTTATTCCCGTAAGAATTCCCCAAGGGAGAACAATTCCCGTAATCTCCCCCAGCACCCTCACAATAGCCTTTGCAAGAATTCTCTCTCTGACGGAGTCACCCTCGCACTCGGGCTTTTTTACATAAAAGCCGTATGATGAGCTTTTATCATCAATATCTGCAAAGCAAGAAAAATATACCTCATTTTCTTCCTCACGGATTTCGGTTATCACTCTTTTTGTTTCGTTTTCGTTCTGAGGCTCTTGGGGTAAAACTATCCTTTCCGCAGGAAAAAACAACCTGCAGACCTTTTCACATTCATATTTATATGTGTGTCCGATAGTTTCAAGTAACATTTGCTCTTAAATACCTGTTATTTCGTTTTTCGTATGAGAGGGTGGTAAATTCTCCGTGTCCGGGAAAAATGTCAAATTCCCCCTCAATCTCCCCGATTTCCCGAAGAGACCTGAAAAGTGTTTTTGTGCTGCCGCCGGGCAGGTCTGTTCTTCCCATGGACATTCTGAAAAGAGTGTCACCCGAAAAAATCATCCCGTCGGCTATAAAAATCACACTTCCCCTTGTATGACCGGGAGTGTGCTTTACGGTAATTTTCGTGTCACCGAGAGTAATCACATCACCGTCGGCAAAGGTCTTATAATCCTCGGTTTCGGTCTGTGAATACTGCTCCACGGAATTACAAAGAGAATAGTTTGCATCAGAAAGACAAAGGGCATCCTCTTCGTGAATAAGAATTTCTCCGCCCGCTCTCTTTTTAAGAGGCACTGCTCCGCAGATGTGGTCAAAATGACCGTGAGTGAGAAGAATGTATTTCAGTTCCTTCACATCATTCTCACGGAGAAATGCACCGAAAGCGGCATCGTATTCACCGATGTCAACAACCGCACTCTCACCTGTGGCAACATCAGTCAGCAGATATGTATTTACGGCAAAGGAGCCTGTCTGCATTACATTAACCTTCAGCATAATCCACCTCTTATTTTTTTGCCCAGATGTCCGTGTCAAAAATTATTGTCACGGGGCCGTCATTTATAAGACTCACCTTCATATCAGCGGCAAAAATTCCTTTTTCGATTTTTTCAATACCTTCTGCCGCAAGAAAACCGTTGAATTTCTCATAAAGCTCATTAGCAGTATCAGGGGCGGCAGAGGGCGTAAAGGAGGGACGGTTGCCCTTTTTTACATCCGCACACAAGGTAAACTGTGATACGCTTAAAATACTGCCCTTTACATCCTGAACGGACAAATTCATTTTCTCATTTTCGTCCTCAAAAATCCTCAGTTTAGCAATTTTAGAAGCCATAAGGGCGGCTTCCCTTTCGGTGTCACCCTCCATAACACCTAAAAGCACAAGAAGACCTTTATCTATTTCACCCACGGTCTTCCCGTCAACCTTAACATCGGCACGAAGAACTCTCTGTATTACAGCTTTCATCAGTTGCGGTTATTCTGATTGTCATAGGGGTTGTTCTGATTGTTGTAGGGATTATTCTGGTTGTTTACATCAGAATAGGGTGTATAGCCGGGATTTTCGGGAATAACAAACGCGGCAATTAAATATATCCAGATGCTTACACCTGCACAAAGGGTGAGAAGTGCCCATACAAGTCTTACAAGTGTTGCATCAATATCAAAATATTCTGCCACACCGCCGCATACGCCTGCAAATTTTTTGTCTGTTGTTGAACGATAAAGCTTCTTTTTCATTTTTATTTCTCCTTTAATCTGATTTTTATTTATATGTCTGCACCGGAACGGTCAACACTTAAAACTCCCGAGAGCTTTCCGAGTCTTAACATAACAGATTTAAGATGCTCGACACTGTTTGCCGCTATGGTGAGATTTACTAAAAGTCTTCCGTCCCTTGTTCCTCTTGTATTGATGGACTGAACGGTTACATGAATTGCATTGAGGGCTGTGAATATATCATTCATTATGGTAGTACCCGTAAGACAGGTCAGAAGCATTGACGCGGAGAATTCCGCCTTCACAGAGGAATTCCAATATACTTTTATCCAACGGTGTGCCTCGGAATTATTATAAATGTCGTCAGGCACATTGGGACAATCCTTCTTATGAACGGAAACACCGTGTCCTCTGGTTATAAAGCCGATGATATCATCACCGGGAATGGGATTACAGCAACGGGAAAGCTTTATAAGACAGTTGGAAATACCGTCTACAACAACACCCTCACTGCTGACTGTTTTTGCCTGCTTATATTTTACGGGAGCATCGCTTGCGGCTTTTACAATTTTGTTGTATTCATCCTTTATCATAGGTGTTATTTTTGAAAGAACAACACCGCCGTAGCCCAGAGCAGCATAGAAATCGTCAACGGTTGAGAATTTCTGCTTTTCTATGATAATTTCAAGAAGCTGCTCACTTTGCTCGTCCGTGAGATGCATATTGTTGCGTCTGAGCTGTGCTTCGAATTCTGCCTTACCCTCAACAATATTTTCATCCCGCCGTTCACGCTTGAACCATGTTCTGATTTTTGTCCTTGCTTCATTGGTGGTTACAATATTCAGCCAGTCTCTTGAGGGGCCCTTTCCGGGCTGTGATGAGGTGAGAACCTCAATGATTTCACCTGTTTTTACAACATAGTTGAGCTGAACTATTCGCTTATCAACCTTGGCACCCGTCATTTTATTACCGACAGCAGAGTGAATTGCATAAGCAAAGTCTATAACCGTTGCACCTACGGGAAGACAGATAACGTCACCCTTGGGAGTAAACACATAAACCTCATCACTGACAAAATCGTGCTTTATTGTATTGAGAATATCCGTTGCATCCCCTGTTTCACTTTGTGCCTCAAGAAGATGCTTTACCCAGCCTATTCCCTTTTCAAGCTTCTTGTCCGCATCCTTATCCTTGAAGCCCAGCTTATATTTCCAGTGAGCCGCGATACCGTATTCTGCGGTCTTGTGCATTTCCTCTGTTCTTATCTGAACCTCAAAGGGAATACCCTCTTTTCCGATAAGCGTGGTATGAAGGGACTGATACATATTGGGCTTCGGTGTGGAAATATAGTCCTTGAAGCGTCCCTGAATGGGCTTATACATATCGTGGATAACACCGAGACAGTTATAGCAATCCCCCACGGTATCTACGATAATACGGACTGCATATATGTCGTAAATTTCCTCAAAGGTCTTGCCCTGCATATACATTTTTCTGTATATACCGTGAACGGATTTAATTCGTCCCTGAACAACGGCATCGGAAACTACAGTGTTTATTCTTGCGGCAATTTTTTCCTTGATATTTTCAAGAAATTCCTTTCTTAAGGGCTCCTGATCTGCAAGGGCATCTTCAATTTCCTTATATGCAACGGGATCAAGATAGCTGATTGCAAGATCCTCAAGCTCCTCCTTTACGGGACGAATACCGAGTCTATGGGCAATGGGAGCGTATATTTCTATGGTCTCCCTTGCAGTATCTCTTCTTTTCTGCTCTGCAACATATTTAAGAGTTCTCATATTGTGAAGGCGGTCTGCAAGCTTGATAATAATAACTCTAATATCCTCACTCATGGCAAGAAGAAGCTTTCGCAGATTTTCCGCCTGCTGCTCTTCCTTTCCCTGAAGCGGCACCTTACCAAGCTTTGTGACACCGTCAACAAGCACCTGTACCTGTGCTCCGAAAAGACGGCGTACCTCTTCACTTGTAACGGGAGTGTCCTCAACAACATCATGAAGCAAAGCTGCCGCTACACTCTGGCAGTCCATTCCGAAGCCTATAAGAATTTTTGCAACGGAAATGGGATGTATTATATAAGGCTCACCTGATTTTCTTAACTGTTCCCCGTGAGAAGCGAGAGCAAACTCATATGCCTTCTGAATAATTGCGGCTTCCTCCTCGGAAAACGCACTTTTGACGGCAGTATTCAATTCAGAATAATATTTTTCGACTATATCCATCATATCTGCCCCCTTTTCAAAAAAATTATCTGTTAATATATATAGCCTGTTTTTTTAAGTAATTCGCATTTTGTCAGATCTGCTTTTCCCTCGTACTGTGCAACTGTATAAGCACCGTCGGAAAAAGTCAGCAAACCAACATCGGTGAGTGCATCAAGACATACATTTACCGCACCTGCTTTTTTATAGTCACAGCCAAGTCTTTTGCAAAGAATTTCAGAAGAAAATTTCCAGCTTTTCTGTTGCTTTATAAATTTATATACCTCACCTAAAAAAGCTCTGTCAGGACAAATAATCTTCTTTTCGTCCTCAGTGAGAGAAACACCGCCGATAAGATTTCTGTATAAAAACAGAGAATAAAACATCTCCCTGTCATTTTCATCAGCAGGCCTTATATCCTTTATCTGAACAGAGGTTTTTACTTCTCCGCGGAATTCGTTTCTGTCAATTTTCACGGCCACATCAACCGCATCTCCCTGTGTGTAAGGGAAGGTATCAACAGGCTGACCGAAATAAACCGCAGAAAACTGATGTCTGTCCTTTGTGAAATTTATTCTTATGTGCTTATCCCCGCCTATGCTTTTAACCGATGCTATCACAACACCGAACATTCCGAACAAGGGGGGAGGATTATTTGCACCGTAGGGCTCAAGATATTCCATTGATTCAAGCAAATCAAGTCCCAATGCCGCGGGATTGAGCCTTATATCAATATTGAGAGAGGGATAAAAGGGCGGCAAGGTGTGTGCATATTCATTTATGCATTTTCTGAAATCCTCTATTTTCTCCTTTTTTACGGAAAAGCCTGCGGCAAGGGTGTGACCGCCGAACTGAATAAGATGTTCTGAACAATAATTCAATGCATCGTAAAGGGAAAAGCCTTCAATACTTCTTCCTGAGCCTCTTGCAATTCCGTCCTCTCCGACGGATATAATAACGGCAGGTCTGCCGTATTTTTCAACAAGACGGGAGGCGGCAATTCCTATAACACCGGGATGCCAGTTTTCTCCTGCCGCAACCAGACACAGATCATTTCTTCTATCGGGGTTATCATTGAAATATTCCTCTATTTCCGAGGAAATATCCGCTTCCACGCTCTGACGCTTTGTGTTAAAGGATGCGATAAGACTTATAAGCTCATCGGCTTCCTCCTCACTTTCCGTCATAAGAAGTCTCAATGCCGTATCGGCACTGCCTATTCTGCCTGCTGCATTTATTCTCGGTGCAATACCGAAGGCAACATCGGTTGAACTGATTTCCCCCTTAAGTCCCGCATTTTCAATAAGCTTTATAATACCGGGACGCTGGGAATTTCTGATGCTCAGAAGTCCTCTTGCCACTATCGTTCTGTTTTCCCCCGTAAGCGACACAATATCTGCAATGGTTCCTATTGCGGCAAGGTCACCCAGATCCGAAAAGACACATTCATAATCTCCGTCATCAAGTGCGGCGGCAAGCTTCAGTGCAACACCCACTCCTGCAAGGTTTTCTTCAGGAGAAAAATCATCCTCACGGTGAGGATTTATAACAGCATATGCATCGGGAAGTCTGTCTCCCGCGTGATGATGGTCCGTTACGATAAAATCAATACCGTTACGCTTGAAAACTTCCGCTTCTTCAAAGGAAGCAATTCCGTTGTCAACAGTGATTACAAGTGAGAAGCCCTGTCGGCAGATTTCTTCGGCAACACCCACGGAAAGACCGTAGCCCTCGTTAAGACGGGATGGAATCCGATATGCCACATCTGCCCCCACTGCCTCGAGATAGGAAGTGAGAAGTGCGGTTGCAGTAACACCGTCAGCATCATAGTCACCGTACACCAATATTTTTTCGCCGTTTTCAATGGCAAGCTTTATTCTGTTTACTGCCTTCTCCATATCCTTGAGAAGAAAAGGAGAGGAAAGCTCTTTTTCGGCAGAGGAAACAAAATCAATAACCTCGTCAGCCGTTTTTATGCCCCTTGACTGTAAAAGCAGAACAGCTAAATCGTCAACACCCGTTTTAAGTGCCAATGCAGCAGCCGCATTTTTATCATAGGAGCTTATATTCCAGACTTTGCGTCCCAAAACACAAAACCTCCGATTTCCGTTTTTAAAGATACTTATCCAATATACTATCATTGAATTATACCATACAATAAAATAATTATCAATAAAATAATAGAGAAAACACTGTAGTTTATCATATAAAAATAACTCTATCACACATTTTTTATTACGGAATAATATGAAGTGCGAAGACATTTCGCAGTTTTCCGTAAAGGAGGTCAGAATTTGGCTAAAAATAATTTTTTCAACAATAACTGTGATGACAATATGAATGTTTACAGAAATGCTTCATCCTGCGGCTGCTGTTATCCTTCCGTTTGTCCTCCTGTCCCTCCCGTGCCTCCTGTTGTAACCGGTCCTACGGGGCCCACAGGTCCCACAGGTCCTACGGGCCCCGTGGGTGCAACGGGCCCCACAGGCCCTCAGGGCGTTCAGGGCTTGCAGGGAATTCAAGGTCCTCAGGGCCCCACCGGAGCTACGGGTCCTCAGGGTGTTCAGGGGCTTCGCGGTGAAACCGGAGCTACAGGTCCTCAGGGACCGCAGGGCCCTCAGGGAACAATAGGCCCTCAGGGTATCCCCGGTGCAACGGGTGCTACAGGTCCCGAGGGTGCGGTCGGTGCTACGGGCCCCACAGG
>JAZNRX010000022.1:0-6295 GCA_045590915.1 Acutalibacteraceae bacterium | reverse complement strand
TGGTGACACCGCATTCGTTAAAATACTCTGTGAGTAAACTTTTAGTAAGCAAATGTATATGCTCAGGGTTGTTATCCTCTTTTGACGGCACGGAAACAACAATATATTTTTTAGCCATTTTCACCGCAGACTTTATTGCTTTTTTCACATCGGGAATGTGTTCGAGAACTTCAAGCAATGTAATAACATCGAACGATTTATCAGGAAAAGGCTGAGTGCAAATATCTGCCTTGACAACATTCAGCCTTTCAATTCCGCCGTTTTTGATATCGGAAAGCATTTCTATACGCTTATCGAGAATATCAACAGAAGTTACCTCAATATACGGGAACCCTTCCAGAAACGGGAAAAGAAAAACTCCTCTCCCGCTTCCTACATCAAGAAGATTCTTAAAATATATGCTTTTAAGGAACCCCAAAACTTTATGAACTCTGGGTAAAGTATCTTTCTTTTTGAAGTAGTAAGTCTTAAATCCGTTTTCATTGGCAAGCCCGACTATCTTTTCTTCATTTCCGGCAGATAATTCGCAGATGCTTTTACCGATGCGTTCAGCATATCCTTTTACTGCCGCAAATAAAAGTTCACAATAATATCTATCTTCCATTTTATCACATCCGTATATTTAACATTTTATTCTCGACAAGCTTTATTAATTATTCCTTAACATGGTTATGCTTCATTAATTATGCTGATGATGAATAATCAGGCAACCAACCAAATCATTGAAAACAGATCTTGCAAAAATTCTAACTGTTCTGTCGGTATGTTTATCTCGCCAGTTCTGTAAAAATTCATCCTGATCAACGTTCTTATCTATCACTTCAGAATCAATTCTATACTGATATCCGGAATCACTTGTGGATAATTTACAAACTAATGTACCGCTGCTCAAGCCGTAGCGATTGCTGATAAGATTGCCTTCGCTGTCAGTTGTGATCGCCAGATAGTCCTTATAATTTTCAAGACAAAGCTCATTTAACTTCATCGTCGACAGAATATTATTTAACTGAACAAGATCTTCTTGTTTTCTGTCTTTAAAATCAAAATTAATCGTAATCATATATTTCTTCCTTTATTTTTTGCCGTTTATCATTATCTTAACCTGCTTTGAAATTATAAACAGGTCTGATAACTTTGACAATATCAACCGTAGGATAAACATTGCGCACAATGTCGTCCATAGATTTGTATGCCATTGGACTTTCATCGATTGTATTATCGCTGACACAAGTACTGTAAATACCCTGCATACTCTTCTGATATTCCTCAATGGTGAATTTTTCTCTTGCCTGTGATCTGCTGAAAAGTCTGCCTGCACCGTGAGGTGCTGAGCAATTCCAGTCTTCATTTCCTTTGCCGATGCAGATTAAACTGCCGTCACGCATATTGATGGGAATAAGTAGTTTTTCACCTTTGTTTGCCGCCACAGCACCCTTACGGATAATATTGCTTTCCATATCTATGTAGTTGTGAACAGTTTCGAAGCAATCAAAATCCTCAACCTCTTTTTCAAAAAGGCCGTTCAGTATTGCCTTTGCCATAAGATATCTGCTGAAAGATGCATAACGCTGACAAATATCCATATCGTGAAGATACATATCTCTGTATTTTCCCTCAAGATAGCAAAGATCTGCAGGAATATCAGGTTCTTTTTCTGCAAATTCTTTTTTTATTTTTTCAAGAGTCGGCTTGATTTCCGCTCCTCTGCCTGTTGCTCTGTATTCTGTAATCACACGCTCTTTTTCAGCCTGATATTCCTCGATACCTCTGTGAAGCTCAACCGCCATATTCTGATAATATTCAGCAACTTGCTTTCCGAGATTTCTGCTGCCTGAATGGATAACAAGATAACTTCTGCCGCCATCATCAATATCAATTTCGATAAAATGATTGCCGCCGCCGAGAGTGCCAAGACCCTTCAAGATATATCTGAGTTTAAGTTCTTTGAAACAATGAAGGTTATTCAGTTCACTGAACTCAGCGGGACACTCATCATGCATCTCCTTACCTGACGGAATTTTTTCTCGGATAATTTTATCAAGCTTAACAAAATCAACCTTGTTATAGCCAAGGTCAACGGTAAGCATTCCGCATCCGATATCAACACCTACGATGTTGGGAATCACTTTTTTACCAAGATCTGCCGTAAAACCAATAACACAGCTTGAACCCGTATGGACATCGGGCATAATTCTAATTTTGCAGCCTTCAACAAAAGTCTGATTACAGAGCTTTTCGAGTTGTGCAATTGCCGATTCTTCAATTATATCTGTAAAAACTTTTGCGGTGTTATATTTACCGCTTACTGTTAACATTTTGTATTCCTTCTTTCTTATATCTGACATGCCTTATCAAGCATTTCCGTAATCCACTCTTTTCTTGCGAGTGTATCAATCCATTCTTCGGGGATACCTTTTTCGCCGCCGATGCCGTAATAGATACCTGCAAGTCCGCCGGCGATAGCGGCAACGGTGTCCGTGTCTTCACCAAGCTCAACAGCTTTGATAACGCAGTCGCTGTAGCTTTCT
Organism: Acutalibacteraceae bacterium; assembly: GCA_045590915.1. Classification (GTDB taxonomy): domain Bacteria; phylum Bacillota; class Clostridia; order Oscillospirales; family Acutalibacteraceae; genus RUG806. The sequence continues at coordinate 3,767 of JAZNRX010000022.1, read as the reverse complement.
GAATTTACAAAGCTCCATACTGCAGCCTCAAAAGAATCAACAACATAACCCGAGCTTCTGATTTTCTCTCTCGGATAATCCTTCATATGAGGGATTTTTTCACACTCATCAATACAGCAGGTAAGCTTTTTATGAGCCTCTTCTTTTCCGATTCCGTTCATAAGGTTTTCAGCAAGCTGAACATAAAGTCTGCAGCACATCATAGAAATTGAATGTCCGTGGGTAAGGGCAGATAAATCAAGGATATTGTCAACGTTGTGTTCGACAAAGGCAATGGGCAGAATTCTCATAAGCGAGCCGTTTCCGTTATCCCTGAAGCCTTTGCCGCCACATTGTACGGCATGACAGCCGTTTTTATATTTTCCGATTGCAGTCAACGTTGTATGCCCTATATCAAAACACTTACCGTAAGGGCTGTAGTATCCGTAATCAAACCATTCGGCAAATTTTCCCATAATATCGCCATAATCAATTTCCGGATTTTTTATCAGGCTGTCAAGAGTTGCCAATGCCATAGAGCTGTCGTCAGACCATGTACCCGCAGGCTGATTGTGTGTGCCGTAACCAACCATACCCGTAACCTTAAAGGTGTCACGCTCTTTGAATTCGTAAGGCACACCGAGAGCATCGGCAACAATTAGACCGAGCATTGCACTTTTTAAATATTCTGTATTTTTAAATTTCATAACAGTTCATTCCTTCCTGAAGGTCGCTTGTCTTAAGTACATACATATTATATCATGTGGAAAAATATCATTTAATTTGGGGCTTCCGATTATTTATCATCCGTATCAGATGATGTATTCATTAAACCCTGCTTTTTGAGATTGCTGACCGTTTCCGAAATCCATTCGACGTAATAATCTTTCTTTGGCTGTGTCCACCAATTAAGAAGATTATTGAGACTTTTCAGATCTTCGTTAACATCGGTAACCGAGTAATCTTCCGGATTACGGTTAACGGTAACACTATGAACACCTGTTTCATTGTTAAATTCAATAATATAAATGCAAATGCCTGTCCAGCTTCTGTGAGCATACAGCTTGTCGTCCTCATAGTACCGGAACCATTTGTCTTCCATCGCCCGCGGAATATTTCCCATCTTCAGACGCTCCATCTGCTCTTCGGTAAAAGTGCGCTCAAGTATGAAGGTCGTATTTTTATCAGGCATCGGTTTCGTTCTCCAGTCTGATTTCTTTGCGATTTTATTTGTATTGTTTTCTGATGACATAGTGTCACATCCTTCCTTCAATCATATATTGTCAAATTTTATTTGCGCTTTTTTATTTTCCGCACGCTTCCAATGTCAGTTCAATTGCATCAACAACACTTGTTATGTGATATTTCAGAATAAAAAGAATATTGGCTTCATCCGGATATCTGTCCTTAACCTGTCTGAGTAACGGCAGAACATATTCCCTTGTTTCTTCAATATAAGCTCTGAGCTTTTCTGTTGTAAATGTTCCTGCCATAGTCGATACATTATGGCAACGGTCAATCAGTTTGGTGATAGAAGCCTCTTTACTCTGAACAAGCATATTATAATAACGGTTCTTGGCAATTTCCTTTGTTTCTCCGTCCATTACTTTAAAAGTCATCAGTTCAACACCACGCCTGACCTGACTGTTTACGGGAAGCTCCTCCAGGGATACTCCGCAATCCTCACAGACATCATGCAGCAGAATGGTTGCAATTATATTATCGTCTTTAATCCCCAGACTCATTGCATCGCATGCCATCGTAAGAGGGTGAACAATATAAGGCTCTCCGCTTTTTCTCAACTGACCGCTATGCTTTTCGCGTGCATACGGAAGTGCCTTCAAGGTCTGCTCCATGTTCAGAGCCGAAGCAAATCCTCTTATGTATGTGTACATTTTGTCGTGGTTAAAAGTAGATTTCTGCATATTATTTACCTCCGAGAGTTAATTGGTTTTTGCGCTGAACCGATTTTCCTTTCTGATGTAATTTAACATTTCTTTGTATATGTTAAATCTTCAAGAAACATATTCAAAAAAATTTTGTCGGTGTGAATTCCTTTTACTGTTACCGATATACCGTTTTCACCAATTTCAAGCACAGTTACATTTCCCTGTTGAAATTTACCGTCACTGTCCTTGACTGTTGTGGGGCAGATGCTGCCATTGTTAATATACAGGTTACGGCAGGTCTTGTCCGGCTCAACGGTAGGAGAAAAGTGCGTATGTCCGGAAACAAAAATCACACCATTGCTTTCATCAATAATTCGTTGAAGCCGCTTATCCTGCTCCTCAACGATATACGGTGCCATATCCACTGTCCGTTGAGGATTGTGTGCTATAAGCGGCGGATGACACATTATGATATGATAGTCGCAAGGACTTTTACTTAGCTTTTCCTGCAAGAAAGCCAACTGGTGTCCTTTATCGGGGAAGAAAAACTGCTTCTGGTGATATGTAGGATTCAATCCGATAATATCAATATGTTCATTAAGGTTTTTATAAAATGCACCGCACTCATCAACGATGAATGGGTATTCACCGTTAACCTGTCTTTCGAAATTTCTGTAATTTGTATCGTCTTTTGCAGGATTATCGTGATTACCCGAAACACAGTACACCGGAATATTGCAAAAATATTCATTTATAAGTTCAAGCAGAATACCATACTGCTTTTCTTCTGCACGGTCTGCAACATCGCCGACAATCAACAGCAAATCAATACCCCGAAGCTTTGACAGCGCATGCTGCGCATTAAGTGTTTTATTAAACAAATGCAAATCACTTATTATACCGATTTTCAAATTCATCATAACAAAAACACACTCTTTTATTTGCAGATTAATTCCGAATAAATCAAATCATATATTGTAGGATCAACACAGCAAAACACAACTTTCATTTCATAACCCTTGTTTTTTCTGAGCCAATTGCGCACGGTTTTTACAGCAATTTTACACGCTTCCTTTTTGGGGTAGCTGAATTTTCCCGTAGAGATTGAGGGAAATTCAACACTGCGGATTCCGTGCTCTTTAGCAAGACTAAGACTTTCAGTGTAACATTTTGCAAGGCTTTCCTGACAATTCTCTGTGGGATATTTGGGGCCTACAGTGTGAATAACATATTCAGCTTTAAGTCGATATCCGCTTGTCAGCTTTGCTTCTCCCACACGGCAGCCGCCGAGTTTTGAACATTCTTCCCTGAGCTCAGGTCCTGCCGCACGGTGAACAGCACCGTCAACACCACTGCCGCCGAGAAGCGATTTATCTGCTGCATTTACAATGCACTCGCAATCCGAAAGAGTGATGTCCCGGTCGCTGATATACATTCCATCAAATGGCCCTTTAAGATAACTGCTGTTTGATGCTTCTTCGGGTATTCCGTTTTTACGGAAATAATCACGCAGAGCCATAAGAATTTTGCCGAGATTGTTTTCGCCTTCACCGGTTCTTATATCTACTCCCCAATAAACATCTTTCCAGTAATTGCCCTCCTTGAGAATTTTATCCCCTGTATCGAGCAAATCCTGTGCAAGTGTCGGATTTTGCGTGAATTTCGCAAGAACGATTTTCTCCATAATATTGAATTTTACTTCATCCCAATCTGAACGCTTTTCAACCTTTTGTCCGAGCCTTTTTGCTTCGTCTGAAGACAGCTTTTCAAAAGCCTTTCGTTCTTCTGCTGTCTTACATTTTTGTGCCTGATAAGCAGCCTCTGAATTATAGTATGTAATACCGTCAAAATTCACTTTCGTCGGATAAAAATTGCTCAGGAATTCGTATTCCTCGCGAA
>JAZNRX010000021.1:0-8493 GCA_045590915.1 Acutalibacteraceae bacterium | reverse complement strand
GTCTACATACAGAGGTCCCGCGGATATTCTCTGCGGCCGAGTTTAAGTGTTGCTGAGATCGAGCAGATTTGCATGGAAAGACAGAGGGGTCACACTGTTCTGTTTGTAACGCTGTAATCACCGCTCAGAAGGATGTACCTGCAACAGGTCACAAGTGGGATAACGGCAAGGTTACAACAGCCGCTACCTGTAAGGCTAAGGGTGTTAAGACTTACACCTGTCAGAACGATGCTTCGCATAAGAGGACAGAAGACATTGCTGTCAATGCTTCAAACCACGTGAACACAAAGACCGTTCCCGCAACTCCTGCTACCTATGATGCAATTGGTTACACAGAGGGTGTTTACTGTAATGACTGCAAGAAATATATTTCAGGTCACACGGAAATTCCCAAGCTCATTCCTGCATTTACAGATTCAAGTGATGCAAAGGTTAACGGAAGCGACGTTGTTTCAAACAGCGGTCTTACCGTTGCTCAGCTTCTTTCGCATGCAGGCAAGGGTGCCGTAATCAAAACTGCAGACGGAAAGTCTGTTGAAAGTGCCGCACTTATCGGTACGGGTATGATACTGACAATGGCAGACGGAAGCAAAAAGGAAATCGTTGTCTGCGGTGATGCAGACGGTGACGGAAAAATCTCCGCGTCTGATGCAAGACTTGCACTTCGTGCTTCTGTAGGACTTGAAAAGTACAAGGAAGATTCCTGCTACTACAAAGCCGCAAACGTAGAAAGTCAGGATAAAATGTCCGCTTCCGATGCAAGACTTATCCTTCGCGCATCAGTCGGTCTTGAAGATCCCAAAGCCTGGATGAAATAACAAAAAAAGAGAGAAGTCCGTCGGGGCTTCTCTCTTAAGCTTTAGTGTGGCTTATTTCCAGTCGTATTCTACAATTTTACCGTCGATTTTCCATTTTGTGGGGATTCTTGTTTCATAAATGCCGAGAGGCTCGAATTCGTGGGGCTTTTCTTCGTTGAAAATCTTATATGCTGTTTTCAGGTCCTCTTTGCAATAATCGGGGATTGCATCGGTGCAGGATACGAAAAGGGGAGTGTTTGAATAGGACAGAAGCTGGAGCCACTGTCTGTTTTTCTCCCATGGAGTAAGATCATTGAGAATACCGACACAGTCAGCATCCACCATATAAAAGGCTTCATTCTGAGGAAATCTGAATGCAAGGGTGTTTACTCCCATTTTGGGGGTTCTTTCCCATTCTCTTGCACTTGTGTCGTCACCTGTTCTTGAAAGCTCAAAAATACCTGCTCCGAGATGTGAAACAGTGTTACATCCGATTATGAGCATTTCCCCTGCCGCATCACGAAGAAGCTTATAAAAATCAAGAACAATTTCAGCATTTGTTTTTGTTTTGTCGTAAAAATGCCAGCCCTTAATGTTGGTAATGGTGGCTGTAAGGCTCGCACCGTAATCGCCGAAAAGGTCAACGGTTGAGAAATCGTGCTTTATAAGCTCATAGCCCCAATCCTTTATTCTCTCAATGTCAGCTCTTATGTAAGCCTTGGTGTCGGGATGTGTGGGATCAAGATACAGCTTTTCTCCGTCTCTGTCAATTCGCATTTCTTTTGTTATTGCTTCATCCTTATTGTGAAGGGGACGAAGCCATATCCCCGGACGTACACCAAGCTCCTTTATTTCGGTTGCCAATTTTTTCATGTCCTTGAATTTTTCATTAGGATACCAAGGGCCCTCGGTATCATTGACAGACCAACAGTCGTCCACCACTTCAAAAGGCTTGTTGTTAATACCCTTTGCGAGCTCTGCCTGAAGACGTGCATCGGAAACTATCTGCTCATAGGAGCTTATTCCGTAAGCATAATACCAGTTGTTTCCGCCGTATATTTTTTCCTTGGGAAGACGGGGTGAGGGGCACATCTTTTTGCAGAAATCGTGAAGATTTGCGAAAACATCAGCCCCGTCATATTCCTCATAAATAAAGGTTACTGCAAGAAGACGTCTGCCCTCAAGATGCACACCGCTTCCGCCGTTTCTGACATCAACAAGAGCTGTAATTCCGTCTTTACCGTAACGGAAGCTTACAAAGGAATTTATCCCCGTTTTTACACCGAAGCAGAAGGAGGCTTTTTTGTCTGTGGCAATAAAGTACCAGGGCATATATCTGTCATTATCTGAAAGCTTTTTGAATTCAAGCTCGCCGTAGCTTCTTTCCCATGCATCACCGAGAACAAAAATATCGTCATTTGCGGGTGCATTCCAGTGAATTTCAATAAACTCAGGCTTGTCACACTTCGCACTTAAGTATAATTCAAGTTCGTTGCCGAGAGAAATAATCTCGGATGAAGCATCACTCAAACCGTTTTCGCAAATAAGCTTTACGGTAAAATTATTAATGTCAAATTTCATATCAAGACCTCGTTCTATATCATTTTATACCTGATATTATGCACTAATAATGTTATTTTCGCAAGTGTTGTGACCGACATAATTTTTTTTATAAAAAAATACCCGTCCGAAGCCTCATATTTCCTTATGTCTATTGACATTTAAGGGGAATGTTAATATTATATATTAGTTAAAGGATATTTTAGTTTAAGAAAAGGTGAAAACTTTGTTTGATATAGATAAATTACTTGAAACCGTTAAAAGAGTTCATTTTATCGGCATTGGCGGAGCAGGTATGTGTCCTCTTGCAGAAATTCTTCATTCAAAGGGTTATGCTCTTTCGGGCTCCGATAATAATGAAACTGATACATTGCAGAGAATAAGAAATCTCGGAATTCCCGTTGTTCTCGGTCAGAAGGCTGAAAATATCGGTGATGCCGAAATGGTTGTGTATACCGCCGCACTTCTTCCCGATAATCCCGAGCTTGTTGCCGCAAAGGAAATGGGCGTCCCCACATTTGAGCGTTCAAAGCTTTTCGGAGCAGTTACAAGAAAATTCGGAAATTGCATAGGTGTCTGCGGAACGCACGGAAAAACTACAGTTACGTCAATGCTTACTCAGATTCTTTTGGAAAGCGGTGTTGACACATCTGCCGTAATCGGCGGAAAGCTTCCTCTTATAAATTCAAACGGCAGAGTGGGAACTGAGGATCTGCTCGTCTGCGAAGCCTGTGAATTTACCAACACCTTCCTTGATTTATCACCGTCTGTAGCACTTATTCTTAATATTGATGCCGATCATCTCGAGTTTTTTAAGACGATGGAAAATCTTATTGCTTCATTCGGTAAATTTGCCGCACTTGCAAGAGATGCCGTCATTTTCAACGGTGATGATGAAAAAACTCTTATTGCTGTTTCTCAGGGCGGTGAAAAGAAGCATATTTCCTTCGGTTATTCCGATAAAAACGATTTTTATGCAGAAAACATCACCTTCAAACGCGGTGCATTCCCTGTGTTTGACCTGTTGTATAAGGGTGAAAAGAAAGCACAGGTTGAGCTTTCAGTGCCCGGAAAGCATAATGTTCTCAATGCTCTTGCCGCTATTGCCGCCGCACACTATGTCGGAGTCAGCATCGAGGATGCCGCAAAGAATATCATAAGCTTTACAGGTGCCGGCAGACGCTTTGAAAAGCTTGCTGAGGTAAACGGAATTACCGTTGTTGACGATTATGCCCATCATCCTGCAGAGCTTAAGGTAACACTTGAATCTGCCATGAAAATGGACTTTAATACGGTATGGGCAGTTTTCCAGCCCTTCACCTTCTCAAGTACATATATGCTTCTTGATGATTTTGCCGATGTGCTTAAAATTGCAGACAAGGTCGTCATGACGGAAATTATGGGCTCCCGTGAGGTGAATACCTATAATATTCACACTCAGCAGCTTGCTGATAAAATTCCGGGTTCCGTTTGGTTTGAAAGCTTTGATACGGTTGCCCAGTATCTTTATGACAATGTAAAGGAGGGTGACCTCGTAATAACCCTCGGTTGCGGTGATGTTTATAAAATAGCTAAAAAACTTATAGCATTATATGAATAAAAGATTGCGGTCAGCTTTTCTGACCGCATTTTTAATTTGTTCAACAAAACCTGATATCGCAATATTATAGAATAGGACTTCTTTTTCAGGAGGTGATATCCGGTTGCTGACAGTAATAAAAGGCTTACTATATCCTTTTTTGGGAACTGTTTTCGGAAGTTCGTTTGTATTTTTTTTCAGAAACAGCAAAAACGGAAGTCTTTTGTCTGCTCTTGACAGTATTGCCGCAGGTGTAATGTGTGCCGCATCCTTTTTCAGTCTGATTTCACCTGCCGTTATTATGGCACAAGGCAGAAATAAGCTTTCATTGTTAAGCTGCTCACTCGGATTTTTCTGCGGAATAATCATTTTTATTCTTATTGACATTTTTATACGAAAAAGCAACGTCAGAGAAAAAAATAATCGCGGAAAGCTTCTTATATTGGCAGTAACGCTTCATAATATTCCCGAGGGAATGGCGGTGGGTGTTGTGCTTGCAGGCTTGTTGTGTAACAACCCTCAGGTAAGTGCAACAGGTGCCCTTACTTTGTGTGTGGGAATAGCCTTGCAGAATATTCCGGAGGGAGCAATAATATCCATGCCGTTAAAAGCAGGCGGTGAAAATACGGCGGTTGCATTTACAAAAGGTATGATTTCAGGCATTGCTGAATTATCAGCAGGCTTAATAACCCTTTTGCTTTCATCGTTTATTGAAAAAATTATGCCGTTTTCCTTATGCTTTGCCGCAGGTACTATGATATATGTTGTTCTTTCTGAATTATCAGTTGAATTTGTAAAAGGAAAAGGCAGAGAAATAAATCTGCTGCTTTTTGGGGCAGGCTTCACCGTGATGATGCTTCTCGATACATTTTTGGGATGATTATTTATACAGCGAAACACTTATTTTAAGTCTGCCTTTTTTAGTTTGGGAAACTGCTTTGTTGAATATGAATTTCCCGAAGCCGCGGACTGAAACAGTGTCGTTTTCTTTTAACAGCTTAGATGCATTTTCACATTGAGAAGAATTTACAAATACCTTTTTTCCGTTAAAATAGGCATCAGCCGTGCTTCTTGACAGATTGAAAACCGAACATATAACACAGTCTGTACGAAGCGAGCTTGAAATTAAGGTCATTTCTTCAAGCTCAAAAAGCTTATCCGCGGAAGTGAATTCACATTCATTACAATCAACATCCGTGTGCTTGACCTTTTTTAGATTTTCACATATAAAACTGCTCATTTTGGAAGTAACAAAAACAAAGGCTTCATTATCCTTAATTATTATATCACCGATATGCTCTCTTTCTATGGATAGGTTCATTATTGCACCGAGAAAATCCCTGTGAGTGAGTATATCGGCAAATTTTTTGTTTCGGGGGGATATTTTCAGTGAAACAATAGGAAATTCCTCTGAATAATACAGTTCCTCTTCGTCTCCGAAACGAACCATCTGTCGTATCGCACCGTCGGTCCCTCCGTATAAGCAAAAAGTTGTTAATCCGCTTTTGTGCGACAGCAGCTCATTTATCTCCTCTTCGTTCAGAAAATTTGAAAAAGTGAATTTATTGTTAAGTTCTGATTTTCTTGACAAATCCGCCATATGCTCAATAAAAAAATTGTCCATAATCTGCTCCTGATCGGTTTTCTTCATTATAACACTGTGTATTAAAAAAATAAATAAAAACAATAAATATTATATTGACTTCATCACTTTAGTATGCTAAAATGGTAAAAAATTTTGTTTGCGAGCGTGAAAATTTATGAGTAAAGATTTTTCCCATCATGCAAAAGAGTTTTATAAAGCAATTCTCACACTTAAAACCGAAGGAGAGTGTGAGGCATTTTTCAGTGACCTGTGCACCATTCAGGAGATGGAAGCCTTTGTTCAGCGCCTTGATGTTGCAAAGTGTCTTCTTGATGGCAAAAATTATCTTGATATAAGCAAAGAAATCGGTGTCAGCACTGCAACCATTTCAAGAGTGGGAAAATGCATTAAATACGGAGACGGCGGATATAAAACTGTTATTTCAAGAATGAGTGAAGAGGAAAACAAATGATTAACGAAAGTCTGTTAAAAAACGAGGAGAGAATAGTTTACGGCTTGCGTACATTGTACAGCAGCTTCGGATATTCTCAATATAAAATGAGTAAATTTGAGGAATATGACCTTTATGTGAGAAACAAGGATTTTCTTATTTCTGACAGAATTATTACCTTTACCGACACAAACGGAAAGCTTCTTGCACTTAAGCCTGACGTAACATTGTCTATAATCAATAATTATTCGGGTAAGACCTCTCTTATAAGCAAAATGTATTATAATGAGAATGTTTACCGTGTTTCAGGTACAAACGGTCGTTTCAAGGAAATTATGCAGACCGGACTTGAATGTATCGGAAAAATCGGAATATATGAAATTACAGAGGTTTTACATCTTGCAATAAAAAGTCTCGGTGTTATTGACGGGGATTTCAGGCTTGAGCTTTCTCACACATCTCTTCTTGATGCACTGCTTCTTGATGCACACATAGACAGTAAGGTGCTCCGTGATGTGAAAAATTCAATAAAAATGAAAAGCTCTGCTATTTGTGAGCAGCTTTATTGTGAAAACAAGATCAATAGTGAGCAGAAATGTCTCATAAATGTTCTGAATTCCTCTTATGCTGATGCTGCTGAGTTTGAAAAAGACATTAAAGCGTTTATATCGTCCGAAAATACAAAAAAAGCATTTGATGAATTTATATGTGTTCTTAAAAGCAATATAAGTGACAGCAATAAGGGAAGACTGAGTGTCAATTTTTCACTTTCTGCAGATGCAGGCTATTACAGCGGAATAGTTTTCAAGGGATATATAAACGGAATTCCCGTCTGTGTCCTTTCAGGCGGTCAGTATGACAAGCTAATGAAAAAAATCGGTGAAGATGCAGGTGCCGTAGGCTTTGCGGTATATCTTGACAGTCTTGAAAGATTTAAAACAGAAGCACCTGAATATGATATTGATACAGTTCTCGTTGTTGATTCGTTTGCAGATGCTGCCAAGGTCCTTGAATATACGGAAAATCTGATATCGCAAGGTCAATCGGTTATTGTGCAGACTGCAGTTCCCGAAAATATAAGATATAAACGAGTATTAAATTGGGAGGAAGTATAAATGGATATGATAAATATTGCACTTCCCAAGGGAAGACTCGGTGAAAAGGTTTACGATATTTTCGAGAAAGCAGGTTACGAATGTCCCGCAATTAAGGAAAATAACAGAAAGCTCACCTTTGAAAATGCAGAAAAGGGTGTGCGTTATTTCTGGGTGAAGCCATCTGATGTTGCAATTTATGTTGAAAGGGGAGCCGCAGATATAGGTGTTGCGGGAAAGGATATTCTTCTTGAGTATGAACCCGATGTGTATGAATTGACAGATCTTAAAATGGGTGTTTGCCGTATGGCAGTTGCCGCTCCCGACAGCTTTCGCGACGACAAATCAAGAACACTGAAGGTTGCAACAAAGTTTTCAAATATCGCATCAAAATATTATGCTTCAATGTGCCGTGATATTGATATAATTCATCTTAACGGTTCTATAGAGCTTGCTCCCATCCTCGGACTTTCCGATGTTATTGTTGATATAGTTGAAACAGGAAAAACTCTTCTTGAAAACGGTCTTGTACCGTTTGAAACAATAGTTCCCATAAGTGCAAGGCTTATATCAAATAAGGCAAGCTACAGCTTCAAAGCCGAAAGAATAAATGCAATCAAAAACGCAATGGAAGAATATGTGAGGAACAAAAATGATTAAGATATATGAATATTCCGGTATAAATAATGATGAAATTTTTGACAGAAACAATCCCACAGGCGATGTTTCGGATATTGTTACGGCAATTTTAGAGGATGTAAAAGCAAACGGTGATGACGCATTATTCAGATATTGTGAAAAATTTGATAAAGCAAAACTTACATCTCTTGAGGTATCTGCAGAAGAAATTGAGGAAGCCTTCCGGAATGTTGAGCCCGAATTTATTGAAATTCTGAAAAAAGCCGCAGAAAATATCAGGGAATTCCATTCTGCCCAGAAAAGAAACAGCTTTGTTGTTGATACAGATAAAACAGGTGTGGTTATCGGTCAGAAGGTTATTCCCATAGAAAAAGCAGGCTTATATGTTCCCGGCGGAACTGCGGCTTATCCTTCGACTGTATTAATGGATTCAATTCCTGCTAAAATTGCTGGCTGCAAGGAAATATGTATCTGTACACCGCCGTCTTCTGACGGAAAGGTCAATCCCGTAATTCTTGCCGCGGCTAAAATTGCAGGTGTAGACCGTATATTCAAGGTGGGCGGAGCACAGGCAATAGCCGCCCTCGCATACGGAACAGAAACCGTTTCCAAGGTAGATAAAATTGTAGGTCCCGGAAATGCTTTTGTTGCGGAAGCAAAGCGTCAGGTGTACGGTATGGTTTCCATTGACATGATTGCAGGCCCCAGTGAAATTCTTGTGATTGCTGACAAAAATTCCGATCCCGTATTTGTTGCCGCAGACCTTCTTTCACAGGCAGAGCATGATA